>NZ_JBITFP010000014.1:0-170333 GCF_044456245.1 Micromonospora sp. NPDC051006
GGAACTCAACGGACGACCCCGCCAAACCCTCGACTGGCAGAATCCTGCCGAGGTACTCAACAAGCACCTCGTTGCAACAGCCGCTTGAAACCGCCCGGGAGGGACACCGCCATGTCGGCGAAACGGTGTGGATCAAGCGCCCCGACGACGCCATGGTGGCGAAACGGTGTGGATCAAGCGCCCGACGACGCCATGGTGGCGGAACCGAGTGGATCAAGCCGGCGCGAGATCAGTTGGCGCATGCGAGGGCTCCGTGGCCAGGGCGGGAGAAAGCGGGTCGCTCGGATCAGGTCGGATCGGGAGTGTCCGCGATCCGGCCGAGGACCTTGGTGGCACATCGGTCCAGGACGGTCCGCGCGTCCAGGCCGAGGCTCTCGATGGCGACGAGGGCGGTGAAGGCGACGTCGGCCAGTTCGGCGGCCACATCCTCCCGGGTATGTGTCACGCCCTTGCGCGGGTTCTGCCCCAGCAGTCCGATCCAGGCGCCCGCGACCTCCCCCGCCTCCTCGGTGAGCTTGAGGATGCGGCAGGTGAGTTCCTGCTGCCCGGTCCCGTTGGCCGCGTCCAGCCAGGCACGGGAGGTACGCGCCGCGACCCAGACCGAATCGAGGCCGGAAGCCGGATCGCCCGGTGACAGCGAAGAGGAGTCGTTCACGCCGCCCAGTGAACCGGACGACGCCGGTGACCCGCACTCGGGGACGGCTCGGCCGGTGGACGGAAGGTCGGCCGATGGACTGACCGGGAGGTCAGCACAGCCATTGACAGTGCTCGACGCCGGTCCTAGGTTCAGGGCGCTACCGGCCGGTAGGCATCCGTCCCGCCTGGTCGCCCCGGTGGGCGACACCCGTCCGAGGGGGAGCACGATGCTGTCCTCGTCCGCCCACAGCCTCCGCCGTCTGATCGCCGCCGCCGCGAGCCTGGCCCTCGCGGTCGGGCTGGCCGGCGCCGCGCCGGCCACCGCCGCCGACCGCGGCTCCGGCGACACGCAGCCGCTGCCCGGCTACACCATCGAGAATCCACCCCTGGCGCCGCTGGTGGTGGGTGGCAAGCCCACCGTGGTACGTCAGGGGGTGCACCGCCACGCCGGCTACATCATCGAGGTCCCGGCCCGGTGGAACGGCGACCTGGTGATGTGGGCGCACGGCTACCGGGGCCAGGAGAACGTCCTCACCACCGAGACGCCCGGCTTCGGCCTGCGGCAACGCCTGCTGGAGCAGGGGTACGCGTGGGCGTCGTCGTCGTACGACCGCAACGGGTTCAACATCCGCTCTGGCGTGCTGAGCACGAAGGACCTGGCCGACCACTTCGCCCGGGTGGTCAAGCGTCCCCACCGGACGTACCTGACCGGGGTGTCGATGGGCGGGTACGTCACCGCCCGCTCGCTGGAGCAGTACCCCGGCTACTACGACGGGGCGTTGCCGATGTGCGGCGTGCTGGGCGACCAGACGTTGCTGGACTTCTTCCTCGACTACAACCTGGTCGCCCAGGCGCTCGCCGGGGTGCCCGCCTATCCGACGCCGGCGGACTACCTGACCAATGCGGTGCCGCGGATCCAGGCGGCCCTGGGCCTGGCCGGGCTCACCCCGACCGGCCCGGACACCACCAACGAGCTGGGAAAGCAGCTGCGGGACATCACCGTCAACCGCTCCGGCGGTCCGCGTCCGGGCGCGACGGCGGCCTTCGCGGTCTGGAAGGACTTCCTTTTCTCGATCAGCGTCACCAGCGGCGGCGACTCCCCCGCCGAACGTCCGGGCCAGCTCTCCACCAACCTGTTCACCCGTTACGCGCCGAACAGTCCGGTGGACGTGAACGCCACCGTGCGACGGGTCGCGCCCGAGAACCTGCGCCAGCGGCTGCTGCCGACGCTCACCGAGGTGCCGCGGATCGCGGGCCGGCCGACCGCGCCGGTGCTCAGCCTGCACGGCCTCGGCGACCTGTTCGTACCGTTCTCGATGGAGCAGACGTACGCCGCGGACGTGGCGCGGCACGGCCGGAGCCGGCTGCTCGTGCAGCGGGCGATCCGGTCGACGCAGCACTGCGAGTTCACCCCGGCCGAGGCCGGCGCCGCCTGGGACGATCTGGTCTCCTGGGTCCGCGCCGGCAAGCGGCCGGCCGGCGACACGGTGACCGATCGCGCGGCGGTCGCCGCCGCGGACTACGGCTGCCGGTTCAGCGACCGGGCCGCGTACGCGGCGGGCGTCGGCACCCGCCGGCTCTATCCCGCCTGCTGACGCTCGAGCGTGGACCGTGCCGCCGGGCGAGCGCGATGGACGTTCGCCGGCGGCGGGTGACGCCAAGAGGCTGGCGCCCGTCGGAGGAAACTCCGACGGGCGCCAGCAATGGTTCTCCGGGCCCTACCCGGAACGGTGCCGCGTCAGCGCGCGGAACCCATTCCGAACCGGCCACGGCTGCGCCAGGCCAGCGTCAGGAGCAGCAGCACAGCGCCCGCGCCGACCATCCCGCCGCCGATCTTCATCGGCGTGCCCAGGCTGTCGCCCGTGACGGGCAGCGGAGGCTGCTTCTTGTCCAGCACACGCAGTTCGGTGCTGGCCGTCCGGTCGGACTCCCGGCCGGTCGCGGTGAAGGTCAGCAGACCGGTCACGTGCGGCTTGTAGTGCTTGGTGAACCGGCCCTGCGAGTTGGTGTACGCCGTGAAGCTCAGCGGCGCGCTCGCCTGGTAGGCCACCGGCGCCATCGCGACGGTGCTGCCGTCACTGCGGCGCGGCTGGTTCGCCGCCGGAGCCGCCAGCGGGGTCACCGAGACCACGATGTCGACCGTCTCGTTCGGGCCGAAGTTGCGGCCCGTGAGGACCACGGTCTCGCCGAGGTTGATGGTCGGCCGGTTCACGGTGAGCGACGCGGGCTGCGGGACGTACGGCGGTGGTTGTGGCGTGTCCGTGACTGTTGGCGCCGGCTGCGGCTGGGCCGCCCCCGCTGCGGTCGGCACGGCCACCACGGCCAGACCGACCGTGAGCGCCATGATGATGCGGGATAGCCGCATGATTGGTTCCCTCCTACTGGTCACAGCTTGGTGCGGTATCTACTTGGGTGGTCCATGGGGTGGCCGTGGGGGTTAGCCACAGCTCGGCCTTTCCTGTGCCGGTCTTCTTTCCGGTCAGGACGGTTACCTCCAGGTCCCGGCTGGCGCCGGGGCCGACCTCCACGTTCGCCGTGGCGACCTGGCGGCCCCGTTCGGTGCCGCTGCCCATTGCCGCCTCGGCCCCGTCGAGTCGGGCGTCGACCACCGCCCCACCCGCCGGACTGAAGACCGACACCAGCGTGCGGACGGTGTACGGGTCACCCGCCAGGCCGAGGCCGAGGACCGATTTGCTGAGACCGGACTTCGGCGCCGTCGAGCGCAGGGTGACCCGCAGCCGGAGTTCACGGCGACCGTCGGACCGGCATTCGCCGACCGCCAGCGTCGCCGCCGGACGCAGGTAGTAGCCGAGCTTCGCGCCGCTGCCGTCGTTGAGGAACACGCCGACCGTCGGCACGGTGTCCTGTTCCGGAAGCGTCCCGGCCATCCGACTGTCGCCGACTGTCCGCTGTTCCTCCGGGTGGGCACTCCAGAACAATATCCGGCGTTCCGTGATAGCACGGTCGAATCCGGACAACAACACCCTCGGGTTGACATTCTTCTTAAAGAAGGTGTCGAAGACCGCGGCCGCCGAGGCGGCGAAGTACTCGTCCTGCTGCTTGTTGCCGAGCCGTTGGTAGGTCTCGTTGAGCAGGGTCCGCACCGCGGTGTCGCTGGCCAGCGGCACCGCGCCGGGCACCAGCACCGGACCGGTGGCCTTGAGCAGATAGGAGAGCACCACCGGGTCGACGGCCAGCACGCCGTCGACCTTCGTCCCGGTCTTGCGGCGGAACATCTCCCGGTAGAGGGCAGCCGCCGTCGGGAAGTGCGGGGTGAGGTTGACATCGGCCGGGTAGATGCCCGGCAGGTCGGTCCACAGCCGGCGCACCTCCTTGGTCAGCGGCAGCGGCGGGGTGAACTGGCCGAGCGAGGCGCTGCTGTCCTGGCGCCCCATCCGCACCCGGCCGCCCTCGGCCTCGATCACCGCGTACGCGCCGAACATGCCGCCGGTGGCGCGCAGCTCCGCCAGGTTCTGCGAGACCAGCAGGTATCGGCGTGCCCCGTTGGCGCCGAGCAGCGCCGGCAGCAGTCGCGCGCCCTGGTCGGCCGCCGAGGTCAGCCCGGCCAGCCGATCGATCTCCCCGCGCAGGTCGGTGAGGGCCTGGCGGACCTGGCTGACCAGGCCGTCGCCGGAGACCGCCGCCAGGTCGCGCCGGGTCTGCTGGACCGCCTCGTTCGCGGTGGACAACTCGGCGGAGACGCTGCGGAGCCGGCCCACGTCGAGCCGCCCCTCGGTCGGCACCAGGCTGGTCAGGTCGGCTCGGAGCAGCGTCGGAAAGGCCTGGCGCGCCAGGTCGTCGACGGCCACCGCGATCTGCCGCACCGCCCCGAGGTTGTCCCCCGCCAGCGGCGCACGACGGCCGATCCACCACCCGGGATCATCGGTGGCACCGCGTGCCGCACCGGCCTGGTCCTGCAACGCCGCGAGGGTGCGCTGGGCCCGTTCGGTGTCCCCACCCACCACCTGCGCACTGAGTTCCCGGGCCAGGCCGGCGGCGTTCAACAGGTGGGCCCGGGCCTGCCAGCCACGGAACCCCACCCAACCGCCGGTCACCAGCAGCAGGGAGCCGACCACCAGGCCCGCGAGCAGGACGCGTCGCAGGCGGGCACGCCTGCGACGGCGGGACCGGCTCCGCCGACGATGGGATCGTACGCTCTCCGTCACTCCACACTCCCCGTTCCTGGAACCGGACAGAAGCCCCATACCTTCGATGTTCTTAACAGCCTCGCGCCCGATAACGTGACGTTATGGCGGTTCTCACTCATTACGAGAGGTTTGTTCGCGCCGCTCAGCGGGCGGAAACGCCGGTCGCCGCGGCGTCGCGGAGCATCCGCTCGATGCGGTCCACGCCCGCCGGCAGCGACATCTCGCGCAGGTACGCCTCCCGCCCGCGACGGCCCATGTCGGTCCGGGCCGGCGGCGGAATGGTGGCGGCGAGCCAGAAGCGGTCGGCGAGGCTGGCCCAGTCCTCGGGTGGGCAGGAGAGCCCGGCCCGGGCCCGCTCCACCAGCTCGGCGGTGTCACCGCCGGCGGAGGCGACCACCGGTGCCGCGCAGGAGAGCGCCGCCTGCAACTTGCCGGGTACGGTCCCGTTCAACTCGGGCAGGTCGCGCTGCATCACCAGCTGGTAGTCGGCGGCGGCGTAGAGGTCCGGCATGTCCACCGGCGAGCGCCGCTCGACGAACCGGACGTTGTCGGCGCGCAGATCGGCGGCGAGCCCCCGCACCCGCCGCTCGTCCGCGCCCGAGCCCACCAGGACCAGGTCCAGCGTGCGGTCGAGGGCAGCCGCCGCCCGTACCGCAGTCTCCAGCCCCTGGCGGGCACCGATCGTCCCGGCGTGCATCACCACGCAGCGACCGTCCCGGCGGACCAGCTGACGCGCCGCCGAACTCGGTCGCGCCGGTTGGAAGATCCGCTCGTCGGTCCAGTTGAGCACCACCGACACCCGGGCCGGGTCGGCGCCCCCGGTCACCACCAGCTCCCGCATCGACGGCGCGACGACGGCTATCCGGTCCGCGGCCCGGTAGGTCCGCGCCGTCGCGGCACCGATCCGGGCGGCCCACCGCGCGTCGCCGCCGGTGGCCTCCTCCGGCCAGACGTCCTGCACGTGCAGGACGGTGGGCACCCGCCCGAGCAGCCGCAGTACGCCGGCGGCGGCGAAGCTGGTGGCCGGCAGCTGGAAGACGTAGAGCGCGTCGATGCCGGCGAGGAACCGCCGGGCGACCAGTGTGGCACTGCCCGCGAACGAGAGGTAGCTGGCCATCCGCGTGCCGGTGGACCCGTCGCCGCCGGAGTACCGGGGTACCCGCCGGACGGTCAGCCGCTCGCTGCGCGTCTCGTGCCGCCACCGCTGCCGCCAACCCGGGTAGACCTGCCCGCCCGGGTAGTCCGGGAAGCCGGTGAGCACCCGGACCTCGTGCCCGCGCGCGGCCAGCTCCTCGGCGAGGCTGCCCGGAATGAAGGCCGGCTCCGGCGGAAAGTGGTACGACAGGATCCCGATCCTCATCCGGTCACCGCCGGGTGGATCGCCGGCACCGGCGCGGCAGCGCGGCGTTCGGAGACCGGGCCCGCGTACGATGCGGGCAACCCCTCCGCGTCCGGCCGCGACCGCCGGCGCTCCGCCGTCGCGGCGAGCCTGCCCGCGACGGCACCGACGAGAGGGGTCCCGATGACCGACCGGGTGCTGTTCGTCTGCCACGCCAACCTGTGCCGCTCGCCGATGGCCGAGTTCCTGGCCCGGCGGCTGCTGGCGGGAAGGCCGGTGACGGTGGCCAGCGCGGGCACCGACGCGCTCGAAGGGCTGCCGATGCACCCGTACGCCGCGGATGTCGCGGCGGAGACCGGTGCGGACCCGACGGACTTCCGCAGCCGCCGGCTCGCGGCCGATCTGCTGGCCGGCGCCACGCTGGTGCTGACCGCGACCCGGCGCCAGCGGTCGGTGTGCACCTCGCTGGCGCCGGCCGCGTTGCACCGGACCTTCACCCTGCGCCAGTTCGGCCGGCTGGCGGCCGCGGCGGAGCCGCCGGAGGAAATCGCCGGCGACCCGCTGCGGGCCGCGGTCGAGGCCGCCGCCCGGGCCCGGGGGCGGCTGCAACCCGCCGCCCCCGGCATGGACGACCTGCGGGACCCGATCGGCGGCACGGCCGCCGACTTCCGAAGCTGCGCCGAGGAGATCGAACGGTCGATGCGACCCCTCGCGGCGCTCATCGGGGCAGCCGGGTGAGTTCCTGCGTACGGTCGCTGACGCCGTTCACCCCGGTGCCCTCGGCGTGCCGGGGGGTGGCGGCCCGGTCGGTCGGCACCGAGGGCGTCTCCGCCGCCGCGACCACCCGGTAGGCCTCGTACTGGTACGCCTCGGCCTTGGGCATCTTGGCCATGTTCAGCACACAGCCGAGCAGCCGCACCGAGACCGAGTGCAGCGCGCGGGCGGCGGCGGACACCTGGGTCCGCGAGGTCCGCCCCTGCTGGCTGACCAGCAGCGCGCCGTCGGCCTGGACCGCCACCACCACGCCGTCGGTCACCGCGAGCAGCGGCGCGGTGTCGATGATGACGATGTCCGCGGACTCGCGCAGGGCCAGCAGCAGGTCCGCCATCGCCTTGGAGCCGAGCAGCTCGCTCGGGTTCGGCGGGGCCGAGCCGCTGGGCAGCACGAGCAGGGACTTGTCCCCCCAGCGCTGCACCACGTCACCGACCTGGACGTCGCCCACCAGCACGTCGGTGAGACCGACGCCGGCGTCGATGCCCAGATAGTCGTCGACCTTGGGACGGCGCAGGTCGGCGTCGACCAGCAGCACCCGCCAGCCCGCCTCGGCGAGCGCGATGGCCAGGTTGCAGGAGAGCGTGGTCTTGCCCTCCCCCTGCAGGGCGCTGGTGACCGCGATGACCCGGGCCGGCTCGTGCACGTCGACGAAGCGCAGGTTGGTGCGCAGCTTGCGGACCGCCTCGGCGCGCGAGGAGGTGGCCGCGTCGCCGACGATCAGCGGCGCCGAGCGGGCGCTGCCCTCGAACGGGATCTCGCCGAGCAGTGGGCTACCAGTGGCCCGCTGCAGGCCCGCCGCGTCGCGCAGCCGCACGTCGGCCACGCCGCGCAGGATCGCCAGCGCGACGCCGAGGAGCAGACCGATCAGTCCGCCGAGCGTCAGGTTGCGCACCGGCTGGGGCGAGACCGGACTGGAACTGACCCGGGGCCCGCTGACCACCTCGATCTTGATCGGCGCCTTGCCCTCCGGCGGGGTCTCGACCCGCTGTACGAGTTCGACGAACTTGGCCGAAAGGGTCTCGGTGACCTTCAGCGCCCGGGTCTGGTCCGTGTCGGTCACCGACGCGCGCAGCAGGACGGTGCCCGCCTCGGTCGAGGTGCTGATCCGGCGCTGCACCTCGTCGGCGGTCAGGCCGACCGGGTTTTCGGCCACCACACTCTGCGCGAGCCGGTCGCTGGCGAGCAGGTCGGCGTACGACTTGACGCGCTGCTGGAGGAAGAGGCCGCCCTGATAGGCGTCCGAGACACCCTGGTTCGGCGTGGTGACGAAGAAGGTCACCGAGGCGACGTACCGGGGTTGAGCCCGGACGGTGAGGAACGCGCTGACACCCAGAGCCACCATGACGGTGACCAGCACGACCCACCAGTGCCGGCGTACGTGGCGAAGTTGGCGAAGCAGGTCCATCAGGCGCGCCTCCGTGCCAGGCCGGTAACGCCAAAGAACTTCACGAAAACCCCCAAGGTCGTCTTTAACTCGTGAAACTATTAAAGCGGCTCATGCGACTTATGTCCGGAGTTATGCGTTTTTGGGGACGAGAGGTGTGCCCGAAATACCAACCCGGCAAAGAGCCATTCGGCATCGGCGTACCGGCGGGAAAAGTACGACCGGTCCACTCCCTCGCCCGCTCGGCCGCGCGGTCGCCCGACCAACCCCGGGCAGATAGGGTCGGTGACGGTGTGCCGGGAAGTCTGGTCGGCGATCGATCCGTGCCGTCCCGAGACTCCCGAGGTGGACCCCCCGCATGACCGACCGCACCCCCCGCACCGACCCGTCCCGCTCCGGCGGCCGCTTCTTCTCGCGTACGTCCTGGCCGGAGGCCCGGTTCGTGGCCGACATGCTGCGCACCGAGACGGCCGGTGGGGCCCTGCTTCTGCTCGGCGCGGTGGTCGCGCTGATCTGGGCGAACTCACCATGGACGGAGTCCTACGCCGGGCTGCGCGAATTCGTGCCGTGGCCGGGGGGCGCCCGCTGGCATCTCGACCTGGATCTGGCGAGCTGGGCCGGCGACGGGCTGCTGGCCATCTTCTTCTTCGTGGTCGGCTTGGAGCTCAAGCGGGAATTCGTCGCCGGTGAACTGCGGGATCCGCGCCGCGCGGCGCTACCCGTGGTGGCGGCGCTCGGCGGCATGCTGGTACCGGCGCTCATCTTCGTCGCGGTCACCGCGAGCACCGGCGGCGACGGACTGCGGGGGTGGGCGATCCCCACCGCGACCGACATCGCGTTCGCCCTGGCCGTGCTCGCGCTGATCAGCTCCCACCTGCCGCAGGGGCTGCGGGCCTTCCTGCTCACCCTCGCGGTGGTCGACGACCTGTTCGCGATCACCATCATCGCGGTCTTCTACACCGCGCACCTCGACCTGCTGCCGCTGCTCGCGGCGATCGTGCCGCTCGGGCTCTTCGCGCTGCTGGTGCAGCGGCGCCGCACCTGGTGGTGGGCGCTGCTGCCGCTCGCCGCCGCCACCTGGGCGCTGGTGCACGCCTCTGGCGTGCACGCCACCGTGGCCGGGGTGCTGCTCGGTTTCGCCGTGCCGGTGCTGCGCGGTCGGCGCGGCGGCGCCGGGTTGGCCGAGCGGCTGGAACACCGGTGGCGACCAGTCTCGGCCGGCGTGGCGGTGCCGATCTTCGCGTTCTTCGCCGCCGGCGTGGCGCTGCGCGAGGCGGACCTCGGCGCGGTGCTGACCGACCCGGTGGTGATCGGCGTGGTCGCCGGGCTGGTGCTCGGCAAGAGCGTGGGGATCTTCTCCTCGACGTTCCTGCTGGCCCGGTTCACCCGGGCCGAGCTGGACGAGGACATCACCTGGTCGGACCTGCTCGGCCTGGCCCTGCTGGCCGGTATCGGGTTCACCGTCTCACTGCTGATCGGCGAGCTGGCCTTCGGCGCGGGCACCGCGGCCGACGAACGGGTGAAGGTGGCCGTGCTCGCCGGCTCGCTGATCTCCGCCGCGCTGGCCGCCGTCGTGCTGACCCGGCGCAACGCGGTCTACCGCCGGCTCGCCGAGAAGGAGCGCGCCGACGCCGACGGCGACGGTGTGCCGGACGTCTACCAGCGGCCGACGTGACCGGCCCGGCCCCGGGAAGGGACCAGCGTCGACGGTCAGTCCCGGCGGTCCTCCGGGGGCTCCTCGCCGGTCTCCTCGACGACCGCCTCGCTGGCCGGCTCCATGAGGTCGTCGCCCGGCACCGCCACCTCCTCGGCCCGGTCCTGCTCGTCGACCCGCCCGCCGGGCGGCGGCTCCGGCGCGGTGGCGCCGCCGGCGAAGCCGTACTCGTTCGGCTCGTCATGCCTGCTCATCTGGTCATCCTCCCGGTTTCTCCCGCTTCACCACCTACCGCCAACGGTAGGTGGTGATCGTCTTGCCCGCAGCGCGGCCGAGATTGTCGCCGCGGCCACGGGCGCCAGGCGGCCAGCGACGCCCAGAGCAGCTGGCGCAGCACCACGATCGCCGCCGCCGCGCCGAGATCCGGCCAGCCCCGGGCGGCCGCGAGCCGGAGCAGACCGGCGGCGGTCAGCAGATCCAGCAGCACCCGTACGGCGGTGCGCGCCCGACGGGTGGCGAGCAGCACGGCCACGCCGGTGACCAGCGCCAGCGCGGTGACCGTGGTGATCAGGACTGCAATCATCCCGACCGCTCCGGCTCACTGACCTGCCGTTGCTCCTGCCGGATCTCGCGGCCCAGGAAGTAGTTCAGTGCGGTCCGGATGGTGGCGATCGCGGCCAGCTGGCCGATCTGGTCGAACGTCGGGGACACCGCGGTGCGCAGGATGTCCGCCGCGAGTTGGAACTCCAGGCCCAGGGTGAGGAACCGGCCGAGGGTGAGCCGGATCGGGGTGAAGACGGCGGCGGTGCGGTGTCGCAGCCCCTCGACCACGAAGCGCACCGCCGCCCAGACCGCGCCGAGAAAGATGATCAGCGCGCCGGCCACCTCCACCACGACGACCAGCACCTGGTCACCCTGGCGAAGGATCTCCTCGACGCCCATCCCGGGCCGTTACCCGGTGGGCGCGGTGGTAGTCGATCCTCAGGTCAACTCGACGACGGCCTCCAGGATCAGCCAGAGCCCGGAGATGGCGAAGAGCACCGCCGCGCCGTACTTGATGACCTTCTCCGGCAGCCGGCGCCCGAGCATCCGGCCGACCAGGATCGCCAGCGCGTCCGCGGCCACCATGCCCACGGTCGAGCCGAGCCAGGTGCCGAACCAGCCGTACTGGGTGGCCAGCGTGATGGTGGCGAGCATCGTCTTGTCACCCAGCTCGGCGAGGAAGAACGCCACCGAGACGGCGACGATCGCCGACTTGCTGGTCTTCTCCGCCTTGCGCCGCTCCTCCTCGGTGAGGGTGTCTCCGCGCAGCGTCCAGGCGGCGAAGCCGAGGAAGGCCAGCCCGGCGACCAGGGAGATCCATTCGGTCGGCAGCACCGCGCCGAGGCCGACACCGATGGCCACCGACGCCAGGTGCACCACGGCGGTGGCGACGGTGATGCCGATCAGGACCGGCAACGGCTTGAACCGCGTGGCGAAGGTCAGCGCCATCAGCTGACTCTTGTCACCCAGCTCGGCGACGAAGATGACGCCGAAGCTGATCACCAGCGCGGCGAGGAATCCTTCCATGACACCCTTCCCGATCAGGCCGGGAGGAGGTGTGGGGGCGCCCTCGACCCGGCTGCAACAGCCTGAGTCGAAGGTCTCGCCCGCCCCGTTTACCGGGGCCGCGTGGCCGGGCGCGGAACACGCCAGTATGTCGACCACGACATTGGGGGCTACTCCCCTTCGCGTGGCTGAGCCTATCCGATCACGGACGGGCGCGGCCGGGCCGGGTGCGCAGACTCACCCGGCGACCGGCGCGGGCGTCACGTGGCGCGGGCCAGCGTGACGCCGAAGAGCCCGTCGGCGTCGGTCCAGAACGCCTCGACGGCGAAGCCGGCAGCGGCCAGCTCGACCGCGACGCCCGCCGGGCGGAACTTCGCGGAGATCTCGGTGCGCAGCTCCTCCCCCGCGGCGAACGTCACGTCCAGGTCGAGATCGGCCACCCGCACGGACATCGGCCGGTCGGCGCGCAGCCGCATCTCGATCCACTCGTGCTCCGCGTCCCAGCGCGCCACGTGGGTGAACGCCGCCGGGTCGAAGTCCGCCCCCAGCTCACGGTTGACCACCCGGAGCACGTTGCGGTTGAACTCGGCGGTCACCCCGGCCGCGTCGTCGTAGGCGGGCACGATTACCGACGGGTCCTTGACCAGGTCCGTGCCGATCAGCAGCCAGTCCCCGGACTCCAGCGCGGCCCGGGTGCCGGCCAGGAATTCGGCCCGCTCGGCGGGGAGCAGGTTGCCGATCGTGCCGCCGAGGAAGAGCACCAGCCGCCGCCCGCCGGTGGGCAGCCGGTCGAGGTGGCGGGTGAAGTCGCCCACGATGCCGCGTACCCGTAGCCCCGGGTAGTCGGCGGCGATCTGCGCGGTGGAGCCGCGCAGGGCACTGGCCGAGACGTCCAGCGGGACGAAGGTGCCCAGCCCGCCGCGCCGGGTGAAGGCGTCCAGCAGCAGCCGGGTCTTGTCGGAGGAGCCCGAGCCCAGCTCGACCAGGGTCTTCGCCCCGGTCAGCTCGGCCACGGCCGGCGCCCGGGCGGCCAGCACGGCACGCTCCGCCCGGGTCGGGTAGTACTCGGGCAACCGGGTGATCTCCTCGAAGAGTTCACTGCCCCGGGCGTCGTAGAACCACTTGGGAGGCAACCACTTCGGCTGCGCCGTCAGCCCGACGCGGACGTCGTCGCGCAGTCCGCGGGCCAGGTCCTGCTCCTCGATGTGGATCTCCAGTGGCTCGGCGCTCATTCAGGCACTTCCCTTCACGTGAGATGGACCTTGTTCGGCATCGCCCCGCCGTGCTCACTGCCGCCCGAGCGGACGCAGCCGCACCCGGCCGGCGACGGCGGTCACCAGCTGCCCGTCCGGCACCGCCCGCCAGCCGGGGTCGTCGTCGTGCGGTTCGGAGGCCAGCAGCACCGAGTCCGGGGTCTCCCGCACCGACAGCGCGTGCCCGAACACGCTGGCGACCGCGGTGCGGCCGTCGGTGAGCAGCACGTTGAGCCGGGACCCCGGTGCCGCCGCGGCCACCGCGGTCACCGTCGAGGCCACCGCGTCGGCCGGGTCGACGCCGGCCCGCAGCTGGTGGCGGGTCAGCGCCCAGAGCAACGCCGAGTCGGTGGCCGCGTCCAGGGTCAGCAGATCCCGCACCGGCAGGTCGGCGGCGAGCGTCAGCACCGCGTCGGGCCAGCCGCGGATCAGGCCGTTGTGGCTGAACAGCCAGCGCCCCTCGGCGAACGGAGCGGCCGCGTTGTCGAGCACCGCCATGCCCACGGTCGCGGACCGGACGGCGGCGAGAACCGCGCCAGCCGAGGTGACCCCGGCCAACTGGGCGACCGTCGGGTCGCTCCAGATCGGCTGGGCACGCCGGTAGCGCACCGGCTCACCGTCGCCCGGGTACCAGCCGACCCCGAAGCCGTCGGCGTTGATGGTGCCGCCGCCGCGCATGTCGCGCGGTGCCCAGGACTGCCGGACCAGCGAGTAGGGCGGGTCGAACAGCAGCTCCGCCAGGGTGACCGGGGGCCCGAGGTAGGCCAGGTGACGACACATCAGCCGGCACCGCCGCCGGCCACCGGCCGGTCGCGGCGGGCGAGGGTCACGGCTGCGACTCCTCGGGCCGGGCGTCGCGGGCGCAGCGGAACCCGCTGAAGATCTGCCGGCGGATCGGGTAGTCCCAGTTGCGGAACGTCCCCCGACAGGCGGCCCGGTCGGTGCCGAACGATCCACCGCGCAGCACCTGGTAGTCGTCGCCGAAGAAGACCTCGGAGTATTCCCGGTAGGGGAAGGCGGTGAAGCCGGGGTGGCCCCGGAAGGTGCTGGCGGTCCACTCCCAGACGTCGCCGATCAACTGGTGCACACCGAGCGGGGACGCCCCCTGCGGATAGGCGCCGACCGGCGCCGGTGACAGGTGGCGCTGACCGAGGTTGGCGTGCGCGGCCGTCGGGTCTTCGTCGCCCCACGGATAGCGACGGGACCGCCCGGTGGCCGGGTCCCACCGGGCCGCCTTCTCCCACTCCGCCTCGGTCGGCAGCCGCTTGCCGGCCCAGGTCGCGTAGGCCTGCGCCTCGTACCAGCAGACGTGCACGACCGGCTCGTCGTCGCGGACCGGCGCCCAGCGGCCGAACCGCCGGTAGGCCCAGCCGTCGCCGTCGCGTCGCCAGTGCATCGGCGCGGTGAGTTCCGCCGCCACCCGGTGCGCCCAGCCGGGCGCGCTCCACCACCGCGGGTCGTCGTAGCCGCCCGCCGCGATGAACCGCCGGTATTCCCCGTTGGTCACCGGCGCCGCGTCGATCACGTACGCGGGCAGCTCGACCCGGTGCGCCGGGCGCTCGTTGTCCAGCGCCCACGGGTCGGTGTCGGTGCCCATGGTGAACTCACCGGCCGGGACCAGCACCTCCCCGCCGACCCGGGCCCGTGGTGGCGGCGGCGGTGGGGCGTGCAGCACCGCCGGCCCGGAGCGCAGCTGGTGGGTGGCGAGCATCGTCTCGTCGTGCTGCTGCTCGTGCTGGACGATCATCCCGAAGGCGAACCCGTCCGCGACCAGCGGCTGGTCGGTGAACCGGATCCCGTCGAGCAGGTCGTGGACCTTGTCGCGGACGGTACGCACGTAGGCGCGGGCCTCGCCCGGCGGCAGCAGCGGCAGCGTCGGGCGGTCCTTGCGGGGCTGCTTGAACGCGTCGTAGAGCTCGTCGATGTCGTGCCGGACGGCCGGACGCCCGCCGACGTCCCGGACCAGCCATAGCTCCTCCTGGTTGCCGACGTGGGCGAGATCCCAGACCAGCGGGGACATCAGCGGGGAGTGCTGCCGCATCAGGTCGCCGTCGTCGACGACGTCGGTCAGCAGCGCGGTCCGTGCCCGGGTGCGTTCCAACTCGGTCGCTATCCGCTCGCGTAGCTGCTCCGTGCCGAGCCTGTCGGTCGTGTCGGTCACCGGTCTCCCCTCACCGCGGCGGTGCGCCGCCGCCGCATGCCTCGGTCGGTCTGCTCGTGCAGGTCGGGTGGCAGGTCGAGCCGCGGCAGGGCGGCGAGCGCCAGGTCGAACAGTTGCGCGGCGGCGGCCCCGAGCGCCGGGTCGGCGAGCCCGTGGCGGGCCGCGGCGTGCCAGCGGTCGGCCACCGGCGCGCTGACGACATGGGCGGCGTGCAGGGTGCCCGGGTCGGCGAAGAGGGCGGCCAGCATCGCCAGCGGGATCACCCAGCCCCGGCCCGGCTGCGCGTCGAGGTAGCGCAGTTCCAGGTAGCCGCGCGGGCGTACCGGCGGAAAGAGCGTGCTCACGTGGTAGTCGAGGTCGTCGGTGGTCGGCGGCCTCGGCAGCGCGCCGGCCAACCAGTCGGCGAACGTGACGCCGGGCGGGGGCGTCCAGTCCGGCCCCGGCTTGCGTAGGCAGAGCAGCGGTGCGGCGAGCACGTAGCGGATCCAGGCGGCCGTCGGATCCTCGTCGGGCCGCCGCGGCGACCAGACCGGGCCGGTGCGGGCCGGGTCGATCGCCAGCCAGGCCGCCATCCGCGCGGAGGCCCAGCCGGTGGGTCGCCCGGCGTGCCGATCGGCGGTGGCGAACGCCGCGAGCAGCGGGGGCCCGACCGCGTGCGCGACCGCCCAGCGCAGCGGGAGAAGCTCGGGCTGCCCCGCGTCGAGGCAGACCTGCAGCCCGGCGGTGGAGTACATCATCGTGCGCCCGGCGGAGCCGCGCTGGTCGAAGACGCGGCGCATGGCGCGGTAGCGGGGAGTGTGCAGGACCGGCCGGGGTCGCCGGTGCGGGTCGATGCCGGCGCGGCCGAGGAGCAGTCCCGCCGCCCGCAGCAGGCCGGCGACCTCGGCGATGTCGGCCTCGGTGGCGCGCACGAGCGCGGCGATCGAGGCTCGCGGCGGGGTGGAGATCTCGAGCTGCCCGCCCGGCTCGAGGGTCACCGCGCTGCCGTTGCCCAGTGGCTCGGCGGGACTCGTGTGGTCGAGGGTGGCGGGGCTGTGCCGCCCCAGCGCCGCTTGGAGCCGGCCACGATCGACCGGGCGGGCGGGATCGGCGGCGTCGTGCACGGTCCATTCCAGTTCGACGCCGGTGCGGGTCGGGGGGCCGGTCTTGAAACAGATCCGCGCGAGGTGGCGGGCGGCGGCAGCGGATTCGTGCAGGATCGCGCCGCGCTCCAGCTCGGGTGACGTCACCATCGGATGGCCCCCTCCCGTGCCCGCCCTCGGACACCGTGCCACCGTAACGCCACCCGGCGACACTCTCGGCCGGCGTCCGGGGCCTCACCATCCTCTGTCTAGCAGACGAATTTCGTACGCTCGGCGGGAATGGCCGGCCCGGTCCCGGTCCGACGCCAGACCCGGCCTGGGCGATCTTCAGCCGGCCGCCGGGGTGGGCCGATCCGTGGCGGGAGTGACGGGTTCGGCCGGCTCGTCGCCCGCGCCCACCCGCTTGCCGGTGCGGGCGGTCCCGGTCGCGTTCTCCGCGTCCGCCCCGTCGCCGTTGCCGTTGCCGTTGCCGGACCTGTTGCCGGTGCCGGATCCGTTGCCGGTGCCGGATCCGTTGCCGGTGCCGGATCCGTTGCCGGTGCCGGATCCGTTCTCCTTGGCGGAGCCGTCGCCGGAACCGTCGGTCGGGCCGGTCGCCGGGCCGGGCCCGTCCTGCGTGACCAGCCGCTGGCAGTACGCCTCGACCTGCCCGGCGCCACCGGCGGCAGCGACGAGCGGCGCGAACCCGGGGGTCTCCAGGGCCTTCTGCCGCTGGGCCGGGTTCTTGGCCAGGTACGCCCGGCAGTGCCCGGCCAACGCCCCGTCACGCTTCGGGGCGGCGGACGGGCCGCTGCTGCTAGGGCTCGGTGCCGGCGTCGAGGAGGCTCCTGGGTCGCCGGTGGGCGTCGCGCCACCGGTGGGTGAGCCGTCCGGCCGGCCGGTGCTCGGGGCCGGGGTGGCCGGGCCGGGCGGCGGGGTCGGATCCGGTGGCCCGTCCAGGCTGACCGCGGCGAACGCCGCGCCGGCGGTGGCGGTGGCCAGCACTCCGGCGGACCAGGCCAGGGCGCGCGCGGTGAACCGGCGGCGGCGCGGGGCGCGTACCGGCGCCGGGGCGGCCCGGGCTGCCCGGAACGCCGCCATCGCGGCCTCCTCCCCGGCCAGCTCGTCCGGGCGCGCCGGAGCGGACGCGGCGGCCAGCAGTGCGGCCAGCGGATCGGTCGGGGCGGCGGGCTCGCCGGCTCGGGACGTGTCGAGGAGCCGATCCGCCTCGGCGCGGTCGACGGGCCGGTCCGGCCGACGCCTGCTCATCCTGAATCCCCTCACGTCAACCATCCGCCGGTTCGGCGCGCGGCGCCTGCGGGCGCCGGCCGCCCCGGGGCCGGGGCGGCGATACGCCGTCAGGCGGTGCCGCGCTGTCGGGCGAAGCCGCGCCGTCCAGCGGTGCCGCGCCGTCGGGCGAAGCCGCACCCTCGGACGCGGCGGGCGACCGGAGGTCGCGGCGCTCCATCAGCGCGGCGAGCCGGCGCAAGCCTCGGTGGGCGGCGGTGCGCACCGCGCCGGCCCGGCGACCGAGCACCCGGCCGGCGGTCTCGGCGTCCAGACCGATGACCGCCCGGAGCAGGACGGCCTCCGCCTCGCGCGGCGGCAGGGTGGCGATCAGCGCGAGCGCGGCCTCGGTGCCGATGGTCTCCCCGGCCCGCTCGGCGGTGTCGGCGTCGCCGGCCAGCTCGCTGAGCGCCTGCACCGGTACCGGCAGGGACGGGCGACGCCGCTGCCGCCTCAGGTGGTCCATGGCGCGGTTGCGGGCGATGGTGACCGTCCAGGCGCGGAACTCGCCGCCGGTGAAGCTGGGCAGGTCCCGGGAGATCTGCAGCCAGGTCTCCGACGCCACGTCCTCGGCGTCCGCGCCGACCAGGGCGGTCAGATATCGCAGCAGGCCCGGCTGGAGGCTTCGGTAGAGGAAGCGGAAGGCGTCCTCGTCCCCGGCCTGGGCCGCCGCGACCGCCTCGTTCAGCTCAGCAGTCATGCCGTCCCCGGGTCACGCCGGAGCGGCGAACGCCGGTGCTGGCGCACGCGATGCCCGCCCGGTCCGTCGACCGGACCTGTTCCCGCACTCTCTCAGCCCCCCGCTGGCCTGATCGCCCCGCGACCGCCGTGGCCCGGGCGGCGCGTCTGGACGCTCGCCACGGTGGATGACGGTCGGCGGGGCGCCGTACCGGCGCCGTGAAGCGGCCCCGAGTCGGGCTAACGGTAGGAGCGGACCATGGCACCGACAAGTCAGCAGGACGTCACGGAAGAGTGACAATTATCAAGCTCGGACTACGGTGTGTCGCCGTAACGCGACCGCCCCCGCGGACGCTACGTGACCTCGGCGGTTGCTCCGTCCAGCCGCAGGGCCGTCCTGCGCGGCAGCATGTCGCATGCTGTCACGGATCACTGCCCCAGCGTCACAGTCGCGGATGGCGGAACCGCGGCGGGTCGGTCGCCGCGGTGGTGGCGGCATCGACCGACGCGGCCCAGCGCGCCGCGTGGTCCGCGACCGCTCTGGGTACGGTAATCCCGTGTTGTCATCGGAGGTCGTACTCAGCGGTCGGTACCGCCTGGACGAACGCGTCGCCACCGGCGGCATGGGCGACGTCTGGCGGGGCACGGACCTGGTCCTCGGCCGGCAGGTCGCGGTCAAGGTCCTGCTGCCGGCGCTGGTCTCCGACCCGGACTTCATCGCCCGGTTCCGGGCCGAGGCGCGGATCATGGCCGCGCTGCGACACCCGGGCATCGTGCAGGTCTTCGACTGCGGCGAGGACGACCTGCCCGACGGCAGCCGGGCCGACTACCTGGTCATGGAGTTCGTCCAGGGCGAACCGCTGTCCAAGCGGATCGAGGCCGCCGGCCGGCTCGACGTCGCCGAGACCATGTCGATCGTCGCCCAGGCCGCCCAGGCGCTGAACGCGGCGCACCGCGGCGGCATCGTGCACCGCGACGTGAAGCCGAGCAACCTCCTGGTCCAGGAGGACGGCACGGTGGTCCTGGTCGACTTCGGGGTGGCCCGGTCGACCAACGTGACCAGCATCACCAGCACCAACGCGGTGCCCGGCACCGCGCTCTACATGGCGCCCGAGCAGGCCGCGGGCCGGCCGGTCAGCGGCGCCACCGACATCTACGCCCTCGGCGCGGTCGCCTTCTGCTGCCTGACCGGCGGGCCGCCGTTCACCGGGGACAACCCGTTGCAGGTCGCCGTCCGGCACCTCGACGACGAACCGCCGGAGTTGCAACACGACATCCCCGAGGCGGTTCGCGCCCTGGTGTCACGGGCGCTGGCCAAGGATCCGGCCGACCGCTTCAGCAGCGGCGCGGCGATGGCCGAGGCGGCGCGTACCGCGGTGACCGACGGCGCCCCGCCGACCGCCATGGTGACGGCGGCCCCGCTGCGCGGAGCCGGTCCGGACACCCAGGCGGAGCTCTCGTCCGAGGCGGTGCTCGCCGCCGCCGGGCAGCCGGGTCGCCGGCGCGGACGTCGCGCGCTCGTCGGTGCCGCCGCGGCGGTGCTGGTGGCACTGACCGGCCTGGCAGCGGCGCTCGGCGCGGCCAAGTATGCCAACGCCCCGGCGGTCGAGCTTCCCACCACCGCGCCGGCGGTGGCCCCGACCGGCCGCGCCGACCTGCCGGCGGCCAACGAGGAGATCACCTCCGACCCGGCCCGGCCGGACCGGCCGGCCGCGCCGGGCGCGAGCGAGTCGGTGTCGGCCAGCCCGAGCGCGAGCGCGCAGCCGAGCGAGTCGGCCAGCCCGGAGTCGCCGGCCCCGACGACCACGGCCCCGCCGCCGACCGAGACGCCGACGACCTCCGCACCGCCGACGACGGAGAACCCGGAGCCGACCGCGACGGAGAGCAGCCAGAACGACCCGAACGGCCCGCCGGCGGGCTGAGCCGCCGCCACCGTCCACCAGTCCCTGGTCCGGGGCGGGACGGCGTCGGCGCACCTGCGGAAGGTGACGGCCGGCGGTTGCCGGATGCCCGACAGAGCACACCAGTCCCGATATCCCCAAAACGGACGTACGGCCGCAGAGACCCCCCTAGGCTCCAACCTGGTCGTTTCCATCTGCCGCGGGAGCTCGGGTGAGCACTGAGAAGTTGGTCGTCATCGGCCAGGGGTACGTCGGACTGCCACTGGCCATGCGGGCCGTGGAGGCCGGCCTGGACGTGGTCGGCCTGGACGTCGACGCCGACCGGGTCAAGCGGCTCGCCTCGGGCGAGTCGTTCGTGGAGGACATCCCGACCGACCGGCTGGGCCGCGCGCTGAGCAGCGGCCGGTACCTGCCGAGCACGGAGTACACCGACGCCGAGGGCTTCGACATCTGCGTGATCACCGTGCCCACCCCGCTGCGTGACGGCACCCCGGACCTCAGCTTCGTCGAGCAGGCCGGCATCGGGATCGGCCCGTACGTCCGGCCCGGCTGCGCGGTCATCCTGGAGTCCACCACCTACCCGGGCACCACCGAGGAACTGCTGCTGCCGTTGCTGGAGTCGGCCAGCGGGCTGCACAGCCCCGGTGACTTCCACCTGGGCTACAGCCCGGAACGGATCGACCCGGGCAACCCGAGCTGGCGGCTGGAGAACACCCCGAAGGTGGTCTCCGGGGTGGACGCCGCCTCGCTGGCCCGGGTCGACGAGTTCTACCAGCGCCTCGTCCAGCGGACGGTGCCGGTGGACTCGACCCGGGTGGCCGAGCTGACCAAGCTGATCGAGAACACCTTCCGCCAGGTCAACATCGCGTTGATCAACGAGCTGACGATGCTCTCCCACCACCTGGACATCGACGTCTGGCAGGCGATCGACGCGGCCGAGTCCAAGCCGTTCGGGTTCATGCCGTTCCGGCCCGGCCCGGGCGTCGGCGGGCACTGCCTGCCGATCGACCCGTGCTACCTGTCCTGGCAGGTCAAGCGGCGGCTGGGCCGGCAGTTCCGGTTCATCGAGCTGGCCAACGACATCAACCACGAGATGCCCGAGCACGTCACGCAGCGGGTGATGGCCGGGCTGAACCGGACCGGCCGGGCGGTCACCGGCGCCCGGCTGCTGCTGCTCGGGCTCGCGTACAAGAAGAACACCGGCGACATGCGCGACTCCCCCGCCGTCGACGTGGCCCAGCGGTTGCAGCGGCTCGGCGCGGAGGTACGCGCGGTGGAGCCGTACGCCGAGCCGCACCACGTGCCCGCCGGCGTCGCCGTGGTGAACCTGACCGAACGGGAGATCCAGGCCGCGGACGCGGTGGTCGTGGTGACCGACCACGACGTCTTCGACTACGAGCTGGTGACCCGGCACGCCCGGTACATCTTCGACGCCCGCAACCGCTGCTCCGGCCCGGTGGTCGAGCGACTCTGACCCGGCACCGCCCGGCCCGGTCCCGTCGCGCCTGCCGACGGTTCCGGGCCGGTGGCCGTTCACCGGCCGGCCGTCACTGGTCGGCGAGCGCCGCCACCACCGGGCGGGCCAACGCCCGGCGGGCCGGCAGCACCGAGGCGAGCAGGGCGGCCACCACCGCCACCGCGAGGATCAGGGCGAGCTGACCGACCGGCAGCACCACGTGGAAGTCCCCGCCGATGCGATTCAGCAGCGCCATGGCCGAGGCGCTCACCCCGGCGCCGAGGCCGATCCCGAGCAGCGCGCCGACCAACGCCATGAGCACCGCCTCGATGGCGAGCATGGCCCGCATCCGGCGCCGGCTGAGCCCGACGGCGCGCAGCACGGCGTTCTCCCGGGTGCGCTCCACCACCGACAGGCTGAGCGTGTTCGCCACCCCGACCAGCGCGATCACCACGGCGAGGCCGAGCAGCGCGGTGACGAAGCCGAGCAGCATGTCCACCGTGCCGGTGAGCATCTTCTTGTACGCGGCCTGGTCCATCAGGTTCACCGTCGGGTACCGGCCGAGGACCGTCTCGATGGCCGCGCGGGCCTGCGCGGCGCCGACCCCCGCCGCCGGGTCGATCTCGGCCAGGTAGCCCCGTTCCCGCGGGAAGAGCACGCTGAAGTCGTCGTCCACCACGTCGAGCACGTGCCCCTCGGCGACCGTGCCGCCCGCCACCGGAGTGTCGTCGGCGACCACCGCGGCGACCCGGAACGGCCGGCCGCGCAGCGTGACGGTGGACCCGACCCGCCAACCCCGCGCGGCGGCCAGCTCCTCGTGCACGAGGACCGTGCCCGGGCCGAACCGGGCGAGGTCACCGGCCGCCACCGCGGTCAGCGTCCGGCCGATCAGCACCGGGTGGGCCGCGCGCACCTCGATGCGGTCGGTCACCGCGGTGCGCTCCTCGTGCACCACGCCGAGTTCCGGTCGGGCCCGCAGCTCGCCGGCGAGCGGCGCGGGCAGGTCCCCGCCGATGCCGGTGACCACGAAGTCGACCCCGATCTGGGCGTCCACGCTGCGCTCGATGCCGTCCTTGGTGCTGCGCCCGCCGACCAGGAACGCGGACACCAGACTGATGCCGATCACCAGGGCGGTGGTGGTGGCGGCCGCGCGGCGCGGATTGCGCACCGCGTTGGCCACGGCGAGACCGGCGGTCGCCCCGGCCAGCGGTCGGACCGGCCAGCCGAGGACGCGGATCATCGCCGGGACGAGCACCGGGCCGAAGAGCACGATGCCGAGAAAGGCGAGCACCCCGCCGAGCGCCACCAACGCGATCTGGGCCGCGGCGGCCGCACCGAGCAGCGCGGCTATCCCCGCGGCGAGAACCAGCCCGCCGGCGGCCAGCCGGAGCCGGCCGGCCGGACGGCCCGGCTGCACGGCGGCGTCGGTCAGCGCGGCGACCGGCGCGACCCGGCTGCCCCGCCACGCCGGCAGCAGGGCCGCGGCGACGGTGAGCACCGTGCCCAGGGTCAGACTCAGCAGCACGGTCGACGCGGTGACGGTGAGCCCGCCGCTGACGGGGACGTCGAGGCGGGGCAGCAGAGCGCCCATCCCGGCGGCCAGGGCCGCGCCGAGCAGCACGCCCAGCGCCGAGGCGACCAGCCCGATCAGCGCCGACTCCAGCAGGGCGGCCCGGAACACCTGCCCCCGGGTGGCGCCGACCAGCCGTAGCAGCGCGGTCTGGCGGGTGCGCTGGGCCAGCACGATCGCGAAGGTGTTCGCGATGACGAACCCGGCCACCACGACGGCCACCCCGGCGAAGATGAGCAGCACCATGGTGAACTGTCGCAGGTCGCGGACCGCGTCCTCGACCGCCTCGTCGAGGATCTGCCGGCGGTCCTTCACCACCGTCCCGGCGTCCGTCACCGCGGCGAGCCGGGTCGCCAGCGCCGCCTCGTCGACGCCGGGCCCGGCGGCCACCATGATCCGGCCGTACCCCGCCATCCCGGTGACGGCGAGGGCGTCCGGCCCGGTCAGCCCGATGAACGGGCCGCCGACGTCCCGGACGGTGCCGGCCACGTCGACCGTGCCGACCAGGGTGTACGGGCGGGCGGGCGCACCGGTGCCGCCGACCCGTACCGGCGCGCCGAGGGTGAAGCCCTCCTGCGCCACCGTCGGCGCGTCGAGCGCCACCTCCCCGGCGCGGTCCGGCAGCCGACCGGCGACCACTTGGTACGAGCGCAGAGCCGGATCGGTGGGGACGGCGGCGAGGAAGCCGTAGCCGAGCACCGGCCGGCCGTCCGCGCCGAGCACCCCGCCGGTGCCGGTCAGCTCCCCGTCGGCGGCGGCCACGCCGTCGACGGCACGTACCCGGTCGACCAGGGCCGCGGGGATCGGCTGCCGCTCGGCGTACACGCCGAGGTCGGTGTGCCGGTCGAAGGCGCCGGCCCGCTCGTAGGCGCCGGAGCGCATGCCGTCGACGAAGATCAGTGTGCCGGCGATGAACGCGACGCCGAGCACGACGGCCAGCGTGGAGAGCAGCAGCCGGAGCGCCTCGGCGCGCAGCGAGCGCAGGGTGAGCCGCAGCATGCCGCCGGCGGCGGGCGTGGAGGGTGGAACGGGCACGCGGTGCTCCCGGTGAGGACGGACGATCTGACCTCTCCGACGCTATGCGCGGTACCGCTCCGTCGATCTCCACCTGCGCGCTCGGCCTCGGTACGCCCCGGGTCGCCCCCGACCGGCCGGACCCGTACGACCCAGGTCGTACCGGCGGTCAGCCGCCGGGGACGACCAGGCCGCTCTCGTAGGCCAGCACCACCGCCTGGACCCGGTCGCGGAGCTGGAGCTTGGCCAGGATCCGACCGACGTGGGTCTTCACCGTCGCCTCGGCGACGTGCACCCGGGCGGCGATCTCCGCGTTGGAGAGCCCCTGCGCCACCAGCAGCAGGATCTCGCGCTCCCGGTCGGTGAGCTGGTCGAGTCGCGGGTCCTCGGTGGGGCCCGAGCCGAGCTGCCCGGCGAAGCGGTCGAGCAGCCGCCGGGTGATGGACGGGGCCACCACCGAGTCGCCCTGGGCCACCACCCGGATCGCGGCGAGCAGCTCCTCCGGGGGCACGTTCTTGAGCAGGAAGCCGCTCGCCCCGGCCTGGAGCGCGGCGAACGCGTCCGCCTCGGTGTCGAAGGTGGTGAGCACCAGCACCCGGGGCGGGCCGGCGGGCCGGTCGGCGCAGAGCCGCCGGGTCGCCTCCACACCGTCCATGGTCGGCATCTGGATGTCCATCACCACCACGTCCGCCTCGACCTTGGCGAGCACCCGCAGCGCGTCCGCGCCGTCGATCGCCTCGCCGACGACCTCAAGGTCCGGCTGGGAGCCCAGCACCATCCGGAACCCGGCGCGGACCAGCGCCTGGTCGTCGACGATCACCACCCGAACCGTCATGCCGCGATCACCTCCGTCGTAGCGGAGGTCGACGGTAGCGGCAGCCGCGCCTCGACCTGCCAGCCCCCGCCGGGCCGAGCGCCGGCGGTGAGGCTGCCCTCGTACACCCCGACCCGCTCGCGCATCCCGACCAGGCCGTGCCCGCCGGACGGCGCCGGGTTGACCACCGGCCGGCCGCGCCCGTCGTCGACCACCCGGACCACCACGGCGTCGGCGGCGTGTTCGAGCGTCAGCTCGACGCTCGCGCCGACCCCGCCGTGCTTGAGCGCGTTGGTCAACGCCTCCTGGGCCACCCGGTAGACGGTCAGCTCCACGCCGGGCGGCAGCGCCGGCGGCGTGCCGGTGACCGTGTGCCGGATCCGCAGGCCGGCGGCGCGGAACCGGTCGAGCAGGGTGGGCAGCTCGGCCAGGGCCAGCCGCCGGTGCTCCGGGTCGGCGCTCACCCCGGCGCCGTCCGGCCGGGCCGATGCGTCGGGCGCGGCCAGCGGCTGCGACGGGCTCGGCTCCCGCAGTACGCCGACCAGCCGGCGCATCTCCTCCAGCGCCTGCCGGCCGGTGTCCGCCACCACCTTCACCGCCTGGCGGGCGGTTTCCGGGTCCCGGTCGAGCATGAACCGGGCGCCGTCGGCCTGGACGATCATGACGGCCATGCTGTGCGCCACCACGTCGTGCAGCTCCCGGGCGATCCGGGTGCGTTCGCTGGCGACCGCGGCGCGCGACTCGGCCTCACGTTCCCGCTCCAGCGTCGCGGCCCGCTCCTCGAGGCTGAGCACGTAGAGCCGCCGGGTCCGCACGTTCAGCCCCACCAGCCAGATCGCGCCGGTGACCAGCCCGAAGTAGATCGCGCTGCCCCACCACGGGCCGGGCCCGCGGACCTGCAGCGAGGCGAGCACCACCCCGATGGCGGCGGCGATGCCCGCGAGCACGCCGTCGCGGAGCCGGTCGGCGTACTTGACCACGCTGTAGATCGCGATGAGCACGCCGACGTCGAAGGCGAGCGGTCCCCAGCCGGCGATCACCTGGGACAGCCCGAGCGCCCCGACCGCCACCGCCGTGGCGGTGGGGTGGGTCCGGCGGAACAGCAGGGCGACCGCCATCGCCATCCCGACCAGGGTGGCCAGCCAGCCGCCCGGCTGGGCGACCGCGCCGACCAGGCCGGCGAGCGCGACGATGCCGGAGACGAAGGCGTCGAAGGCGACGCTGCGCAGCGGGCGGCCGAGGAACGTACGGTTCACGGTCACCCAGCGTACTTGCCGGGCTGCGCGGGCGGCGGCGCCGTTCTGGCCGGCCGGTCAGGAGGCGAGGAGCTCACGCATCCGGTCGATCTCCACGGTCTGCTCGGTGGCGACCGAGTTGGCGAACTCGCTGAGCGTCTGGTCGGCGCCGACCTTGAGCAGGTTGGTCGCCATCTCGATGGCGCCCCGGTGGTGCTCGGTCATCATCCGCACGAAGAGCTGGTCGAAGTCCGCGCCGCGGGCCGCCGCGAGCTGCCGCATCGCCTCCGGTGACTGCATGCCCCGCATGGTGCCGTGATCGTGCCCCGCGACCTCGGCGGCGAGGCCCCGGTTCTGCAGCCAGCCGCGCATCATGCCCATCTCCGGGCCCTGGCTGGCCCGGATCCGGTCGGCGATGGCGCGCACGTCCGGGTCGGCGGCGCGCTCCGGGGCGAGCTTCGCCATCTCCAGCGCCTGCGCGTGGTGCGGGATCATCATCCGCACGAACCAGACGTCCATCGAGTTCTGCGTCGTCGCGGCGGGGCCGCGGACCTCCTCGGCGGGGCGGGCGGCTCCCGACTCGCCGGGCCGGCCCGGCACGATGACCGTGATGTCGGTCGGGACCGGGCTGGCCTCGGTCGGGGTGGCAACGGGCGCGGAGACCGGACGCGCGGCGCCCCCGTCGGAGTCGCCACCGGCGCGGACCACGGCCACGATCCCCAGTGGAACGACGACCGCCAGTGTGACGATCGCCAGGGTCCGCGCGCGCCTGCTGGTCATGGGGCCACTCCCTGAGGTCGAGGTCACCGCGATGCTATCCATTGAAGAACCAGGGTGGATGTGACCCGGATCACATCGATGGCCTTGCTTGCCCGGTAAGGTGTCGACAATCGTCATCCCCTTGCGAAGGGCCTCGCCGATGATCAAAACCTCCCCACCCCGGCCACGACAGCTCCGGATCGTGAGCCTCGCCGCGGCCGGCCTCCTCGTCGCCAGCGTCCTGGTGGCCTCACCCAGTAACGCCCAGGTCGCGCCCCAGTCGGCACCGTCCGCCACAGTGGACGTCGCCAACACCATCCCGGGCGTTGACGAGATCGTCAGCAGCCCCAACCTGCGGCAGATCGCCAACGTGCCGAAGGTGGCGCCGCTGGACGCCACCAACAGCGACATCGCCTTCCAGGGCAAGTACGCCTTCGCCGGCAACTACAACGGGTTCGTCATCTACGACATCTCCCGACCCAGCGCTCCGCAGGTCGTGTCCCGGGTGCTCTGCCCGGGGTCGCAGAACGACATCTCCATCCACGGTGACCTGCTCTTCCTCTCCACCGACTCGCCGCGCAGCGACGACTCGTGCAACAGCACGGGGCTGCCGGCGACGGAGAAGCAGTCGTGGGAGGGCATCAAGGTCTTCGACATCAAGAACAAGGCCAACCCGCGCTACATCAAGTCGGTGGAGACCGCCTGCGGCTCGCACACCCACACCCTGGTGCCGGGCAAGGACCGCAAGAACATCTACCTGTACGTCTCGTCGTACAGCCCGCGGGCCGAGTTCCCGGACTGCCAGCCGCCGCACGACTCGATCTCCATCATCAAGGTTCCGCTGAAGAAGCCCACCGACGCGTCGGTGGTCTCCACGCCGAACCTCTTCCCGGACGGTGGTTTCGGGGGCAGCGAGACCGGCTCGGCGACGACCGGTTGCCACGACATCACCGCCTACCCGGAGAAGGACCTGGCCGCCGGCGCCTGCATGGGTGACGGCATCCTGCTCGACATCCGCAACCGGGAAGCCCCGCGGGTGATCAACCGGGTGCGGGACACGGTCAACTTCGCCTTCTGGCACTCGGCCACCTTCAACAACCGTGGCACGAAGGTGATCTTCACCGACGAGCTGGGCGGCGGCGGCGCGGCCACCTGCAACGAGGAGGTCGGGCCGGACCGGGGCGCGGACGCCATCTACGACATCACCGGCCGTGGTGACGCTCGGAAGATGGTCTTCAAGAGCTACTACAAGATCCCGCGCAACAACGCGGACACCGAGAACTGCGTGGCGCACAACGGCTCGCTGATCCCGGTGCTCGGGCGGGACATCATGGTCCAGGCGTGGTACCAGGGCGGCATCTCGGTCTGGGACTTCACCGACTCGGCCAACCCGAAGGAGATCGCGTTCTGGGAGCGCGGTCCGCTCTCGAACGACCAGTTCGTCGGCGGTGGCACGTGGTCCGCGTACTACTACAACGGACACATCTACTCCAACGACATGGTCAAGGGTCTCGACGTGCTCGAGCTCAACGACTGGCGGACCTGGACGGCCAACCTGGTCCGGTACAAGGAGCTGAACGTGCAGACCCAGCCCAGCTACCTGAGCTGGTGAGCACCGAGGCATCGCGGTAACAGCAGCAACCGGGCCCGGCCCCCTGAACGGGGGGCCGGGCCCGGCCACGTCCGGGGGTCAGCCCATGGGCAGCTGGTAACGCCGCTCGGCCCCACCGGTGGCGGTGGTCAGCCGCACCTCGCCGGTGCGCAGGCCGTACGTCACCGACCAGCGGGTGTGCGCCTGCTGGACGAGGCCGAGCACCCGGTGCGCCGCGGCGGCGTCGGCCACCCCGCCGGACTCGGTCATCGCCTGGGCGATCAGCCCGTAGCGGCGGTCCTCGCGGCGCTGCTGCTCCGGGATCCCGGCGACCGGCACATTGGTGAGCGCCTGCCAGTCGCCCCGGCCCCGCTCCACCCGCATCTCACCGTCGACGAACTCGACCACCGCGGACGCGCCGGACGCGTCGGCCAGCAGGTAGTGCAGCGGCGGCCCGCCGTCGAAGTCCAGGTTGTGCGCGGTGAAGACGCCGACCGCCTCGTCCACGGTCGCGGCCCGGTCGAGCACCAGGCGCAGGATGCGTACCGACCCGACGGTGGGCTTGGCCGGGTCACGAGCGGCGCGTGCGCCGTCGTCGGCGGCCAGGCCCACCGCGAGGCCACGCTCGTTCATCCCGTCGAAGGGCAACAGCGGCGCGTTGAGCAGCCGCCGGTCGCCGGCCGGGTCGGCGTCGACGCCGAGGTAGGACATGTCCACCAGCGAGATGGCGGCGTAGCCGTCCGGCGGGTCGGTGCGCAGCACCATCGCCGGGTTGGCGTCCCAGTCGAAGTTGCGGGCGAAGAGCGGTCGGCTCCGGTCGCCGGCGGCGACGAAGAGCGAGCAGCCGAACGGGGTCGCCGGCTTGGCGTCCGTGCCGTCCGTCGGGTCGTAGCGCCCCACGTAGGTCATCTCGTAGAGCGGCAGGTCGTCGACCCGGCGCAGGCTGCCCAGGGTCTGGTCGACCTGGGCCGCGTCCTGCCGGGACGCGCTGGGCGTGCCGGCGGGGGTGGCACCCGGCGGAGTGGGTATGTCCGACCCGGTCGCCGAGCAGGAGGTGAGGGTGAGCAGCAGGGCCAGGGAGGCGGCCGGCAGAGTCCAACGCATATCCATTGGACGCTATGCGCCGGCCGTCCGGTTGTCCACCGCGAGCGACCGCTCGACTCCGGCCGGCAACCGGCGGCGGGGCGGTCAGCCAGGTCACGTCGGCCCCGGGGCCCGGGCTGACCTGCGGTTGGCTGTGCGAGGATCCTCGGCCGTGACCGTCGCCGCCCCCGCGCCGCCCGCCCCGACCGGCCCGGTCCGGCGGCGACGCCGGCCGCACCCGCTGGACGTGGTCGCGGTCGTGCTCGCCCTGCTCGGGGTGGGTTGCGCGGTGACCGGGCTGCTTCCCCGGGCGGAGACCACCGCCACCCTGCACCGGATCGGGCCGCTGCTGCTCTTCCTCGGCACGGTGGTGGTGCTGGCCGAGCTGACCGCGGTCGCCGGGGTCTTCGACGTGCTCGGCACCCGGCTGGCGATCGCCGCCCGGGGCAGCTGGGCGCGGCTCTTCCTGCTCTGCGTGGGCTTCGCGACGGCGACCACCGTCGTACTCAACCTGGACACCACCGCGGTGCTGCTCACCCCGGTCATGCTGGCCCTGGCGCGCAACCTGCGGGTCGCGCCCGCCCCGCTCGCCGTGACCACCGTCTGGCTGGCCAACACGGCCAGCCTGCTGCTGCCGGTGTCCAACCTGACGAACCTGCTGGCCGCCGACCGGATCGGACTGGATCCGGTCGGCTTCGCCGCCCGGATGTGGCTGCCGCAGCTGGCCGCCCTGGCGGTGACCGGGCTGCTGCTCTGGTGCTGCTGGTGGCGGCGCTACCGCCCGCCGGACGGCCGCTTCACCCCGCCGGCCCGACCCACCCCGGCCGACCCGGTGCTGTACCGCACAGCCCTCGCCGGCTGCCTGCTCTTCGTCGTCGGGGTGCTCGCCGAGGTGGAGCTCGGCATCGTGTCGACCGTCGCCGCCGCGCTGGTGGTGGTCGGCTTCGCCGTCCGCTCGCCGGGGACGCTGCGGGCCCACCTCGTGCCGTTGCGGCTGCTGCTCTTCGTCACCGGCCTCTTCCTGGTGATCCAGACCCTGGGCCGGTGGGGGCTGGACCATCTGGTCGCCGACCTGCTCGGCGAGGACGGCGGCTCGGCCGGGCTGCTGCGCGCCGGCGGCACGGGCGCCCTGCTGGCCAACGCGGTGAACAACCTGCCCGCCTACCTCGCGGGCGAGTCGGTGCTGCCGCCGGAGGCCGGGTCCCGGCTGCTCGCCCTGCTGATCGGCACCAACATCGGTCCGCTCGCCGTACCGTGGGCGTCGCTGGCCACCCTGCTCTGGTTCGAGCGTTGCCGCACGGCCGGGGTGTCCGTGCCGCTGACCCGGTTCCTGCTCACCGGTGCCCTGCTCGCGGTGACCGCCACCGCCGCCGCGGTCGGCGCGCTGCTGATCACCGGCTGAGCGCCGCGGCCCGCCGGCCGGCCGGGTCACTCCGCGCGGTCGACCGCGAACATGAAGCAGCCGTACACCACGTTGCGGCTGTGCAGCTGCCGCACCGCCGGGTCGGCGAACAGCTCGGCGATCACCGACTCCGGGTCGGTGCCGTCGTGCCGCCGGCCGCCGTGGATCCGGCCCCGCCGGTCGTACGCCCGCAGCACCTGGGGCCGGCCGCGCCAGGCGGCCGGGTAGCCACCGGCCTGGTCCGGCCCCGGGCAGCCGGTCACGTGCGCGAAGATCGGCCCGATCTCCCGGTACGGGCCGGCGGCGACCGGCGGGGCGTATCCGAAGAGCAGCAGCGCCTCCCCCGCCTCGGCGTCGCGCAGGCAACACCGCAGCGGCTCGCCGCCCCCGGCCACGACGGTCTCGACGGGCCGCCCGGCGGCATCCCGCCCGCTGGAGCAGATGGTGTCGATCAGCGCGGTCGGCAGCGCGCTGACGCGGAAGGTGGTCCCGGTTCTCATGTCCCCAAGCCTGGCCGGGCCGCGGTGGGGTTGCTGGCGGCGATCGGACGTCGCGTTGCCGGGCCACGCCGTTCCCGTCGATGCCGTTCGAGGTGCGGCGCGGGCGCCGGTGGTCACCGCGGGGCGGACGGGTTGGCGGCGGCGGCGCGGGTCATCAGCATCATGCGCTCGTGCCGGGTGGGCGCCAGCCCGGCGGCCCGTTCCAGCTCCTCGGCCGCCTCGGCGTGCCGGCCGAGGCGCAGCAGGAAGTCGGCACGCACCGCGCCGAGCAGGTGGTAGCGGGCCATCCGGGGATCGCCGCGCAGGGCGTCCACGGCGTCGAGGGCCACCCGTGGTCCGTCGACGTGGAGCACGGCGACCGCGCGGTTGAGGTGGGTCACCGGTGACGGGACGAGCTGGGTCAGCGCCTCGTAGAGCGCGAGGATCGCCTCCCAGTCGGTTTCCTCGTACCGGGCGGCGCGGGCGTGACAGGCGGCGATGGCCGCCTGCACGGTGTAGGGGCCCAGTGGTTTGCCCAGCGTTCGGGCGCGGGCCAGGGCGCGCAGCCCGTGCGCGACGAGGGTCCGGTCCCAGCGGGTGCGATCCTGCTCCGGCAGCAGGACCGGTTGGCCGTCCGGCCCGGTCCGGGCCGCGAAGCGGGAGGCCTGGAGCTCCATCAGGGCGACCAGGCCGTGCACCTCGGGCTCGCGGGGCATCAGTCCGGCGAGGATCCGACCCAGCCGGACGGCCTGCTCGGCGAGGTCGCGGCGGATCCACCGGTCGCCGGAGGTCGCCGCGTACCCCTCGTTGAAGATCAGGTAGACGACCTCGAGGACGGCGGAGAGCCGGGCCGGCAGGGCGTCCGCGTCGGGCACCGCGAACGGCACCTCGGCCTCGGCGAGGGTGCGTTTGGCCCGGGAGATCCGTTGCCCGATGGTGGCGTCGGGGACCAGGAACGCCCGGGCGATCTCGTCGGTGGTGAGCCCGCCGACCATGCGCAGCGTCAGCGCGGCCCGGGACTGCTGGGACAGCACCGGGTGGCAGGCGACGAAGACCAGCGCGAGCAGGTCGTCATCGGTCGCCGTGCCCGGGTCCGCGTCGTGCGGCTCGTCGCGCGGAGCCGCGGCGAGCAGCGCGTACCGGTCGTCGCGCAGCCGCTCCCGCCGGATCAGGTCGATCGCCCGGCGCCGGGCGACGGTCGCCAACCACGCTGCCGGCTCGTCCGGTACGCCGTCGCGCGGCCACTGCGCCAGCGCGGACAGGAACGCCTCCTGGGCGACGTCCTCGGCGAGCCCGACGTCGTGCACGAGCCGGGTGAGGGAGGCGACCAGACGCGCGGAGTGCATCCGCCAGACCGCCTCGACCGTGCGCCGCGCGTCCATCGTGGCCTCCCCACCCGTCGCTTGGGCTCAGCTCTGCCCGTGCTGCGCCGTGATCTCGGCGGCGAGTCGTTCGTCGCGCTCGCGCCGCTGCGGGGTGTACTCCTCGCCGAAGTCCTCCGCCTCGTAGAACGGGCGGATCTCCAGGCTCGACCGGATCCCGCTGTTCGGGTCGTCGGGGCACTGCCGGGCCCACTCCACGGCCTCCTCGACCGAGCCGACCTGCCAGACCCAGTACCCGCCGATGATCTCCTTGGCCTCGGTGAACGGCCCGTCCACCACGGAGGTGGTGCCGCCCTCGAATACCACCTCCACCGCCTCAGAGGTCGGGCGGAGGCCGCCACCGTCCAGCATGATCCCGGCCTTGACCAGCCGCTCGTTGTACTCGCCCATCGCCTCGAGCAGCTCCTGACTCGGGGCGAGCCGGTCCTCGTCCGCCGCGGCGGCCTTCACCAGCACCATCACCTTCACAGTGTCCTCCTCGCTCTGGGGCCGGCCGTCCGGCCGGCGCCGTCACCAGGAGGTCGAACGGGCGCTGGCCGGTTTCGACATGGCAGCCGAAGAAAATCGAAAGGGCGGCCGGTCAGCCGCGGTGCACCGCGAGCTGGAGTTCGGCGACGCCCTTCTCCGGCTCATCGGGACAGTAGTCGAGGTGGACCTCACGGGCGAGGCCGTCGGTGCGGCAGCCGTTACGGTGCGCCGTCAGTACTTCGGATCGCCGCCGCTCAGCCCGGCAGCGGGGCCTCGTCGCCGCGGGTACGCCGGGGGCCGACCAGCCGGCGGACCATGGGCGCGGCGTTCCACTTGGCCGCGCCGACCAGGTCCCGGGCGTGTTCGAGCACCGTGTAGTCCGGCCGGGCGATCCCGTGCGCGATGGCCCGATCCAGGTCGTTGCCGCACCGGGTCAGCACGTTGTCGAAGTCGCGCCGGACCGGCTCCAGCAGGTGATAGCCGAACGAGCGGTGCAACCGGGCGAAGAGTGGCTTGTAGAGCCGGACCCGCTCGTGCAGCCCGGAGCAGTAGGACATCGGGTTCTTCGGCCGCTGGCTGATGTAGTCGGGCAGGACGTCGGCGAACGCCCGCCGGACGATCCACTTCTCCTGCCCGTCGCGCATCTTCAGCGCCAGCGGCAGCCGCATGGCCAGCTCGACCACGCTCAGGTCGAGAAACGGAACCCGGGCCTCGACCCCGAGGTCCATGCTGGTCCGGTCCACCCGCTGCAACTCGGTCCGGCCCAGGTTGCGGATCTTGTGCAGGAAGAGCCGGCGGGACGCGGCCGGGCCGACCTCGTGGTACATGGGGTACCCGCCGAACAGCTCGTCCGAGCCGTCGCCGGTGAGCGCCACCTTCACGCCGAGCTGCCGCAGCCGCCGGAACAGCGGTACGGAGACCACCGCGTTGATGATGTCGCCGTACTCGGTCAGCTCGGAGATCCGGATCGCCTCCCGGATGTCGGCCAGCCGGATGTCGCGCGGGCGCAGCTCGACCACCTCGTGCGGCACGTCGAGGTCGGCCGCGAGCCGGCGGGCGTACGCGACGTCCGGACTGTCCGGCACACCGACCGTCACCGCCACGCAGTCCGGGTGCAGTTCCCGCACGTGCAGCAGGGCCAGCGAGCTGTCCAACCCGCCGGAGAGCACCACCCCGACGGTGAGGTCGGTGTCCACCCGCATCCGGATGCTGTCCCGCAGCGCGGCACGGACGAGCAGGGCGGCCTCGTCCGGGTCGTCGATCTCGGGCAGCCCCTGTCCGAGGGTGAGCAGGTCCAGATAGGGGCGCAGTCGGACGTGGCCGTTGGCGTCCGCCCAGCCGTGGTGGCCGGGCGGCACCTCGCCGATCGGCGCGCCGTGCCCGACCAGCGCCTTGACCTCCGAGGCGAGGTGCAGGCAGCCCGGCTTGCGGGCCCAGTACAGCGGCTTGACCCCGAGCGGGTCGCGGGCCAGGTAGGCGCGGCCGGTGGCCCGCTCGACCACCGTGAACGCGTACTCGCCGCGTAGCCGGGTGACCGCGTCTTCGCCCCAGCGCTCGAAGGCGGCGAGCAGCACCTCGGTGTCGCTGCCGGTGCGAAAGCGGTGGCCGAGTCCGGTCAGCTTCACGCGCAGCTCGCGGTGGTTGAAGATCTCACCGTTGAAGCAGAGCAGCCACCGTTCGTCGGTCGAGGTCCACGGCTGCACCGCCCGGTCCCGGTCGACCACCCGCAGCCGGCGGGTGCCGGCGAGCAGGCCGGCCTCGTACCGGGCTTCGGTGACCTCGCCGCGCGGGGCGAGGACGGCGAGCATCCGGCGGAACAGCGCCGGGTCCGCCTCCGGGCCGATGCTCAGCGCGATACCGCACATCGCCTCACACCCCCATCTCGGCTTCGTACGCCCGGCGCAGCCGGCGGCGGGCGGCCGGCGCGAGGCAGAGGTGCCAGGCCTGTCCCTCGTCGATGACGTTGATCTCACCGGCCTCCTGGCGGGCGAGCAGCATCTCGGCCAGGGCCTCGCGGACGCCGAAGCGGTCGAACCAGGCCATCTCCACGTCTACGGCGTAGCCGCTGCAGTGCCCGCTGGGGAGCATGGCGGAGTAGCCGAGGCGGCGCAGCCGGTACTGGTGCTCGGCGCTGCGGGTCAGGCTGGTCACCCAGAGTGGCGGCGTGCCGGACGGGGTGGCCCGGGCGAACTCCCGGCCGAGGTCGTTGAGCAGCGCCACCACCTCCCGGCGGGCGCGCCGGGCGAGCAGCCCCGCGGTACGCGGACTGGCGTCGGGGCGCAGCCGGCGCCGGACCGCTTGTACCCCGCGGCCCAGCACGCTGGCCGGCTGCTGCCGGTAGCGGAAGCTCAGCAGGTCGCGGCGGCGCAGCCACTCCAGGTCGACCAGGTCGGCGCTCGCCTCGACCTGGGTGTCGGTGAGGAACGACGGGGCGTCCCGCCACCACATGACGTCGATGCGGGAGAGCAGGTAGATCCGTACCAGGGCGGCGAGGTCGCGGGCGGAGCTGCGCTCGTTGGGCTGGTAGCGGGCCATTTCGAGCAGCAGCGTCTCGCGGGCGCCGAGGAAGCCCTGCGGGGTCGCGTCGAGCACCGCGGCGAGGGCGGGCTCGCGCAACCGGTCGTCGATCAGCACCTGCCGGGCCGCGGTGCTGGGCGCGTCGGCCAGCGCACCGACCTCGACCAGCAGGTCGGCGACCGCGGCCCGGTAGGCGGCGAGGTCCGGCGCGTCGGCGCGGGGCCGGCCGGGCGGCGTGGGGAGTCGGCGAGCGGGCGTGGCCGGCGGGACGCGGGGGCCGGGCTGCGATCCGGGGCTTCGGCTGGGCACTCGCATGATCGGTCCTCTCCGGTCACGACACAGGGTTGCTCGCCCTGCACACACGGTAATCGGCCGGATGGGGATGAGCCCGAACAATCCTCCTAACAGCCCCGAATGGCGACGGCCCGACAGACGCCCGCCGGCCCGGCGGGGACACGGCAGGGCGAACCGAGGGGGAACGAACCGGTCAGCCGGCCCCGGGCGGCGCGCTCAACCGCTGCACCTCGACGTACGAGGGCGGCTCCGGAGACGCCCGCCCGGGAGCCGGGTCGGCGGCGCGCAGGGCGTCGGCGGCGGCGAGCGCGGCCCCGAGCGCGGCGCGGAACAGCAGCGAGCCGGTGCTGATCCGGGCCACGCCGAGCCGGCCCAACTCGGCGACGGTGGGACCGCCGGGTCGGTGGAGCACGTTCAGCGGGGCGTCGAGGCCCGCGACGAGGATCCCGATCGTGTCGGGGTCCGGGACGCCGGGTGCGAAGATGCCGTCCGCGCCGGCCGCCCGGTAGAGCCGGGCCCGCTCCAGCGCCTGACCCAACGGGTCCGCGACGCCCAGCCACCACGCGTCCGTGCGGGCGTTGACGAAGATCTCCGGCGTCGTGTCCTTGACCGCGGCCACCGCGGCGGCGGTCAGCGCCGGCGGGGCGAGCGAGCCGTCGGGCCGGCCGTCCTCGATGTTGATCCCGACCACGCCGAGAGCGGCCAGCTCCGCGGCGAGGGCGGCGACCTCGGCCGGATCGTCGCTGAACCCCGCCTCGACGTCCACCGTCAGCAGCGCGGGCAGCCCACGCAGCCGACGGGCCAGGTGCAGCGTCTCGGCCCGGGTGGCCGCGGCGCCGTCGGGCAGGCCGGCCGCGGCGGCCACGCCGAGGCTGGTGGTGCCGATCGCCGGATGACCACGGGCGGCGAGCGCGGCGGCCGAGGCGTGATCCCAGGCGTTGGGCAGCAACAGCGGCCGGTCGCCGTGGTGCAGGGCGCGGAACGCGGCGAACGAATCGGTCATCTCGCCACCACCTCGAGCCGGGCCGGCACCCGCAGCAGCGGGTGCGGCTCGTACCGGACCGGGGTCGGTGCGCGGCGGCACCGCTCGCGCAGCACGTCCAGCACGCCGATGGCCAGCGCCAGGGCGTGCCGCTGGCCGGGGCAGCCGCGGTGGCCCGCGCCGAAGGTGAGCGCCGGCACGGCCCGGTCGGGACGGACCATGTCCGGCTCGGCGAAGACCGCCGGATCCCGGTTGGCCGCGTCGAAGCGCAGCAGCAGCCCGGTGCCCGCCGGCAGCTCGACGCCGCCGAGCCGCACGGTGGCGGCGGTGACCCGGCGGGTGCCCCGCACCGGCGGGTCAAGCCGGAGCACCTCGGCGAGCAGCCGGGTCGTGTCGCCGGGCACCGCGGCACGGTCCCGGTCGGGCGGGGGCAGCAGGTGGCGGGCGCCGGCGCCGATCAACCCGGCGCTCGCGTCGCACGCCTGGACCAACAGGCCGATCCGGTTGGCCAGCACCTCCGGCGGGTCGGGCGGGGCCAGGGACACCAGGTCCGCCACCGCCCGGTCGGCCCGGTGGGCCGCCGCCGCGTCGGCGCCGGGCTGGTAGGCGGCGGCGACCACGGTCACCGCCGGCACGGCGGCGTCGGCGTCGGCGAGGCCGAGCCGGGACGCCAGCGCCCGCACGGGTACCCGTCGGGCGAGCGCGCCGGCCACGTCCAGCCGGCCGGCGGCCGCCTCGAGGGCCGCGACGGTCAACCGGGCGGCCTCGGCCCGTAGCTCGCCCGGGTCGACGGCGGCCAGCGCGGCGATCCCGGCCGATCGCCGCGCCGGATGGCGCTCCGGCGGGCTGAACCGGCTCACCGTGCCGCGCAGCCAGCTCAGCGTGCCCGGCGCGCCGGGGTCGGCGACGGGCACCCGGCAGGACGCCTCGGTGAGGGCGGCGCGCACGTCGGCGTAGCGGGTCAGCGTCCAGCCGCCGTCCGGACGGCGGGCGGGTGGTGCGCACGGCGGGGTGTCGGGGACGGGGGCGATGGCGGGCCAGCTCACGGTCGCGGTCACGCACCGACGCTATTCGCGGGACCCTTCGCTCCGCGCCGAAGCGTGCCCCGACCCCCCGACCCGCCCAGCGGTGTGACGCCGGGCAGCGGCCCGCCCGCCGGGGCGCACCCCGCGGGCGACGGGCCAGCGGGCGACGGGCCGGAGCGCGGCCGGGCCGGGGCCGACGGGCGACCCGTTGTCGCGGAGACTCCGGGCCGGCGAGTTCACGCCGGCCGGGTCAGGCGCGACCGCCGCCGGTGGCCGCCGGGGCGGGCGGGGTCAGGGCCGCCGGGGAGAGGCCGAGCGCGGCGGCCAGCGCCGGGGCGCCGTCCGGGGTCAGCCGGACGACGCGGCCGTCGCCGCGGGCCAGCCAACCGAGATCGAGCAGACGCCCGCAGAGCGCCGCGCCGAACGCGCCGGAGAGGTGTGGGCGGCGCTCGGTCCAGTCGAGACAGTCGCGCAGCAACGGCCGGCGGGTGGTCTGCGGCGCCGGGACCGGCAGCCCGAGGTCGACGCACCAGTCGAGGCCGGCCCGGGTGAGGGCGAGCCCGCCGGTCCGGTCCACCAGTCCGCGGTCCAGCAGCGCGTCGTGGACCAGCACACCGAGCCGGCCGGCGAGGTGGTCGTAGCAGGTCCGGGCGTACGCGAGCGCGGCGTTGGCGCGGGCGGCGCGCAGCGAGCGGGCCGGCCCCGGGGTGCCGGCGACCCGGCCGGCCAGGTCCTCGACCAGCTGCGCCACGGACGGGTCGGCCAGCCGGAGGTAGCGGTGACGCCCCTGCCGCTCCTGCACCAGCAGCCCGCCCCGGACCAGCTGGTCCAAGTGCTCGCTCGCGGTGGACGCGGCCACCCCGGCGGCCCGGGCCAACTCTCCCGCCGTCCAGGCCCGCCCGTCGAGCAGCGCGAGGCAGAACCGGGCCCGGGTGGTGTCGGCCAGCAGGGCGGCGAGCTGGGCCAACGCCGGGGCGTCGGTGGTCGTCGGGTGCATCCGCCCATGCTGACACGACGATGGTTCGGTCCCGGCCGACGCTCTTTACAACGTTGTATGCATCGATGTAGAAACGGACGCCAGGGCCACACCACTCCACCGCCACCCAGAGGCAGGTCTGATGGGACACCTACGCCGAAGCGGCGCGCTCGCCGCCGTACTCGGTCTGCTGCTGACGGCCTCCGCCGCAGTCCCGGCCGCCGCCGGACCCGGATCCACCCACTACCGCAACCCGATCTCCGTCGGGGTGGGCGACACCTTCGCCGACCCGGTCATCGTGCGCGGCGACGACGGCTACTGGTACGCGTACGGCACCACCGACCCGCTGCGCGAGGGCGAGCGGCAGTTCCACCGGGTGCCGACCGCCCGCTCGGCCGACCTGGTCGACTGGACGTACGTCGGGGACGCCTTCGGCCCCGACCAGCGCCCGCCCTACGCGGCGCCCGGCGCGGCGTTCTGGGCCCCGGACGTGCGCCGGATCGGCGACCGGTACGTCATGTACGTGACGGTCACCGACACCACCGTCTCACCGGAGGGCAGCGACTACGCCATCGGCGCGGCCACCGCGCCGACCCCGACCGGCCCGTGGACCTTCGCCGCGCAGCCGGTCGTCGCCCCGCGCCCCGGCGGGGGCGGCGGCTTCCTGTGGACCATCGACCCGACCCAGTTCACCGACGTGGACGGGACCAGCTACCTCTACTACGGCAGCTACTACGGCGGCATCTCGGTCACCGAGCTCACGCCCGACGGGCTGCGGGCGGTCGGCACGCCGACCCTGGTCGCCGTGGACAACAAGTTCGAGGGCAGCTACGTGCTGCGCCACGACGGCTGGTACTACCTCTTCGCGTCCACCGCGAACTGCTGCGCCGGCCCGGCCACCGGCTACTCCGTCCAGGTCGGACGGTCGCGCGACCCGCGCGGGCCGTTCGTGGACCGCGACGGCATCGCGCTGACCGCGTCCCGCGCCGGCGGCACGCCGGTGCTCACCCAGAACGGCAACCGGTGGATCGGCACCGGGCACAACGGCTTCCTCACCGACCTGTCCGGGCAGGACTGGATCGTCTACCACGCCATCGACCGGGCCGATCCGTACCTGGACGAGCCGTTCGGGATCAACGAGCGCCCCATGCTGCTGGACCGGCTCGACTGGATCGACGGCTGGCCGACGGTCAACGCCGGGGCCGGCCCGTCCGACGGCAACCGGCCGGCGCCGGTCACCACCGGAGCCCTCGACGAGCGCTTCACCGCCGGCCTGGCCGGCTGGCGACGGATCACCGGCGACTGGCGGGTCGCCGACGGCCGGCTCACCGGCAGTGGCGCACTGACCAGCCGTACCACCGTGGGCGGGGACGTGCGGGCGGAGGCCGACCTGCGACTGACCGGCGCCCGCAGCGCCGGGGTCAGCCTCGCCGACCGGGTCGAGGTGCGCCTCGACGCGGCCGGCGGGCGGCTCGTCGCCCGCGACGGCGACCGTACGGCCGCCGCCGCGCTGCCCGCCGGGTTCAACCCCGCCGACCGGCACAACCTGGCCGTCGAGGTACGCGGCCGGCAGCTCGTCGCCGAGCTGAGCCCGGCCCGGCTCGGCGACCAGCTGGCCGTCGTCTCGCTGCGGCTGGACCGCCCGGCGGCCGGCCGGGTCACCCTGCGGGCGACCGGCGGCGAGGCCGAGTTCGACAACGTCAGCGCGGTCCGGCTGCACCGGCCGGCGTCGGCCGCCGTGCCGCAGCCCCGGGTGGGTCCGCTGATCCGGGCCTACTCCGACGAGTTCAGCGACGGCCTCGACCCGGCCTGGCGGTGGGTCCGCCCGGACCCGGCGGCGAGCGTCACCGGCGGCGCGCTGCGCTGGCCGGTGCAGGCCGCCGACCTGACCGGCACCGGCAACACGGCCGGCGTGCTGCTGCGCGACGCGCCGGCCGGTGACTACGTGGCCGAGACGAAGGTGACCCTCGACCTCGGCGAGGAGTCGGTACGCAACTACCAGCAGGCCGGCCTGGTCGCCTACGTCGACGACGACCGGTTCGCCCGGCTGGCGCAGGTGGCCATCTGGAACACCCGGCAGGTGGAGTACGGCTACGAGCTGCCCTTCGCCGGCCAGCCGGTGTACGGCGGCACCATCGTCGGTACGCCCGCCACCACCACCTGGCTGCGGCTGGCGCACCACGTCGACCGGGCGACCGGCGAGCACGAGTTCCGGGCCGGCTCCAGCCGGGACGGCGTGCACTGGACCTGGGGCGGGGTGTGGACCTTCCCGGCCGACACCACCCCCCGGATCGGCCTTGTCGCGCACGGCGGCGCCGAGCCGCCGGTCACCGCCGAGTTCGACTACCTGCGCTTCCACCGCTGAGCCCGGCGCGGCCGGGCCCCCGGCTCAGCACGTCGGGGGCCCGGCCCTGCCGAGCGGCGTGACCGTGCGGGTGGCGCTGTCGTAGCTGCGGGCGGCCACGAACGCCCCGGCCCGCGGCTCGGCGCGCAGCACCGCGTGGGCCAGACCCGCGTCCGCGTCACGAAACCGCAGCGCCAGGCTCAGGTGCGGCTGCCACCGACCCGGCGCGTGCCACGGGGAACGCCCGTCGGCGTCGGCGAGCGCGGCCCACACCGCCCGGTGCAGCGCCACCAGCTCCGGGTCGGGCCGGACCAACCACACCAGCGGGGCGCTGCCGTCCAGGACGGCGACCTCGCCGAGCCGCACCGGCAGCGGCAGGGCGTCGTCGAGCAGCGCGGCGAGTCGGGCGACCGCCCCCGGTGGGAACTCGTCGACCGCGGCGAGGGTCAGGTGCGGACGGTTGGTGGGGTGGGTGTTCCGGTCCAGGCTGGGCAGGCCCACCGCGGTCAGCCGGTGCCAGCCGGCCCGGACCGCGGCGTCCAACTCCGCCGAGCAGAGCAGTTCGACCGTTCGCACCGGCCCACGCTAGCGCCACTTGCGGCCGGCGTCGGTCAGAGCCAGCCACTCTCCCGGGCGGTGCGCACCGCCTCGGCCCGGTCGGCCGCGCCGAGCTTCTGCACCGCGGCGGCGAGGTGGTTGCGTACCGTGCCGGTGGAGAGGTGCACCCGACGGGCGATCACGGCGACCGGGGCGCCGAACTCGGCCAGGCGCAACGTCTCCAGCTCCCGGGGAGTCAGCGGGCACGCCGGCAGGGTGAGCGCGTCGGCGGCCAGCGACGGGTCGACGTAGCGACCGCCGGCGTGCACCCGGCGGATCACGTCGGCCAGCGCCCCACCCGGTGCACCCTTGGGCAGGAACCCGCGGGCGCCCGCCGTCAACGCCTGGCGCAGGTGCCCCGGGCGACCGTGCCCGGTGAGCAGCACCACCGCGCAACCGGGCAGCGACCGGGTCAGCTCGGCGGCGACCCCGATGCCGCTCAGGCCGGGCATCTCCAGGTCGACCACGGCCACGTCCGGCCGGTGGGCGAGCGCGGCGGTGACCGCCGACGGTCCGTCGGCCGCCTGGGCCACCACCTCCAGGTCCGGCTCCAGCCCCAGCAGGGCGGCCACCGCCACCCGGACCAGTTCCTCGTCGTCGGCGAGCAGGAGGCGGATCACGGGGCGACCGGCACGGTGGCTTCGAGGGTGAACACGTCCTCGGCGCGCCGGACCCGCAGCCGGCCGCCGGCCGCGCCGAGCCGGTCGGTCAGGCCACGCAGGCCGTTGCTGTGCCCGTCGGGCCCGTGGTCGCCGGCACCGTCGTTGGTCACGGTCATCCTGGCCAGGTCACCCTCCCGGACGATCTCGATCCGGCACCAGCCGGCCCGGCTGTGCCGCAGCACGTTCGTGCCGGCCTCGCGCAGCACGGCGGCCAGGTCACTCGCCGCGGCCGCCGGCAGCTCGGCCGGCGGCGGCAGCACGGTGCACCGGACGCCGCAGGAGCGCAGCACCCCCGCCACGGCGGCCAACTGGTCACCCAGGTCGACGGCCCGGTAGCCGTGCACGGTCTCCCGCACCTCGCTCAACGCCGCGGCGGCCAGCCGCTGCACCTCGGCGGCCTCCCGGCCGGCCCGCTCGGCATCGACCGGGGCCAGGCGGGCGGCCAACTCCGCCTTCAACGCGATCACGGTGAGGCTGTGTCCCAGCACGTCGTGCACGTCCCGGGCGAAGCGCAACCGTTCCTCAGCGGCCGCCAGCCGGGCCTGGGCGGCCTGGCCGGCCCGCGCCTCGACCAGCAGGTCCCAGAACCAGACCTGGAGCCAGTTCACCGCGGCGACGCCGGTGCCGACACCGCCGGCCACCACCAGGAAGCGCCAGACCGACCCGCCGGTCCAGACGGCCACCCCGACCGCGGCCACGAGGGTCACCGTCGCCACGACCAGCGCGCCCGGGAGCCGGACCACCAGCGGCGCCATACCGATCAGCGAGGCACCGAGCCACGCCCAGGTCGGCCAGCCGCCCGCGGCCACCGGGCCGACCAGCGGGATGCTCAGCACCGCCACCACGGCGAGGCCCACCTGGGACAGCCGGCGCCACCGGTCGGCCAGCCACGGCGTCACCGCCGCGTACAGCACGGCGGCCTGGCTGGCGGCGAAGACGGCGACGCCCACCGCGCCGAGGGTGGCGCGGGTGGGATCGGACTCCCGGGTGATGCCGACCAGCGGCAGCAGCAGGCTGGCCCAGATCCCGGTCGCCAGCGAGAGCAGGGTGGCCATCCGGGCGCGGCGCAGCCGCTCGTCCGCCCTGGTTCCCGCCGCCTGCTGCGCCACGGCCCCGATCCTAGGGCCGCCGGCGCACGGCCGACCCGGACGAATGTCACGAGTGGACCGTGCGATCCGCCCGGAAAACCGGTGACAGGCACGCCTTATCGGCGGGCGGCCGGTTGGCCGAGGGTCGAGGGCATGACAGAGACGCGGACGCACCACCGGGTACACCCCGCTCCCCCGTCGGCCCCGCACCCGCCCGGCGGCGTACGTCACCTGCTGCGACACCTCGCCGAGATGGCGGTCGCGATGGTCGCCGGGATGCTGCTGCTCGATCCGCTGTGGCGGATCGCCGGCACCCCGCTCGGGCTCACCGCCGTCCTCGCCCGGCCCGACGTGGCCGCGCTGGTGATGGCGACCAACATGACCGTCGGCATGACCGTGTGGATGCGGCACCGACGACACTCCCGGGCCGCCTGCGCCGAGATGGCCGCCGCCATGTACGTCCCGTTCCTGCTGCTGCTCGTGCCGTACTGGGCGGGTCTGCTCGCCGGCGACGCGCTGATGCTCGGCGGGCACCTGCTGATGGTGCCGGCGATGGTGCTGGTGGCGCTGCGGCACCGGCACGCGTCCGCCACGCCGGCGCCCCGCCGGCACCCGGTGGTCACCGCGCTGGCCCGTCGCTGGCCGAGCGGGCTCGCCCTGCTGATGACCGTGGACAGCCTGGCCGCGCCGAGCGTGCTCAGCCCGTGGACGATGCTGGTGCTGCCCGCCGGCTACCTGGTCATCGGCGCGTACCGGCGCCGGCTGAACGGGCCGGGGGTGCTGGCCCGCCAGCTCGCCGGGCTGGTCGTCTGGTCGGCGCTGGCGCTGGTCGCGGTCGGGGTGGGCGGCCGGACCGCCGCCTGGCTGGTGGCGTTCGGTTGGCTCGCTCACGCCGCCTGGGACCTCTGGCACCACCGGCGCGGCGAGGTCGTGCCGCGCGGCTACGCCGAGTGGTGCGCGGTACTCGACGTGATCCTCGGCGTCACGGTCGTGCTGGCCATCCTGGCCGCCTGAGCGGTCGGACACGAGTCGCGGACCGCCGGCCGGCACGCTGGGCCAGGGCGGACCGGGGCACCCGCCGGTACGGGTCGGCGGGTGCCCCGGCGCGGGTCGGCAGAGGCGCCGGAGCGAGTCGGCGGGTGGCTCCGGCGGGCGTCGGCCAGGGCGGCCGGCGGCCTCCGCGGCGGGTGGGTTGCCGGTCGGCGCAACGGGCCGGAGGCGGTGATGAAAGGCTTGCCACATGAGTTCGGCACCCGAAGACACCCACCCGACCGACCCCGGCACCGATGAGGCGACCGGCTTCGCGGACCTCGGCCTCCGCGCCGAGCTGCTGGGCGCGCTGTCCGCCCTCGGCTACGAGGAGCCCACCCCGATCCAGCGGGAGGCCATCCCTCCGCTGCTGGGCGGGCAGGACCTGCTCGGCCAGGCAGCCACCGGCACCGGCAAGACCGCCGCCTTCGCGCTGCCCCTGTTGCAGCGGATGCCGGCGGACCGGTCGGCGGGCGACCCGGCGGCGCTGGTGCTGGTGCCGACCCGGGAACTCGCCGTGCAGGTGTCCGAGGCGTTCCACCGGTACGGCAAGGACCTCGGCACCCGGGTGCTGCCGATCTACGGCGGTCAGCCGATCGGCCGGCAGCTGCGCGCCCTCGACGCCGGGGTCGACGTGGTGGTGGCCACCCCGGGCCGGGCGCTGGACCACATCGCCCGGGGCACGCTGCGGCTGGGCGGGCTCGCCACGGTGGTGCTGGACGAGGCCGACGAGATGCTCGACATGGGCTTCGCCGAGGACATCGAGGCGATCCTGGAACACGCGCCGCAGGAGCGGCAGACGGTGCTCTTCTCGGCCACCATGCCGTCGAGGATCGACGGGATGGCCCGGCAGCACCTCACCGACCCGGTGCGGATCCAGATCGAGCGGGAGCAGCCGGTCGCCGGGGAGGCGCCCCGGGTACGGCAGAGCGCGTACATCGTCAACCGGGCGCACAAGCCGGCCGCGCTGGGCCGGGTGCTGGACGTGGAGTCGCCCACCGCGGCGATCGTGTTCTGCCGCAGCCGGGAGGAGGTGGACCGGCTCACCGAGACGATGAACGGCCGGGGCTACCGGGCCGAGGCGCTGCACGGCGGGATGAGCCAGGAGCAGCGCGACCGGGTGATGGGGCGGCTGCGCGCGGGCACCGCCGACCTGCTGGTCGCCACCGACGTGGCCGCCCGTGGCCTCGACGTCGAGCAGCTCACCCACGTGGTCAACTACGACGTGCCGTCGGCGCCCGAGTCGTACGTGCACCGGATCGGTCGGGTCGGGCGGGCCGGGCGCGAGGGGGTGGCGATCACCCTCGCCGAGCCGCGCGAGCACCGGATGCTCAAGACCATCGAGCGGGTGACCGGGCAGCGGATCGCGATCGACAAGATCCCCACCGTCGCGGACCTGCGTACCCGGCGGCTGGAGCTGACCCAGGCGGCACTGCGGGAGAGCCTGCTCGAGGACGACCTGGACTCGTTCCGGGTGATCGTGGAGTCGCTGACCGACGAGTTCGACCTGATGGAGGTCGCGCTCGCCGCGGTGAAGCTGGCGCACGAGGCGGCCTCCCCCGGCGCGGACGAGGACGAGGAGGAGATCCCGCAGATCCCGGTGCGCGGCCCGCGTGAGGGGCGCCCGGAGGGCGGCCGGCCGGAGCGGCGCGGCGCTGGCCGGCCCCGCACCGGGGGCACCACCCAGGTCTTCGTCGGGCTGGGCCGGCGGGCCGGGGTACGCCCGCAGGACCTGGTCGGGGCGATCACCGGTGAGACCCGGGTCAGTGGCCGGGACGTCGGCTCGATCGAGATCGCCGACCGGTTTTCGCTGATCGAGGTTCCCATCGCGGTGGCCGACGAGGTGATCGCCGGGCTGCGCGGCAGCACCATCAAGGGGCGCAAGGCGACGGTGCGCCGCGACCGCGACACCGACGGTGGCGACCGGCGTGGCCGCCCCGGCGAGCGCCCGTACGACGACGACCGGCGCTTCGCCGGCGGCCCGGACCGGCGGGACCGGCGCGAGCGCCGCTGAGCCGACCGGGGCGGGTCCGGCGGGCCTGCCCCCGGTCGGCCGGACCGCCGAGGCGCGCACGACGGGAGCCCCCGGCCACCGCGGGTGCGGTGACCGGGGGCTCCCCGATCCGGTAGCCGTCAGGCGGCGGCGAGCGCCGAACCGTCCCGCGCCTCGGTGTCGATCTCGGCCGGGCGCAGCGCCAGGGCGAGCACGTCGGACACGTCGGCGAGGGTGTGGATGGTCAGTGCCTCGCGCACCTCGGTGGGCAGGTCGTCCAGGTCCGGCTCGTTGCGGGCCGGGATGATCACCTCGGTCAGGCCGGCCCGGTGCGCGGCGAGCAGCTTCTGCTTCACCCCGCCGATGGGCAGCACCCGCCCGGAGAGGGTCACCTCGCCGGTCATTCCGAACTCGGGCCGGACCGGCCGGCCGGTCACCAGCGAAGCCAGCGCGGTCACCATGGTGATGCCGGCGCTGGGGCCGTCCTTGGGCACCGCGCCTGCCGGGAAGTGCACGTGGATCCGGCGTGCGGCCAGGGCGTTCGGGTCGATGCCGAGGCGTCGCCCGTTGGACCGCAGGTACGACAGCGCGATGTGCGCGGACTCCTTCATCACGTCGCCGAGCTGGCCGGTCAGGGTCAGCCCCGGCTCGCCCTCCATGCTGGTGGCCTCGATGAAGAGCACGTCGCCGCCGGCGCCGGTCACCGCCAGGCCGGTCGCCACGCCGGGCACGGCCGTCCGCTCCGCCGACTCCGGCGTGAACTTCGGCCGCCCCAGGTAGCGGGCCAGGTTTCCGGTGTCGACCTGGACCGGGGTCGGGTCGTCGGCCAGGGCCACCGCCACCTTGCGCAGGATCTTGGCGAGGCCACGCTCGAGCTGCCGGACACCGGCCTCCCGGGTGTACTCCCCCGCGATCCGGGCCAGGGCCTCGTCGGCCACCGTCACCTCGTCGGCGGTCAAACCGGCCCGCTCCCGCTGCCGGGGCAGCAGGTGGTCCCGGGCGATGGCCACCTTCTCGTCCTCGGTGTAGCCGTCCAGGGTGACCAGCTCCATCCGGTCCAGCAGCGGGCCGGGGATGGACTCCACCACGTTCGCGGTCGCCAGGAAGAGCACGTCGGACAGGTCGAGGTCGACCTCCAGGTAGTGGTCCCGGAAGGTGTGGTTCTGCGCCGGGTCGAGCACCTCCAGCAGGGCGGCGGCCGGGTCGCCGGCGTAGCCGGCGGCCAGCTTGTCCACCTCGTCGAGGAGTACGACCGGGTTCATCGAACCGGCCTCGCGCAGCGCGCGGACGATCCGGCCGGGCAGCGCCCCGACGTAGGTGCGCCGGTGACCGCGGATCTCCGCCTCGTCCCGGACCCCGCCCAGGGAGACCCGGACGAAGTTGCGGCCGAGCGCCCGGGCGACGGACTCGCCGAGGCTGGTCTTGCCGACTCCGGGCGGGCCGGCCAGGGCGAGCACGGCGCCGGAGCCGCGGCCGCCGACCACGCCGAGGTTGCGCTCGGCGCGGCGGTTGCGCACCGCCAGGTACTCCAGGATGCGGTCCTTCACGTCGGCCAGGCCGGCGTGGTCGGCGTCGAGCACCTCGCGGGCCGCGTTCAGGTCGGTGTTGTCCTGGGTACGCGTGCCCCACGGCATCTCCAGCACCGTGTCCAGCCAGGTCCGGATCCAGCCCGCCTCGGGCGAGGCGTCGCTGGCCCGCTCGAGCTTGCCGACCTCCCGCAGCGCCGCCTCGCGGACCTTTTCCGGCAGCTCGGCGCTTTCCACCCGGCTGCGGTAGTCGGCCGAGCCGTCCGGCTCGTCCTCACCGAGTTCCTTGCGGATCGCGGCGAGCTGCTGGCGCAGCAGGAACTCCCGCTGGGACTTCTCCAGCCCCTCGCGGACGTCGCTGTTGATCTGCTCGGTGACCTCCTGCTCGGCCAGGTGGTCCTTCACCCAGCCGACCAGCAGCTCCAGCCGGGCGGTGACGTCCGGCGCGGCGAGCAGCTCGGTCTTCTGGTCCAGGCTCAGCCACGGCGCGTAGCCGGCCGAGTCGGCGAGTTCGGAGAGATCGGTCATCCGCTCCACGGCGTCGATGACCTGCCAGGCGCCGCGCTGCTGGAGCACGGCGGTCACCAGGGCGCGGTACTCGCGGGCGAGTTCCCGGGCCCGGCCGGCGGGGGCGGGTTCGTGCAGTTCGGTCGCCTCGACCCAGAGGGCGGCGCCCGGTCCGGGCACGCCGGAGCCGATGCGGGCGCGGGACAGGCCGCGGATCACGGCGGCGGGCTCCCCGCTGGGCAGCCGGCCGACCTTCTCGATGGTGGCCACCGCGCCGACCGGGCCGTACTCGCCGTCGATGCGGGGCACGGCCAGCAGCGTGTGGTCGCCGGTCGCGCGGGCCGCGTCGACCGCGGCCTGGGTGGTCGGGTCGAGGGTCACCGGGATGACCATGCCGGGCAGCAGCACGGCGTCGGTCAGAGGAAGTACCGGAAGAGTTGCCATCGAACACCTGCTATCGCGTTGAGTTGAGCGTGTCAGGCTCAAGTAACAAAGCGTTCCCTTTCTTCCGGGGTGTGAGCCAGACCACTGACGCGGGCCGCCCGGCGGGGCGGCAACAGCAGGTCACGCAGCAGCGGGCGACCACCGGCCAGCGCGACCGCGAGCGGGATGGCCAGGCTGGTCAGGGCCAGGGCGGCCACCGTCCAGCCGGGCAGCCCGGCGGCCAGCGCGACGGCGGTCAGCGCGGCGAAGACGACCAGCTTGACCCGGGTACGGGTGACCGGGACCAACGGATGCGACGACATGAGCGCCTCCCTCACGGTTGCTCACAGCAGGACCAGCAGCGCGGCGCCGACGGCCGCGGCCGGAATGGTGGTGATCACGGTGGCCAGCGCCGCGGAGTGCCGGCGCATCGCGGCGAGCGGGATCAGCGCGTCGCCGTCCTGGCTGATCGCGTTGGCCACGAGGGTGGGCAGCGGGAGCCCGCCGCTGACGTAGAGCCCGGTGAAGACGATCTGCACCGCGCAGCCGGGGATCAGCCCGATCGCGGCGCCGACCAGCACCCCGATCAGCCCGGTCACCGCCAGCTGCGAGCCGTCGAAGCCGGTGGTCGTGGTCAGCACCTGCCAGCCGAGATAGGCCACCCCGACCCAGACGGTGACGAACGACGCCTCGTGCGCGCTGTGCCGCAGGGTGGCCCGCAGCGACCGGGGCTGCGCGGTCTCCAGGGTGTCGTCGGCCAGCCTCCCCCGGCCGGTCGCGAAGATCAGCGCCGCGATGGCCGTGCCGAGCACCCCGAGCGCCAGGTACGGGTCGATCCCGCCGAACGTGCGGGTGAGCACCGTCGGGTCGACCAGTTGGAAGACGACCGGCACCGAGACCGCGAAGGCCGGCGTGGTGAGCCCCCAGAACGCAGTCGAGGCCGGCACCCGGGGCAGCAACCCGCCGAGCAGCCGGCGGGACGACGTGAGGTCGGGCCCGCCCACGGCCGCCAGGCCAGCAGGGCCGGCGCCGGACGCCCCGACCAGGGCCGGCTCCGGGCGGGCAGCGCGGGCGGCGCGGGCGGCCCGGTTCCGACGCGGGGTCTTGGCCGGGTCGATGCCGAGCGCGTCCACGACGTACCCGGTGACCAGCCCGACCGCGAAGAGCAGCAGATGGATCTTGAGCGCGAAGGCCGGGTTCCAGGCCAGCACCACCCAGGAGGAGTCGCCCATGGTCGCGGCCAACGCGGCGACGACGGTGCCGAAGGAGACCTTGCCGCGTGCGTAGAGCGGCATCAGGATGATCGCCCCGCCACAGCCGGGGCTGACCCCGAGCAGCGCCCCGACCAGCGGGCCGAGGCGGGGACGGCTGGTCAGCCCGTCGGTGACCCGGTCGCCGTAGCGCCAGCGCAGCCAGCCGAAGAGCGCCACCATCACGGCGACGTAGACACCCACCTGCATGAACGCGTCGGCGAGCGGACGGAGCACGAGTTCGGTCACGGCACACCTCCTGAAGATGCGGGCGCCACCCGGCGCGACGGGATCAGCTGAGCGGGCTCTGGACCGGGTCGACCTCCAGCGCCGGGGTGCCGTACAGGCGGGGGTCGCCGGGCGGCAGGAGCGGCTCCGGGGCGTGCGCCCGCGGGCTGCCGTCCGGGAAGGCCTCCGGCACCGGCATCTGCGCCAGGCCGTCCTCCCGGAGCTGCTCGATGGCCGCGAGCCACAGGTTCTGGTGCATGGTGTCGCGGGCCAGCAGGAAGCGGAGCAGCTGCTTGACCCCGGGGTCGTCGGTCATCTGGAACAGCCGGGCGACCTGGAGCCGGCCCTGCGCCTCGGCCGTGACGTTGAGCTGGAAGTCGGCCAGCAGGTTGCCGCTGGCGGTGACGTACGCGCCGGTCCACGGCACACCGGCGCTGTCCACCGGGAGCGCGGCACCGCCGCCGTGGACGAGGTGCGCCGGGTTGGCGCCCGCGTAGCCGGCCGTCACCATCGGGTTGTCCTCGGCGGCCTGCTCCAGCATCAGCGGGGCGTTCTCCAGCAACCGGGTGATCATCGTGGCGATCATCTCGACGTGGCCCAGTTCCTCGGTGCCGACGCCCAGCAGCAGGTCCCGGTACCGGCCCGGCAGCCGGCAGCTCCACCCCTGGTGGAGGTACTGGTGCGCGACGGTCATCTCGCCCCACTTGCCACCCAGGATCTCCTGCAGACGGCGGGCGAACGCGGCGTCCGGGCCGTCCGGCTTCGCCTCGAACTGCAGGTCCTTCAGGTGGCTCAACATCTACCCGGCCTCCTCGGCGCCGCCGACCGCTGGCACCGGGGACTTCCCACCCCGGTGGCCCGGGCGGGCCAACCGGCGACCCGCCCGGGTCAGCCGTGCCCGGCGTACGGCAGCAGCACCTCCAGCGCCACGCCGCGCGGGCGCAGCCGGTGCACGTGCACCGCGCCACCGTCCGCGGTGACGAGCTGGCGGACGATCCAGAGCCCCAGGCCGGACATCCCGGCGGCGGGCACCGGCTGGCGCAGGGCGTCGAGCAGCGCGTCGTCCACCCGCCCCTCGTCGGTCACCAGCAGGCGCAGTCCCGGTCGGCGCACGGCCGCGTAGAGCCCGACCTGGCCGTCGGCCGGCCCGTGCCGCAGCGCGTTCTCCACCAGGTTGACCAGCACCTGCCGGGTCCGGCGGGCGGGCACCGGGCAGTCGGCGGCCAGTCGGGTCGCCCGGGCCCGCCGCCGGTGGACCGGCACCAGGGTGGCAACCTCCCGCAGGATCCCGGCCAGCGGCACCGCCGGCTCCGGCTGCGCGGTCAGGGCCAGCGCGCCCGTGCTCGCGGTGGCGTCGCGCAGCAGCTCCTGCAGGTGCACGGCCTGGTCTCGGGCGAGCCGGGTGATCGCCAGCCGGTCGGCGCCGGTGAGCACCCGACCGTCGTCGGCGAGCGCCCGGGTCAGCGAGGTGAGCGTGCTGACCGGAGTGCGGAATTCGTGACAGAGCACCCGGAGCAGCAGTTCCGGGTCGCCGCCCGCCCGGAGGCCACCATCGCCTCGGTCCGGGCCGACCCGCCGGAAACCGCGTAGCAACCCCTGCAACCCGTGCCGTTCACGCATCCGCCCCGACTCCCCTCGTACCGGTGCATACCCGCATGATCGGTACCCACTCGGGAAGGGAGCAGACATGCGACCCCCGACCATCCGGCTCGTCGTCGTGGACGATCACCCCCTCTTCGTCCGGGGCATCGAGCTGCTGCTCCCGGCGAGCACCGACGGGCGGGCCGAAGTGGTGGGCTCGACCGGGGATGCCGCCGCGGCCGCCGCCCTGGTCAGCCGCTGCATGCCGGACCTGGCCCTGGTGGACCTGCACATGCCACCGCCGGGCGGCATCCGCGCGGTGGCCGCCATCCGGCGGACCACGCCCCGGGTACGGGTGGTGGCCATGTCCGGCGGAGACGACCCGGCGCCGGCAATGGAGGCGCTGCGGGCCGGCGCCGAGGGGTTCCTGCCGAAGAGCAGTGAGCCGGAGGAACTGCTGCCGCCGCTGCTGGCCATCCTGGCGGGCTGGGCGGTGCTCCCGGCGCAGTTGCTGCGCGGGCTGCTCGGGCCGGCCCGGGGGGCCCGGGTCGATCTGGACGGCGAGGAACGGCAGTTGCTCCGCCTGATCGCGGCCGGCCGGAACACGTTCGAGATTGCCGACCAACTGCACGTCTCCGAGCGAACCGTGAAACGGATGACCGCCGCGCTACTGCGAAAACTGCGGGTCTCGAGCCGGGCCGAGGCCGCCGCCCTCGCAGGTCACGCCGGCCTGCTCGGTGAATGAACGCATCGGCCGATTCCTGGATCCGGCACGTTTTAGCCCGGCCGGAAAAGCGCGACTCGCCGAAATGAAAACTGCCATATTCTTGCGGTTTACCGGCATGGTGGGTCAAACTTTGACGACACCCCGGCCGTAGACAGGGAGTAATCGGCGATGGCGAGAAAAGTAATCACGGTGCTGACCGACGACCTCGATGGCGGAAAGGCCGACCGGACGGTCGAGTTCAGCCTCGACGGCGTCGGCTACACCATCGACGTCTCCGACGAGAACGCCGGCGTGCTGCGTAAGGCGCTCGACCCTTACATCAGCGCCGGGCGGCGGATCGGGCGCGGGCCGGTGGAGAGCCCCCGGGGCGCGCGGCGGACGACCCGGACCGGCGGTGCGGGAATGGACCGGGAGCAGAACCGCGCGATCCGGGAATGGGCCGTGACGAACGGCTACAAGATTTCCGAGCGGGGCCGGATTCCGGTCGAGGTCGTCGAGGCCTACAAGAACCGCTGATCCGGGCGACTCGGGCCCGACGCCGGGCCCGGCAACTCCGTCGCCACCGGCAGACATCGGCCGGCCCCACCGGGGCCGGCCGTACTCGTGCTCGCGGGGCCGCCCGCGTCGCCGACCGGACACGACGACGGCCGGGCCGCGCCGAGGGCCGGCCGTACTCATGCTCGCGGGCCCGCCCGGTAGCCGGCCGGACAGAACGACGGCCGGGCCGCGCCGGAGAGAGATCCCCGGCGCGGCCCAGCCGTTGCGGTACGACCCTCAGTTGACCTCGATGCGCACCGCGTCGAAGGCCGGCGTCTGGTTGGCCCGCTCCATCATCGGCAGGCGGTGCGACCCGTCACCGGCCCAGACCGCGCACTGCGCGACACCGGACTCCGGCAGGCCGGGGATCTGGATGGTCACCTCGTCCGGCTCCGCGCCACCCCGGCCGTCCTCCGTGGCCACGAAGAAGGCGGGCACCTCCTGCGGCTGCGGCGGAGCGTCCAGGCTGTCCAGCATCCGGCAGGCGGTGTGGAAGTGGCCGCGCACCAGGCCCTGCTCGTTGAGCAGGGAGCTCTCCACGTAGTAGCCACCCTGACCGGCGGCGAGGAAGCGGTCCCGGACCAGGTTGCGGGTGCTCACCCGCAGCGTGAAGGCCTGGTTGCGGCCGACCTCGTTCGGGAAGTCGGTGATCAGCAACGACGGGTTGTTCGCCGCCGCGCCGACCTCGCCGAACTCGGTGCTGACGCACCGGTTGCCGTTCTGGAACCCGTCGTGCGGCTGCAGCTGGCTGTCGTCGCAGTCGTTCGCCAGCACGCCGAGGCCCGCGCCCGGCTCACCGTTGCCACCACCGTTGTTGCCACCACCGTTGTTGCCGCCACCGGGGCTGCTGCTACTGCTGGGGCTGCTGCCGCCGCCGGGGGTGCCACCGCCACCGTTCCCCACAGGCTGGACCTGGCACTCGGCGAGCTGCGCCAGCCCCTGGGGGCGGGGGCCGAAACGGTCGATCGCGGTGGTGATCCGGGCCAGGGTGGCCCGGCGCTTGCTGGCCAGCGGCTGCAGGATCGCGCTGCGGACGAATGCCTCGCCCCGGCTGCCGTCGGCCGCGAGCCGGCGGTCGGCCTCGGCGATCTGGGCCTGCAACTGAGCGAGGTTGCGGTCGACCTCGGCCCGGGCCCGGTTTGGCACCTCCGGCAGCTCGCCCGCCACATCCGGGCAGGCGATCGCCGAGCTCGGCGCACCTGCGCCACCACCGGTGCCCTGCTCGCACTCGGCGACCGACTGCTGCCCGTCGCCCCAGTGGTTGCGTACCCAGCGGCCGTCCTGCCAGGTGCGGCTGGTGGAGCCGCGCCCGCCCGGAGCGGTGGCCCCGGGACTCGGTTGCACGCAGGCCCCCGCCGCCGGCCGGGTGTTGCCGGACCGCCGGTCCTCGGCCGACGAGATCTGGGTCACGGCGACGATTCCGCCGAAGACCACGAGCGTGCCGACCACGGCCAGCAGACGCTTGCTCCGCGCGTTACCGGATGACCGGCGCGCCCGAGTGGACCTGCGCATCGAATTGTTCTCCTTCGCGATCCGGTAGTGGATCCGTGCCTTCGGCGGACCGGCGGAATTGAAGGGGCGCGCCCCGGCCGCAGTGACCGTCACGCACCGTGGCACGTCGATGACCGACGATGCCTCTATCCACACCGCCTCCCGCGTCCGGTGCCGCGGACGGGAGAGGTCCTGTCCATTCCCGCTGGAGTACGGAACGGCCGCGCCGACGGTTCAACCGCGGTCGGAGAAAATTGCCGCCCGGTTCGCGGACGGCCGGAAAGGGCGGGTCAGTCGGCGCAGAGGTGGTCGAACGCGAAGCCGTCCACCAGTTCGTCGCGCCGCGCGCTCAGCCCGCGAATATCGGCGTCCAGCGCCTCTCGGGGGGTGAGCGTCGCCTCGTCGGTGGCCAGATCGCGCAGCCGCTCCCCCACGGCGACGGCGGCCAGATCCTCGGCGAGCCGTGCGGGGTCGATCCCGCAGGAGAACCGGTGCTCCCACACCGACACCCGCTCGACCAGGCACACGCCGGGCCGGGCCTCCACCCAGCTCCAGCCCTCCGCCGGCCCGTCGGCCCAGCGCACGTGCAGCCCGCGGACGATCGGGTCGGACAGCCGGCGGGCCACGTACGCCTCCACCGCGGCCGCACGGGCCAGCGCCCCGAGGTCGTTCACGTGCCCGGTGCGCCCGTCGGGGAGCCGGCCGAGGATCTCGCGGAACCCCACCGGGGCAGGCTCGTCCGGGTCTCCGGTCGCGGCCGGCCCGCCGGTCGCCTCGGCGTAGCCGCGAGCGTCGAGCACGTACTCCACCAGGCGGCGGCCGTGATCGGCGGCGCGCAGTGTCGGTGACTCGATCCGCAGCACCGGCAGGCCGGCGGCCGCGGTGACCGCGTTCTTCATCCGCTCGGCGCGCTGCGCGGCCGAGCCCGCCGGCGCGGCGGGGCCGATCTCCACCGCGACCACGGGAAGTCCGGAGTCCGCGGCGCAGACCACGAAGTCGAACCCCTCCCGACCGGCCGCGCTCCACTGGTGTCCGGTGATGCCCGGCGGTCGTCCCTGCACCAGTTCGCTGACCCGGTGCCCGGCGTGGACCCGGTGACCGGCGCGGGTGAGCACCGCCGCCCGTCCGCCCGCCGTGGGCAGCGCCCGCAGCAAGGACCCGTCGCCACTGCCGGTGCTCGTCATCCGCCTGATCCATCCGCCGATCGGTCGCCGGGGGCGAGTCTAGGGGGTGGATCATGGCCCTGGCCGCGCCGGGCCGTCCGCCGCCCGGCAACTCGGTTCGGCGCCAGCACCACGAGGATGTGACGCGGATCACAGCCGTGCTCACGTTCCGGCACGGTCGGCAGCGTGTATCCACATCCGCGCCGGTAGCGGACCGGCCGGGAGGTGCCATGTCGCGACAGCAGTTCGGCTTTCTCGCCGGCTTCCTGGTGGTGGCGGTCTGGGCCACGGCCGGGGTCTGGGTGGCCGCCGTCGCCGTGCTGGCCGGCCTCTTCGGCTGGCTCGTGGTCCGGGTGCTGGACGGGGATCTCGCGGTGACCGGGCTCGGCGACCGGACCCGCGCGCCCCGCCGGCGGTGACCGCCCGGACGGCGGCAGCGATGACCGACCACACCGGGCGCGGCCGTACCCGGGTCACCCCGGAGGCGGTCGCCCGGATCACCGCCCACGCCGCCCGGCGGGTTCCCGGGGTGTACGCGCTGGTCCCGGTGCCGGCCCGACCGCACGGAGTGGCGGTCCGCCTGGACGACCACTCGACGAGCGTCGACGTCGAACTGGTCGCCTGGTACGGCCGCAGCGTGCTGGCGGTCGCCGACGCGGTGCGGGCGGCGGTGATCGACGGGGTGGAGGCGGCGACCGGGCTGGCCGTACGGGAGGTGACCGTCACCGTGGACGACGTGGTCGTGCCGGGCGCGGACACCACGGTGCCGACGTGATCCCCCGGTACGCCGGCGGGCCGGCCGGGGGCTGAGGTGCGTACCGCCAACCGGTTGGCCACCCTGCTGCTGGCCGCCGCCCTGCTGGTCGGCGGCGCGCTGGCCGCGGTGGAGGCGCTGCTGGCCGCAGTGGGGCGCCCCGCGCTGCTGGTCGAGCCGGCCGGCTGGTCCGCGACGCTGCGCACCACCCGGTGGGACGACCCGGCGGTACGCGGCCTCGCCGTGGCGGTCATCCTGCTCGGCCTGGCCATCCTCGCCGCCGAACTGCGGCGCTGGTCGCCCACCCGGCTGGACGCCGGGGACGGCTGGCACCTGCACCGCCGCTCGGTGGAGCGCCGGCTGACCGTCGCCGTCAGATCGGTGCCCGGCATCCGGCGCGCCCGGGTGCGGATCCGCCGGCGGGGCGCCGAGTGGCGACCCCGGGTGACGGCCACCGGCGATCCGGCGGCGCGCGACGAGGTCGAGTTCGCCGTGCACCAGGAGCTGCACCGGCTGGCCGCGCCCCGGCCCGGCCGGATCGACGTGCGGCTGCTCGGCCACCGGCGGGCGGCATGACCAACGCCGGGCATCGGGTGCTCTGGACTGTCGTGGCGCTGCTGCTGGTCGCGGCCGGGGGCGCGGTGCTGGCGGTGAACCTCGGCCGGTGGCCCGGCGCCGATCCGGGCGGGATGCTCCTCGGCCCGGGGGTGCGCCGGGCCTGGCGGCTCGCGGCGCCCTGGGGCACCCTGGCGGCGGCGGTCACCGGCCTGCTCCTCGCGCTGGCCGGGCAGCGGCTGCTGCACCGGGAGCTGCGCGCCGCCCGCGCCCCGGCGCGGCGCACGCTGGTCCATCACGCCGGCCGACACGGGCGGACCCGGGTGGCCGCGCCGGCGCTGGCCCGGGCGCTGGAACGGGACCTGGCCGGCGATCCGCGGATCCGCCGGGCCCGGGTGGTGCTGACCGGCGACCCACCCCGGCCCGACCTGTGGATCCGGGTGGACATCGAGGCCGGCACCCGAACCGCCGGTCTGCGTGACCACGTGAGCACCGCGATCCGCCGCTATGTCGACACCGCCGGCTGCCGCCCCGCCCACCTCGACGTCACCGCCCGGATCGACAACGGCCGGGCATGATCGAGGCGGCCCGGATGCCGGGGCCGGGACACGTGGAGGTGGGACATGCGGGTGGTGTCGCTGGTGCCGTCGCTGACCGAGGCGGTGGCGGTGACGCTGCCGGGCGTGCTGGTCGGCGCGACCGACTGGTGCACCCACCCCACCGACCTGGACGTGGCACGCGTCGGCGGCAGCAAGTACCCCGACCTGGAGCGGGTGCTCGCGCTCCGACCGGACCTGGTGCTGCTCAACGTCGAGGAGAACCGCCGCGCGGACGCCGACGCGCTGGCCGCCGCCGGGGTGCCGGTCCGGGTGACCTATCCGCGTACGGTTCCGGAGGCGCTCACCGAGCTGGCCGACCTGCTCGGCGCGCTCGGCGCGGCGCAGGAGCCGGCCTGGCTGCGGGCCGCGCGCCGGGCCTGGGCCGACCCGCCCCGGCTGGCCCCGGTACGCCGGGCGGTGGTGCCGGTCTGGCGTCGCCCGTGGGTGGTGCTCGGCTCCGACAACTTCGCCGGGGACGTGCTGCGTCGGCTGGGGGTGGTGAACGTCTACGCCGAACACCCCGAGCGTTATCCCCGGGCGGACCTGGCTGAGCTGCGCGGGCAGGACGCGGACCTGGTGGTGCTGCCTGACGAGCCGTACCGGTTCACCGCCGCCGACGGCCCGGAGGCCTTTGCCGGCACGCCCTGCGCCCTGCTCTCCGGCCGGCACCTGACCTGGTACGGCCCCTCGCTCGCAGCGGCGCCGGCGGTGCTCGCCGGGCAGCTGGCCCGGCCGGTGACCGGGCCCGGGCGGCCCGCTCGGTGAGCACACTTCGACGGAAACCGGGACGGTCAGTCTTTCCCATCGCCCGGGCGGTGGCGCGCCGACCCGGCTCGCGCCCGCCGGGCGGCCAGGATGCTCCAGCCGATCGACACCGTCAGGGTCACCAGCACCACCGCCAGGGTGAGCCAGAGCGGCAGCTTCCCCACCGGAGTCTCGGCCAGGATCAACTTCACTCCGGCGAACGCCAGCAGCGCGGCCAACCCGTACCGGAGGTAACCGAAGTGCCGTAGCAGCCCGGCCAGGCAGAAGTAGAGACTGCGCAGCCCCAGCACGGCGAAGGCGGTCGCGGTCCAGACCAGGAAGGTGTTGGTGGTGATGGCCAGGATCGCGGCCACCGAGTCGATCGCGAAGACCACGTCGGTGGCCTCGATCGCCACCAGCGCGACGAGCAGCAGGGTGGCCGCCCGGCGCCCGTCCGGGCGGACGGTGAACCGGTCGCCGTGGTACCGGGGGTCGGTCGGCACCAACCGGCGGAAGAGTCGCACCACCACGTTGCGTTCCGGATCCACGTCCGGCTCGCCGCGTACGGCCAGCCGCCAGCCGGTCCAGATCAGGAAGCCGCCGAGCACCACGCCGGCCCAGGACAGCCGCTCCAGCAACTGGGCGCCGGCGAAGATGAAGACCAGCCGGAACGCCAGCGCCCCGATCACGCCCCAGAACAGCACCTTGTGCTGGAGCCCGGCGGGTACCCGGAAGTAGCCGAAGAGCAGCGCGAAGACGAAGACGTTGTCCACCGACAGCGCCTTCTCGAGCAGGTAGCCGGAGAAGTACGCGGCCGCCGGCTCGCCGCCGCGCCACAGCCAGATGACCAGGCCGAAGAGGATCCCGGCGCCGATCCACACGCCGCTCCAGACCAGCGCCTCGCGCAGCTCGATGACGTGGTTGTCGCGGTGCAGGAGCACATCCACCGCGAGCATGACGGCGATGACGACGGTGACCGCCGCCCAGGCCCACAGCGGCGCCGAGAACATCGCGTCACTCACCCGGCGCCCTCCGCATCGACCGCTTCACCGGGGCTCTGCGCCCGACGCACGCCGCATGACGACGGATCCGAGGCAGGGTCGGTTCCGAGCCTAGGCGAGCGGCAGGAGCGGCGAGCCCGCTCCGGCGAAGTCGACGGCCACCGGCACGGCCAGGCGCGGCGCGACCGGCGGTGGCCACCGGCACGGCGGGGCGCGCCCGGCGGGCGGGGGTGCGTCGGGCGGGGGGGGGGGGGGGGGGGGGGGGGGGGGGGGGGGGGCCCCCCCCCCCCCCCACGCAGGGGGCGGCCGGAGTCAGGCCACCGGGGTGATCCGACCCTCCTCGACCAGGGCGGTGTCGTCCACGTCGAAGGCGATCGTGTTCGACACCCGCACCACGCCGCTCACCCGGGCGGCCAGCCGGCCGGCGAGCCCGGCGACCGACCGCCGGTCCAGGCGACCGGCCAGGGTGACCTCGCCGGCGCGGACCTGGACGGTGACCAGGCCGTCCCGGACGGCGAGGATGCGGTGCAGCACCTCCCGCACCACGTCCTCGCGGATCTCGGCGTCCGTGCGCAGGTGCACCCGGAGCAGGTCGCCGCGGGTCACGATGCCGACCAGCCGGCCGAGGTCGTCGAGGACCGGCAAGCGCTTCACCTGCTCCCGGTCGAGCAGCCGGGCCGCGGCCGGCAGCGGCGCTTCGGCGTACGTGGTGACCGGTGGCGCGGTCATCAGGTCCCGGGCGAGCAGCGCGTCAGCCTTGCCGCGCGCGCCGCGCCGCCGCCGGCCCTCGAAGATCCGCCGCTGCTCCGGCTCCCCGCTGTGCTCGATCTTGTGCAGAAGATCCGCCTCGGACACCACGCCGAGCACCCGCCGGAACCCGTCGGTCACCGGGAGCCCGCTGATGCCGCGCCGGATCAGTACGTCGACGACTTCCCGGTACGGGGTGCCCTCCTGCGCCGTCACGACGTCCCGGGTCATCACGTCGCCCACCTGCCAGGTCCTCATCACAGCCTCCTCATCGCTGTCCACCTGCGACGCTATGGCGCGCTCGCGGCGCGGATCAGGGCCACGCGGCCGGCCTGACCGGTCCGTCGGACCCGGCCGGGAATGGGTCCAAGGTCCCGGTCCGGCAGGGCCCGGTCGGCCCTGCCGACGCACCCCGTGCGGGGCGTCCACTGGAGATGCCACCGGGAAGCGCGGTGCGAGGGACCAGAAGGGACGTGGAGACCATGACCGCGACGACTGAGCGGACCGCCGCCAGGACCACCGCTGCGGCGGCCGAGCCGACCCGGGAACGGGCCGTCCGATACCTCCTCGCCGGGCTGCGCCTGGCCCTCGGCTGGGTGTTCCTCTGGGCCTTCCTGGACAAGCTGTTCGGGCTGGGACTGGCGACCGAGGAGAAGGCCGCCTGGATCAACGGGGGCAGCCCCACCAAGGGTTTCCTCGCCTTCGGGGTGGCCGGCCCGTTCGAGGACTTCTACCACGGCATCGCCGGCGCGGCCTGGGCCGACTGGCTGTTCATGATCGGTCTGGCGGCTGTCGGTACCGCCCTGCTGCTGGGCATCGGCCTCCGGGTCGCCGCGGTGGCCGGTGGGCTGCTGCTGGTGATGATGTGGACCGCCGTGCTGCCTCCGGAGAACAACCCGTTCATGGACGACCACCTGATCTACGCCGCGGTGCTGGCCGTCCTCGCCCTGGTCGGCGCCGGCGACACCCTGGGCCTCGGCCGGGCCTGGGCGAAGCTCCCGGTGGTGCGGCGGTACCGCTGGCTGCGCTGACCGACCCCGCAACCCCGCCGGCGGGCGTCACCTCAGGTGACGCCCGCCGGTGCCGTACGTCCGACACCGACGGGCGCGACCCGGGTTGCCGCGCATCGGCCGGTCGCTATCCGGCAGGATCGTCCCTGACCGGACACATCACCCAGTACGGCAGGAGACGCCGGATGAACCAGGCAGCAGGCTCGGGCAAGCCCGAGGTCGCCCCGATCGATGGTGCGCCGCCCGCAGACCTCGCGATCGAGGACCTCACCGTCGGCGAGGGCCCGGAGGCCCAGCCGGGACAGCTCGCGACCGTGCACTACGTGGGCGTCGGGCACTCCAGCGGGCGCGAGTTCGACGCGTCCTGGAACCGGGGCGAGCCGTTCGAGTTCCCGCTCGGTGGTGGGCAGGTCATCGCCGGCTGGGACCGGGGCGTCGTCGGGATGCGGGTCGGCGGCCGGCGTCGGCTGGTCATCCCGCCGCATCTCGGCTACGGCGAGCGCGGCGCGGCGGGCGTCATCCAGCCGAACGAGACGCTGATCTTCGTGGTGGACCTGCTGGACGTGCGCTGACCTGAGGTGCGGGGCTGCCGACCGGTGTCGGGGGCCCCGCGCTCAGGCCGCCAGCACCAGCGGCTGCGACGGCGTCGGCCGCCCGGCCGACTCGACCATCGGGATGACCCGGTGCAGACCGGTGACCCGCAGCACCCGGGTGACCACCGGATCCGGGTCGACCAGCATCAGCTCCCCGCCCTGGGCCCGGATCCGCAGGTGCGCGGCGAAGATCGCGCGCACCCCGGCGGCGGAGAGCAGCCGCACACCGGAGAGATCGAGCCGCAGCACCGGCCGGGCGGGCGCGGACCAGAGCGCCGAGCGGAGCACACCGACGGTGGCGATGTCGACCTCGCCGATCGCCCGCACGTCCACACCGTGCTCAGCCACGCTGACCTGCACGTGGAACCGGTCGCTGCGCTCTCCCATGCCGTTGAATCTAGCGCCGACCTCTGACATTTCCGTCCCTCCCGAGAGTGAATCCGGGTACACCCAGGGTCGGACCCCGAGGGACCCCCGACACCGCCCGGCGGCGCAGGTCCGGGGCGGGGCGCCCGGCACGCGGCCCGGCCGCCGGCGAGGGGTGACGCCGGCTGGCCCGTGACGACACCGCGCCGGCCCCGGCCAGTCGGGCGGCCCGGCGGGCATCGGCGGTGGAGAATGGCCGAATGGTCATCCCCCGCCCCCGGCCGCCGCGGCTGATCCGGCCGGTCCGTGAGCCGGCCACCGTGCCGCCCCCGCTGACCGGCCCGTGGGCCCCGACCGACCAGCGGCTGGACGCGGTCGAGCTGCTCCCGCTGCCCGACGGCGCGGTGGGCCCCGAGGACGTGGTCGTCGACCCGGCCGGGCGGGTGGTGAGCGGGGACGAGGAGGGGCGGCTCTGGTGGTGGCCCGCCGACGCTCCCCCGGGTGCCCGGCCGCGCCTGCTGGCCGAGACCGGCGGCCGGCCGCTCGGCATCGAGGTCGACCCGGCCGGCGGTGGGCTGGTGGTCTGCGACGCGTACCGGGGGCTGCTGCGGGTCACCCCGGACGGGACGGTGCGCGAGCTGACCGGGACGGCGCCGCCGGTGCACCTGGCCAACAACGCGGCGGTGGCCCGGGACGGCACCATCTTCTTCACCGACAGCTCCGACCGGTTCCCGGTCTCGCACTGGAAGCGGGACCTGCTGGAACACCGCCCGAACGGGCGGGTGCTCGCCTACCGGCCGGGCGCTGGTGGGCGGACCGAGGTGGTCGCGGAGGGGCTCTACTTCCCCAACGGCGTCGCACTGACCCCGGACGAGTCCGCGCTGATCCTGGTCGAGACGACCACCCACCGGCTGCTCCGGGTCGAGCTGCCCGGCGGCGCGGTACGGGTCCTGGCCGACCTGCCGGCCTACCCGGACAATCTCTCCGCGGTGGGCGACGGCACCTACTGGATCGCGCTGCCCAGCCCGCGGGTGCCGGTCGCCGAGCGGCTGCTGCCGCACCCCCGGCTGCGGCAGCTCGCCGCGCTGCTGCCGGACGCGATGCAGCCGCAGCCGCGCCGCTACGGGCTGGTCGCGCTGGTCGACGGCGCCGGCACGGTCCACCGGACGCTGCACGGCCCGGCCGGCGACTACTGGATGATCACCGGCGTACGCCAGCACGGTGACCAGCTCTGGCTGGGCAGCCTGATCGGGCCGGGAGTGGCCCGCGTCTCGCTGACCTGACCCGCCCCCGGTCCGCCGGCCCCGCCCCGCTCGGCGGCCCACGCTCCAGTCGGCGGCCCACGTCCCGCCTGGCGGCCCACGCCCCGCCTGACGGCCCACGCTCCGGTCGGCGCCCACGCCTCGGCCGGGTAGTGAGCGCCGGGCCGGCCCGCAGGGTGCGGGCCGGCCCGGTTCGATACCGCTGTGGTCAGCCGCCGCTGACCGACGGGTGCGGGGCCGGCGAGCCGCCGGCGACCGCGCCCGGGTGCGCCGGGCTGCTCGGCGCCGGGCCCAGCCCGGCCGGCACCGGCAGGGCGCTGCCCTTCACGTACTCCGCCCAGCTGACGTTCCACGCGGTCCAGCCGTTGCCCTCGTTGAGCGGCACCTCGGTGCCCTTGATGGTGACGAGGTCACCGACCTGCGTGGTGTTCATCAACCAGTCCGCCGCCTCGTTGGAGACGTTGGTGCAGCCGTGCGAGACGTTGGTACTGCCCTGGTCCCCCACCGACCACGGCGCCGCGTGGATGAACTCGCCGCCCCAGGTGAGCCGCTGGGCGTCCTCGACGTCGACCACGTAGGGGTCGGCCGAGCCCCGGGTGTCGAATGTCGTGAACTGGTGCTTCTCCATGATCACCATCTTGCCGCTGGAGGTCGGCGTGCTCGGCTTACCCATGCTGACCGGGATCTTCTTGACCAGCTTGCCGTCGCGCAGCACCGACATCTGCTTGGTGGCGTTGTCGATCTCCAGGGACACCTGACGGCCGATCTTGGAGGTCGCGGTCCGCTCCTCGTCGCCGACCCGGTCCTTGCCGATCGGCAGCCCGGCCAGACCGGCGCGGACACTGATAGTGGTCCCCGGTCGCCAGAAATCGGGTGCCCGGTAATAGACCTGACTGCCGTCCTCGACCCATGACCAGACGCCCGGCTGCGGCGGGTTCGTCTTCACGAACAACCGACGCTGCACATCCGCCCTGGCCTCTTTCGGAATGGGCGGGTCGAACGCCACCGTTACCGGCATGGCGGTGCCGTACGTCCGGTTGCCGGCGAAATAGAGCGTACTGGTGATCGCCGGCTTGGTGGATTTCGGCATGGTGGTGAAGGTGGTCTTCCGGGTGGTGCTCTTACCGGAGTCGCCGGTCGCGGTGACCTCGGCGGTGTAGGTCCGCTTCGGCTGCAACGGCGCGCTCGGCACCCAGCCGGATCCGTCCTCGCGGGGCTCCGCCTTGACCTCCTTGCCCTTGTCGTCGGTGATCCGGACGGCGGTTACCCGGCCGCCGGCGACCCGGGTGCCGACCTCGGCGCTGATCGGCACGTCCTTCGCCTGGTCCCCGGGAGTCACCGTGAGTTCCGGCGGTGCGGCCCGGCCGCCACCCGGCCGATGGCCCGCCTCGTGGTCCGCGGTGCAGCCGGCCAGGATCAGTGGAGCGGCCGCGACGGTTACCCCCAACAGCGTCAAACGCCGTCTCAACTTCATGATGCGTCCCCCCGTTTCCTGCTTCCCCTCCGCCACATTCTCTCCAGCCCTGCACGCATCCCCACGCAATTCACGAATAAAGGGCAAAGCAATTAGCGGTGCCATTTCGCCGAGCTGCGCCGAATGGTCGACAAAAGTGAGGGCCGGCCGACATTGGGGCTCGGCGACCGGTAGCGCCAGCCCCCGACCCGGCGCGACACCGCCATCCGGTCCGCACCCGCCCGCACCCTGCCGGACGGGTTTCGCCCGTACCGCCCGGTGTGCCGGGCCTCCTGCGCAGTGCACCGGACGCCGGCGCCGAGCACGCGGCGCGAGCCTCGCCGGCCGTCGGATGAGGCAACGAGCGTCCCTGCGCCGACCAGCGCGGCGAGCACCCCTGGGCCGACTTTTGTCTGCGGCAGCGAAAGTTCTGCTCCCCACAGCGAACCTTTGCCATCGACCGGCCACAAGGGTACGGTGACGAATCAGATAGAGAGTTGCCCATCGGTCGATTCGCTGTCCGCCCCACCCCCAGTGGCGCGCCCCGCCTGGGCCCGTCCCGCACCCGCACGCCGACCATGACCGCCGCGCCGGAGCCCCACTCCGGCCGGTCCGGCGTGCCTGGGCGCGGCAGCCGGTCGACCCGGAAACCGCCGGACCGCAACATCCGGCAGGGAGGGAACACCACCATGGACCAGAGCACAGGGCAGCCCGAGGCGCCCGAGTCGGTCAGCCGACGCGGGCTGCTCCGGGCCGCGACCGTCTCCGCGGCGGCCGTCGGGGCTGCCGGCCTGTTCGGCGCCGAGGCTGCTTCCGCCTCCTCCGGCGGCGGCCACGGCAGCGGCCGACGGCGGGTGCCGGTGGACCGGATCAGCATCCAGCTCTACACCCTTCGCGACCAGCTCGCCGCCGACCTGCCCGGCACGCTCGACGCGCTGCGGCGGATCGGCTACCGCCGGGTCGAGCACGCCGGCTTCGTCGGCCGGACCGCGGCGCAGTTCCGGGCCGCACTCGACGACGCGGGCCTGCGGGCCACCTCCGGCCACACCGGTATCCCGCAGCCCTTCGACGCCGACACCTGGGAGCGCGCCCTCGCCGACGCCAACACCGTGGGCTGCCGCAAGATCGTGCACCCCTGGTTCGGTCTGGACTCGACCGGGCAGCCGATCCGCGACCCGCAGGTCTACCGGGCGCTCGCCCGCGACCTGAACCGGGCAGGCCGGATGGCCGAGCGGGCCGGGGTGGACTTCGGCTACCACAACCACCAGCTCGAGTTCGTGCCGCTGACCGACGGGCAGACCGGCTTCGACATCCTCACCGGTGAGACCGACCCGCGGCTGGTCCACTTCGAGCTCGATCTGTTCTGGACCTGGCGCGGCGCCGCCGACCCGGTCGACATCATCCGCGCCCACCGGGGCCGGATCCGCCAGGTGCACGTCAAGGACATGGACACCAACGCCAGCTTCGCCGACCTCGGCGACGGCCTGATCGACTTCGGCCGGATCTTCGCGTACGAGCGGGAGGCCGGCATCGAGGAGTACATCGTGGAGCGCGACGACGCCGGCACCCCGCCGCGCACGCCCGCCGACGCCCTGGACACCGCCCGCGTCGGCTTCGACTACCTCGCGTCGCTCCGCTACTGACCCACAACCCCCGGGGGACACCTTGAGAAAGAGGACCGCACTCCTGTCCGCGCTGGCGCTGGTCGGCGCCGGCCTCGTCGCGCCGGCCGCGCCGGTCGCGGCGGCGCCGGCCGCCGCGCCACCGGACTCCAGCTTCCAGAAGGTGACACTCAACGATTTTCCCGGCGAGCCGGTGAGTCTCGCCGTCCTGCCCGACCTGCGGGTGCTGCACACCGCGCGCACCGGCGAGGTCCGCATCCACGACCCGCGCACCGGCCTGAACACCCTCGCCGCCGACGTGCCGGTCTACGAGCACGACGAGGAGGGCCTGCAGGGCATCGCGATCGACCCCGACTTCGCCCGCAACAAGTGGGTCTACCTCTACTACTCGCCGCCGATGGACACGCCGGTCGACGACCCGGCCACCCCGGACGTCAACGAGGGTGACGCGCCGCTGGTCGGCACGGCGGCCGACTGGGAACGGTTCCGCGGCGCGCTGCGGCTGTCCCGGTTCAAGCTGGAGGGGATGAAGCTCAACCTCGCCACCGAGCAGCAGATCATCGATGTGCCGGTCGACCGGGGCATCTGCTGCCATGTCGGTGGCCAGATCGAGTTCGACAGCAAGGGCAACCTCTACCTCTCCACCGGTGACGACACCAACCCGTTCTTCTCCGACGGCTACACGCCGATCGACGAGCGGGCCAACCGCAATCCCGCGTTCGACGCGCAGCGCACCTCGGCCAACACCAACGACCTGCGGGGCAAGCTGCTGCGGATCAAGGCGAAGCCGGGCGGTGGCTACACGGTGCCGGCGGGCAACCTGTTCAAGCCGGGCACCGCGAAGACCCGTCCGGAGATCTACGCGATGGGGCTGCGCAACCCGTTCCGGTTCGCCGTCGACCGCCGCACCGACGACGTCTACCTGGCCGACTACTCCCCCGACGCCGGGGCGTCGAACCCGGCCCGCGGGCCGGCGGGGCACGGCCGCTGGATGGTGGTCGACAAGCCCGCCAACTACGGCTGGCCGTACTGCGCGACGCCGACCCTGCCGTACATCGACTACGACTTCGCCACCGGCACGTCGGGCAAGCGCTTCAACTGCCGCCAGCCGGTCAACGAGTCGCCGCACAACACCGGCCTGCGCAAGCTGCCGCCGGTCGAGGCGCCGCAGGTGTGGTACCCGTCCGCCGCCTCCGGCGAATTCCCGCAGCTCGGCACGGGCGGCATCGGCCCGATGGGCGGCCCGGCGTACGACTACGACGGGCGCAACACCTCCTGGACCAAGTGGCCCGCCTACTACGACGGCGTGCCGCTGTTCTACGAGTGGACCCGGGACTACATCAAGGAGTTCCGCCTCGACGACCGCGGCGAGGTCCGCGACATCCGGCCGGTGGCGCCGTCACTGGTGGTGGACAACCCGATGGACCTGGAGTTCGGCCCGGACGGCGCGCTCTACGTGCTCGAGTACGGCGACGGCTACTTCGCCGAGAACCCGGACGCTCAGCTGTCCCGGATCGACTTCGTCCGGGGCAACCGGACGCCGATCCCGCAGATCAGCGCCGACCCGACCGCCGGGCAGGCGCCGCTGACCGTGCACTTCTCCAGCGCGGGAACCGTCGACCCGGACGGTGACCGACTGCGCTACGCCTGGGACTTCAACGCCGACGGCTCGGTCGACTCGACCGAGGCGAACCCGACCTGGACCTACCAGTCCAACGGTTCTTACTCCCCGACCGTGAAGGTCACCGACAGCACCGGGCGCTCGGCCGCGGCCACCCTGCCGCTGCTGATCGGGCCGCGGGCGCCGATCGTGGAGTTCGTCACGCCGGTGGAGGGGCAGCCGTTCGAGTTCGGCCAGACCGTGGCGTTCGAGGTGCGGGTCACCGACGACCTGCCGGTGGACTGCTCACGGGTGAAGGTGACCTACATCCTCGGCCACGACGAGCACGGGCACCCGCTCTCGACGGCCTCCGGGTGCAGCGGCACCATCGCCACCTTCGTCGACGGCGGCCACGGCGGCGCCGACAACCTGACCGGCGTGTTCGTGGCGGAGTACACCGACGCCCCGACCGAGCCGGGCGTGCCGCCGCAGACCGCCAGCGCCACGGTGGTGCTGGAGCCGACGGGCGGCAGCGCCAGCTGACCCGTCTCCGGTGGCGGCCCGGCACGTCCGGTCCGCCACCGGGGCACGGCCTACGGGGCGCGACACCTGAGAGCGTGATACCTCAGCGGCATATTGATGCCGCTGAGGTATCACGCTCTTCCGGGGTAGCAGACCGGCTCGTCCTCCCGGCTGCGACTGCGACGTGCGCGGGTGTCAGACCGCCGCGATCAGCAGTGCCGGCTGCTCGACGCAGTCGGCGACGTGCCGCAGGAAGCCGCCCGCCACGCCACCGTCGCAGACCCGGTGGTCGAAGGTGAGGCTGAGCTGGGCGACCTTGCGGACCGCGAGCTGCCCGTCGACCACCCACGGCTTGTCCACGATCCGCCCCACCCCGAGCAGCGCCGCCTCCGGGTGGTTGATGATCGGGGTGGAGCCGTCGACGCCGAACACGCCGTAGTTGTTCAGGGTGAACGTGCCCCCGGTGAGCCGCGCCGGCGCGAGGGTGCCGGCCCGCGCCGCGGCCGTGGTCTCGGCCAGCTCGGCGGCGAGCTCGGCGGTGGTGAGCCGCTGCGCGTCGCGCAGCACCGGCACGACCAGGCCGCGGTCGGTCTGCGCGGCGATGCCCAGGTGCACGCCGGCGGACTGGATGATCCGCTGCCCCTCGGTGTCCACCCGGGCGTTGAGCTGGGGATAGCGGCGCAACCCGGAGAGGCAGATCCGGGCGAGCAGGGCCAGGATGCTCACCGGCTGCTCCGGCCGGGCCGCGTTGATCGCGGCCCGGGTCTCCAGCAGACCGGTGGCGTCCACGTCGACCCAGATGGTCACCTCAGGGATCTCCCGCCGGCTGCGGGAGAGCTTGTCGGCGATCGCCCTGCGGATGCCGGTCAGCGGGATGACCAGGTCATCGGCGCCGGTCGGGGCGGACACCGCCGGCTCCGGCCGGTCCGGCACCGCGGCCAACCGGCCCGGGGCGCCGGCGGCGACGGCGGCCTCCACGTCGGCCCGGCGGAGCACCCCGCCGGGACCGCTGCCGGTCAGGGTGGCCAGGTCCAGGCCGTGCTCGCGGGCCAGTCGTCGGACGATCGGCGAGATGACCAGCGGCGCCGGGCCGTTGACGGCGGTGCCGGCCACCGGCGCGACCGCGGCCACGGCGGGAGCGGCGGGGGCCGGCGCGTCGGCCGGGTCGGGGGCGACCGCCAGCCGGGAGCGGCGTCGCCGCCGTCCCGGGCCGTGCCCGGTGCCGTACCCGATCAGCACATTGCCCGAGCCGGCCCGCTCCTCCTCGCGGTAGGTGGCGTGCCCGGCGGGCTCCGGCGCGCCGCCGCCCACGGGCGCGGCGTCGGCGTCCAGCGCCGCGACGGTGATCAGCGGCTGGCCGACCGGGCGGGCCTCACCGGCCACGCCGTGCAGCGCCACCACCCGGCCGGCGTACGGGCAGGGCACGTCGACGACGGCCTTGGCGGTCTCCACCTCGACCACGCTCTGGTCCACGGTCACGATGTCGCCGACCGCCACCCGCCACTCGACGATCTCCGCCTCGGTCAGCCCCTCACCGAGGTCGGGCAGGAGGAAAACGTGCTCGGTCATGCCGCGCTGCCCTGGGTCGCGGGGAGCCAGCGCGGGTCGGGCCGGTCGTCCCACTGGAGACGGGCGACCGCGTCCAGCACCCGGTCCACGCCGGGCAGGTGGGTGTGCTCCAGCATCGGCGCCGGGTACGGGATGTCCAGACCGGCGACCCGCAGCACCGGGGCGTGCAGGGCGTGGAAGCAGCGCTCCTGCACCCGCGCGGCGATCTCGGCGCCGACGCCGGCGAAGCCCGGCGCCTCCTGGATGACCACGCAGCGGCCGGTGCGGCGCACCGAGGCGGTGACGGTGGCGTCGTCGAACGGCACGATGGTGCGCACGTCCACCACTTCGAGGTCCCAGCCCTCGTCCTTGGCGGCCTCGGCGGCCTCCATCGCCACCGGCACCGCCGGCCCGTACGCGACCAGGGTGGCGTCCCGGCCGGGCCGGCGGACGACCGCCCGGCCGAACGGCTCGGTGCGCGCCGGCAGCTCGGTGTCGGCGCCGGAGAAGTAGAGCTTCTTCGGCTCCATGAAGACCACCGGGTCGGGGTCCGCGATCGCCTCGCGCAGCAGCGAGTACGCGTCGGCGACGGTGGCCGGGGTGACCACCTTCAGCCCCGGGGTGTGCGCGTAGTAGGCCTCGCTGGAGTCGCAGTGGTGCTCGACGCCGCCGATGCCACCGGCGTACGGCACCCGGATCACGATCGGCACGCTGAGCGCGCCGCGGGTCCGGTTGCGCAGCTTCGCCACGTGCGAGGCGATCTGCTCGAACGCCGGGTACGCGAACGCGTCGAACTGCATCTCGACCACCGGCCGCAGCCCGGACATGGCCAGCCCGACGGCGAAGCCGACGATGCCCGCCTCCGCGAGGGGGGTGTCGAAGCAGCGCTTGTCGCCGAACCGGGCCTGGAGCCCGTCGGTGATCCGGAAGACGCCGCCGAGCGCCCCGACGTCCTCGCCGAAGACGACCACCCGCTCGTCGTCGGCCATCGCGTCGGCCAGCGCCGCGTTGAGCGCCTTCGCCATGGTGGTGGCCATCAGGCGTTCCCCTCCTGCTCGGCCGCGGCCAGCTCGGCGCGGACCTGCTCGCGCTGCTCGACCAGCTGTGGGGTCGGCTCGGCGTAGACGTGGTCGAAGAGGCTGAGCGGGTCGACGGTGGGCTGGGCGTTCATCCGGACCCGCAGGTCGGCGGCGTACGCCTCGGCCTCCTCGGCGATCGCGGCGACGGCGGCGTCGTCGATCACCCCCTGATCGCGCAGGTACGTCTCCAGCCGCGCGATCGGATCCCGGTCGCGCCAGGCCTCGACCTCGGCGCCGTCGCGGTAGCGAGTCTGGTCGTCGGCGTTGGTGTGCGGTTCCATCCGGTAGGTGTGCGCCTCGACCAGGAACGGCCCGTTGCCGGCCCGGGCGTGCGCGACCGCGCGGGTGAGCACCGCGAGCACCGCCACCGGGTCGTTTCCGTCGACCTGCTCGCTGGGCACCCCGTAGCCGACGCCCTTGTACGCCAGCGACGGCGCGGCGGTCTGCCGGGACAGCGGGACGCTGATGGCGTACCGGTTGTTCTGGACGAAGAAGACCACCGGCGCCTTGAACACGGCGGCGAAGTTGATTCCCTCGTGGAAGTCACCCTCGCTGGTCGCGCCGTCGCCGATGAAGGCCAGCGCGACGGTGTCCCGCCCCTGGTGGGCCTCGCCGTAGGCCAGGCCGGCGGCGTGCACGCACTGGGTGGCCAGCGGCGTGCACTGCGGCGCGGTGTGCCGGGCCGCCGGGTCGTACCCGCAGTGCCAGTCGCCGCGCAGCAGGGTCAGCACCTCGACCGGGTCGATGCCCCGGGCGACCAGCGCCATCGACTCACGGTAGGTCGGGAAGACCCAGTCGCTGTCGCGCACGGCGAGCACCGCACCGACCTGGCAGGCCTCCTGCCCTCGGGACGACGGGTAGACCGCGAGCCGGCCCTGCTTGGTCAGCGCCGTCGACTGGGTGTCGAAGCGGCGGCCGACCACCATCCGGCGGTACAGCTCGCGCAGCACGTCGGCCGGCGGCTGCGGGTAGTCGGTACGGGCGGGCAGCGGGGTGCCGGTCGGGTCGAGCAGGCGCACCGGTTCCGTGGCCGGCAGCAGCGAGCGCGCCGGATCGGCCGGGGTGGCCGGCCGTCGGGTGCGCGGGGATGCCCTGCGGACCGCCTGGGGTGTGGTCGTCACGGCGGGGACCTCCTGGACGTGTGGTGGGCCTATGCTCCTGCTGTCGGATGATTGACTCAAGATCCACCGCAAACGCGGGACGGATGGCAGGCAGGAGGCGCTTCGGTGAGCCAGGAGACCGGGCCGGAGGCGACGCCGGCGGCAGCGCCGGGACGATCGGCCCGGGTGCTGGACGAGGTGGACCGGCGAATCCTCGACGAGCTGGTCCGGGACGGCCGCACCTCGGTGCGCACCCTGGCCGAGCGCATCCACATCTCCCGCACCAACGCGTACGCCCGGTTGGAGCGGCTGCTGCGCGACGGGGTGATCACCGGCTTCCGGGCCCAGGTCGCGCCGGAACCGGCCGGGCTGGGCACCTCCGCGTACATCGCGCTGACGATCGAGCAGAACACCTGGCGAGAGGTCTCCGCGCAGCTGGCCCAGGTGCGCTACATCGAGCACGCCGCGCTGCTCGGCGGCGACCACGACGTGCTGGCGCTGGTCCGGGCGCCGGACAACGCGGCGCTGCGCGACGTGGTGCTCGGCCGGGTCCAGAGCATCCCGGGCGTGCTCTCCACCCGCACCTGGCTGGTCTTCGAGGAGTTCGACGGAGCCCGTAGCCCCTGGCCGTGACGCCGCCGGACGCTCACCGCTCGGGCGGCGCCTCCAGCCCCTCCCGGTCGGCCAGCTCGAGCAACGGCTCCAGCGAGAAGCGCCGCTCGTCCAGGCCGGCGTGCGGGTCGCCGCGCTCGGCGAACCGGGCCGGCAGCGAGACCACGTCGAAGTCCTCCGGCCGGGCGTCGTCCAGCTCGGCCCAGTCCAGCGGCGCGGAGACCAGCGCCCGGGGCGTCGGCCGGATGGAGTAGGCCGAGGCCATGGTGTGGTCGCGGGACATCTGGTTGTAGTCCACGAAGACGGGCCGGTCCCGCTGCTCCCGCCACCAGGTGGTGGTGACCAGCTCGGGCAGCCGCCGCTGCATCTCGCGGCCCAGCGCGAGCACCGCCCGCCGGCAGTCGCCGAAGCCCCACCTCGGCTCGATGGAGAGGTAGATGTGCAGCCCTCGCCCACCGGTGGTCTTCGGGTAGCCGGTCAGGCCCAGCTCGGTGAGGAACGCGCGCACCTCCCGGGCCACCGGCACCACCTGCTCGAAGCCGACGCCCGGCATCGGGTCCAGGTCGATCCGGAGCTGGTCGGGGCGCTCCACGTCGCTCGCGGAGACCGGCCACGGGTGGAAGCGCAGCGTGCCGAGGTTGGCCGCCCAGATCACCACGGCCAGCTCGCTCGGTGCCACCTCGTCGGCGGTGCGGCCGCTGGGGAAGGTGATGTGCGCGGTGCGCACCCACTCGGGCGCGCCCGCCGGTAGCCGCTTCTGGTAGAAGGCGTCGCCGCGGTTGTCCTGCCGGGTGCCGATCTTCGCGCCCTCGAACACCCCGCGCGGCCAGCGCTCCAGCATGGTCGGCCGGTCGCGCAGCGCGCGCAGGATGCCGTCGCCCACGGCGAGGAAATATCGGACGACGTCGAGCTTGGTCAGCCCGCGCTCGGGAAAGTAGGGCTTGTCCGGGCTGGAGACCCGGACGACCCGCTCCCCGACCTGGATCTCCTCGGCCGCCGTCGCCACGCCTCACACCGTAGCCGCCGCTGACCTCCGGCGCGGTCAACCGGAACGGCCGGGGTGTGTCCGGCGACCACCCCGGGCCGGGGGACGCCGGCCGGGGCGAGCCTGCCGCCCGCCCGGCCGTCGCCCGTGCGCCTCAGCGCTGTTCCTGCTGCATGCGGGCCATGAGCATCTGCTTGCCCTGGTCACCGGCCTTGCGGTTGTTCTCCTGGATCGCCCGGAACCAGTTGACGAGTTCGGTGTCGCCACGCTGCTCGGCGTCGGCGATGTACGTCTCCATCCGGTAGACGTGCTCCAACGACATCTGCAACGTCCGGATGAGGTCGTAGTTCTTGTCCTTTACCGGGCTCTTCTGTTCCTTGGTCATGGTCGCCACGGCGTACCTCCCCTGTCGGCTCTCGTGGACCCGGCGCTTACCCGAGCCGCCCGGGTTCACGCTCGCCGCGTACCGCCGTCCGCGCCGCGCCGGTTAGCGCGGGGCGACCGTCGGGTACCGGGTGCCGCATGGCGGAACTGGCAGCGCTCTGGATCGTCCGGCACGGGGAGAGCACGGCGAACGTCGCCGCGACGCGGGCCGAGTCCAGCGGCGCGGAACTGATCGGTGTGACCCACCGGGACGCCGACGTGCCGCTCTCGGAGACCGGGGAGGAGCAGGCCCGGGCCACCGGGCGGTGGCTCGCCGGGCTGCCGCCGGAGCGGCGCCCGGACGTGGCGGTGGTCTCGCCGTACCTGCGGGCGCTGCGCACCGCCGAGCTGGCGCTGGCCGGTACCGGGGTGCCGTGCAGCCGGGACGAGCGGCTGCGCGACCGGGAGCTGGGCATCCTCGACGGCCTCACCCCGCACGGTGTGGTCGCCCGTTTTCCGGACGAGGCGGAGCGACGCAACCGGCTGGGCAAGTTCTACTACCGGCCGCCCGGCGGGGAGTCCTGGACGGACGTCGCGCTGCGCCTGCGCGCGCTCCTCGGTGACCTGCGCCGCGACCACGAGGGCCAGCGGGTGTTGCTCTTCGGCCACGACGCGCTGGTCTTCCTGGTCCGTTACCTGGTGGAGGGGCTGACCGAGGAGGAGCTGATGGCGCTGACCCGGCAGTACGTGATCGCCAACTGTTCGGTCACCGGCTGGTCCGCGGACGAGTCCGGCCGGTTGACATTGCGCGATTTCAACGACGTCGGCCACCTGCGACGCCAGGGCGCCCGGCCGACCAGGGAGGACGAGGTCCATGCCGAACCGGTCTGACCCGCTGGTGATCACGCCGGCGCTGCTGCGCGACTGGGCGTTGCCCGTACCGTCGGGAGGCAAGGAGGCCCGGGGCACGGTGCTGGTGGTCGGTGGGTCCCGGTTCACTCCCGGCGCGGTCCTGCTGGCCGGCGTCGCCGCGCTGCGGGCCGGCGCCGGCGTGCTGCAACTGGCCGCCGCCGAGTCGACCGCCGCCGCGCTCAGCATCCAGGTGCCCGAGGCGCTGGTGGTGGGACTGCCCGAGACCAGCGACGGCGCGCTGGCCGGACGGCCGGACGACCAGCTCACCGAGCTGGTGGCGGCGGCGGACGTCGTTGCTGTCGGCCCGGGGCTGCGGGGCATCGAGGAGACCCGCGAGCTGCTGCACGTCGTGCTCGACGCGGCCGGGCCGCGGACTCCGCTGGTGCTCGACGCGTACGCCCTGGGGGCGCTGAGCCACTCACCGGAGCTGCTGGCCGGCTCCGGCCGGCCGGTGGTGCTCACCCCCAACATCACCGAGGCCCAGCACCTGCTCGACCGGGAGCCGGGTGACGATCTGGACGCCGAGGCGGCCGAGCTGGCCGCACGGTACGACGCGGTGGTCTCCCTGTACGGGCACATCGCCACGCCGGACGGGCGGAGCTGGCGGGAGGAGAGCGGCGACGCCGGGCTGGGCACCTCCGGCAGCGGCGACGTGCGTGCCGGGTTGCTCGCCGGGCTGCTCTCGCGCGGCGCCGATCCGGCGCAGGCCGCCTGCTGGGCGGCGTTCGCCCACGCGGTCAGCGGTCAGCGTCTCGTCCCGCAGTATGGCCGGATCGGGTTCCTGGCTCGGGAGCTGCTCGACGAGATCCCGCACACCATCGCCACTGTCTGACGCCATTTGTCCTGCGGCCGCAGGTGTGTGTAACGCCACACTGACCCTCCGACGCTGTTTCACCGGAGGCGGCATCCCGTCCGCCTCCCGCCGGTGCCGCACCGCTGGGGCGCGGCACCGGCGGCGAACGGCCCCTGGGAGTCTGTGTGAAGTTGATCCGTCGCAAGACACTCGCCGCCGCGTCCGCACTGACGCTCGGCATCGGTCTCGCCGTGACCGCGGGGGTGGCGCCGGCGGCGTCGGCCGCCGGCGCGGAGAACACCTTCCTGGTCCTGGCGCCGCAGGGCGCCGGGACGGAGCGGGCGGTGGCTCGGGTGGCCGCCGCCGACGGCACGGTGGTGGCGAGCTACGACCAGATCGGCGTGCTCGTCGTCCGCTCCACGAACCCCGCCTTCACCACCGCGGTGGCCGGCGCCGGGGTCGAGTCGGTCGCCGCCACCACCGGCCTGGGCACTGCGCTCGACGAGGGCGAGACCGTGCAGGTCGCCGCGGCCGACGCCACGAACGTCACCGCGGACCCGACCGGGGAACCCCTCTTCAGCCAGCAGTGGGACATGCCGATGATCGGTGTTCCGCAGGCGCACGCCATCAACGCCGGCAGCCCCGACGTGGTGGTGGGCGTGCTGGACAGCGGCATCTCCAGCACCCACCCCGACCTGGCGAGCCAGATCGCCAAGGACAAGAGCACGTCCTGCGTCGGCGGGGTCGCCGACACCACCGAGGCGGCCTGGAACCCGACCACCTCCGACCACGGCACCCACGTGGCCGGCACCATCGCCGCCGCCGTCAACGGCGTCGGCGTGACCGGCGTCGCCCCGGGCGTCAAGGTGGCCGCCGTCAAGGTGGTCAACGACGGCGGCTACATCTTCCCGGAGGCGGCGGTCTGCGGCTTCGTCTGGGCCGCCGAGCACGGCATGCAGGTGACGAACAACAGCTACTTCATCGACCCGTGGGAGTTCAACTGCCGCAACGACGCGCGTCAGCGCCCGGTGTGGCAGGCCGTGCAGCGGGCCATCCGGTACTCGCAGAGCAAGGGCGTGCTGAACATCGCGTCCGCCGGCAACTCCAACGTCGACCTGGCCCACAAGTTCATCGACGCGGGCAGCCCGAACAACGGCACCCCCGAGGTTCGGGAGATCAACAACGCCTGCGTCGACCTGCCGGCCGAGTCGCCGGGTGTGCTGACCGTCTCGGCGGTCGCACCGACCGGGAAGAAGAGCTACTACTCCTCCTACGGCCTCGGTGTCGTGGACGTCACCGCTCCCGGTGGTGACAGCCGCTTCCGTACCGGGGGCGTCAGCCCGACCACGACCGACCAGATCCTGTCGACCACCTTCAACACGGCGACGCGGACCAACGGCTGGGGTTGGAAGCAGGGCACCTCGATGGCCAGCCCGCACGCCACCGGCGTCGCGGCCCTGGCCCTGTCGGCCCACCCGGGCATGACGCCGGGGCAGCTGGCCTCCTTCCTCGAGCGGACGGCGGAGGCGCTGCCGTGCGAGCAGGGCGTCTGGGAGCCGCGGCCCGGCTTCCCGGCCACCTGCACGGGGGGCAAGCGCAACTCGTTCTACGGCGCGGGCATGGTCAGCGCGTACAACGTGGTGAAGTGACCACATCGCACGGATGACGGTGGGGCCCGGCGCGCAGGCGCCGGGCCCCACCCCGTTCGAGGGACGGTTGTTTCCGCAGTTCAGTCCCGGGGTACCGGACGATCACCTGACACATTCGAGGAGGTCCGCCGGTGTCCACTGATGCCATCGTCCTGCTGAAAGAGGACCACAAGGAGATGCGCCGCCTGTTCAAGGCCTTCCAGGATGCCGAGGAGGGCCCGGCAAGCCAGCGGGGCAAGCTGGTGGGGCAGATCGTGGAGGCGCTCACGGTGCACACCTACCTGGAGAACGAGGTGATGTACCCGGAGGTCCGCAAGCTCCTGCCCGACCTGGAGGACGACATCCTCGAGTCGTACGAGGAGCACCACGTGGCGGACGTGCTCTGCGCCGAGCTGCACGCCATGACGGCGGAGGACGAGCACTTCAACGCCAAGACCACGGTGCTGATCGAGAACGTCCTGCACCACGTCGAGGAGGAGGAGCAGGAGTGGTTCCCCAAGGTGCGTGAGGCGCTCGGCCGCAAGCAGCTCCAGGAGATCGGCGAGCGGATGATCGCGCTGCGGGCCGACGCGCCGCGCAAGCCCACCGACCCGAAGGCAATCAAGAAGTCGGTGGACGCGGTCACCGCCTGATCAGCCCCGAAGACGTGGACGGGCCCGGCATCGCCGGGCCCGTCTCTCGTGTGCCGAAGGTTCAGTCGGCGGAGCCGGGCTCGGCCATCTTCCGGTGCTGCTCGGACTTGAGCTTGTCCGGAACGATCTTGCCGACCGCGGTCTGCACCTTGTTCATCAGCGAGCCGGCGGTCACCGTCTGATCGCCCTTCATCAACGCCGTGAAGCCCTGCTCGGCCACCGTCCGCGGATCGTCCTTGCGGCCGGAGCCGATCCGGGTGTCCTGCATCTGGGCCCGGTCGAAGAACTCGGTGTCGGTCGGGCCGGGCATCAGGGAGGTCACCGTGACCCCGGTCTCCTTCAGCTCGTTGCGCAAGGCCTCGGCAAAGGACTGCACGAACGACTTCGACGCGTTGTAGACCGCCTGGAACGGCCCCGGCATCGTCGAGGCGATCGAGGAGGTGAGCAGCACCCGCCCGGCCCGCCGCTGCACCATGCCGGGCAGGATCCGCTTGGCGAGGTGCACCGTCGAGCGCACGTTCAGGTCGACGATGTTCAACTCGTCGGCCAGGTCGGTGCCGCCGACGAAGGCGCCCCCGGCGCCCCGGCCGGCGTTGAGCGCCAGCGCGGCCACCGGGCGGCCGGTCGCCGCCACCGCCGCGGCCAACTCCTCCACCCCCTCGTGCCGGGCGAGGTCGACGCGGACCGGCTGGACCCGAGGGCCGCCGTCGCGCCGCAGCCGCGCCGCGGCCGCCTCGATGCCGTCGTCCTCGGCGGCGATGACCAGGTCGAAACCGTGCTCGGCGAACTGGACGGCCAGTTCGTACCCGATGCCACTGGACGCCCCGGTCACCACGGCGAGCGGCCGGTCGCTGCTCGGTGTGGTCATGGTCGTGCTCCTTCCCGCGGGTACCGGCCGTGTCCGCACCGATCACGGCCGTCCGGATAGGGGTGCCCCGCCACGGTGCGCCCAACCACCCGGGCCGCGACCGACTCGCGGCCGAGGTCGGCCTGGCCGGCCCCGGCCGACCCGGTAGGATCGGCGCGGGCCGTGACTGGCGCGTGGGGATGGGGAACCATCGGGGAGCGGCCCCGTCATGAGGACGCATGCCGAGCGCCTGGGCCTTCCGTACGCCAGTTGGAGGTCGCATGCCGTCGCCGAACGCCGAATCCACCGCCTTCCGCAGCGCGCTCGAGGTGATCCGTGCCGTCGAGCCCCGGGTGGCCGACGCGATCACCGCCGAGCTGGGTGACCAGCGCGAGTCGCTGAAGCTGATCGCCAGCGAGAACTACGCCTCCCCCGCCACCCTGCTGGCCATGGGCAACTGGTTCAGCGACAAGTACGCCGAGGGCACCGTGGGCCGCCGCTTCTACGCCGGCTGCCAGAACGTCGACACGGTCGAGGCGCTCGCCGCCGAGCACGCCCGGGAGCTGTTCGGCGCCGCGCACGCGTACGTGCAGCCGCACTCCGGCATCGACGCCAACCTGGTCGCGTTCTGGGCCGTGCTGGCCGACCGGGTGGAGTCGCCGGCGCTGAAGAAGGCCCAGGTCCGCCAGGTCAACGACCTCACCGAGGCGGACTGGTTCGCGCTGCGCCGGGAGCTGGGCAACCAGCGGATGCTCGGCATGTCGCTCGACGCCGGCGGGCACCTCACCCACGGTTTCCGCCCGAACATCTCCGGCAAGATGTTCGACCAGCGCAGCTACGGCACCGATCCGGCGACCGGGTTGATCGACTACGACAAGGTCGCGGAGATCGCCCGGGAGTTCAAGCCGCTGATCCTGGTCGGTGGCTACTCGGCCTACCCGCGGAAGGTCAACTTCCGGATCCTGCGGGAGATCGCCGACTCGGTGGGCGCCACCTTCATGGTAGACATGGCGCACTTCGCCGGGCTGGTCGCCGGCAAGGTCTTCACCGGCGACTTCGACCCGGTGCCGCACGCCCACATCGTCACCACCACCACCCACAAGTCGCTGCGCGGCCCGCGCGGCGGCATGGTGCTCTGCCAGCCGGAGCTGGCCGACCAGGTCGACCGGGGCTGCCCGATGGTGCTCGGCGGCCCGCTGCCGCACGTGATGGCCGCGAAGGCCGTCGCGCTCGCCGAGGCCCGCCGCCCGGACTTCGCCGACTACGCCCAGCGGATCGTGGCGAACGCCCAGGCGCTCGCCGAGGGGCTGCTGAGCCGCGGCGCCAACCTGGTCACCGGCGGCACCGACAACCACCTGGCGATCATCGACGTCACCTCGTACGAGTTGACCGGCCGGCAGGCGGAGCAGGCGCTGCTCGACGCGGGCATCGTCACCAACCGCAACTCGGTGCCGCACGACCCGAACGGCGCCTGGTACACCTCCGGCATCCGGATCGGCACCCCCGCGCTGACCACCCGGGGGCTCGGCGCCGCCGAGATGGACCAGACCGCCGAGCTGATCCACACCGTGCTCAGCCAGACGAAGCCGGGCGCCAACGCCGACGGCACCGCCTCGAAGGCCAAGTACGTGCTCGACCCGGCCATCGCCGACAAGGTCAGCCGCCAGGCCAGCGAGCTGCTGACCGGCTTCCCCCTCTACCCCACCGTCGACCTCACCTGACCCCCGCCCCGCCCCCGGCTTGTTGATCATGCAGTTGTGGTGCCCGGATGGTCCCGCTTCGCGGAGTGCGTCCCCCACCACAACTGCATGATCGCCGGGGGGCACGGGGGGCCCGGGGGGACGGGGGGACGGGGGCTGGTTAGGGGGTTAGGGCGCGGTTGCGGAGGGCGCGCAGGCGGTGCAGGACGTCGCTGCCGCCGCGGCCGAAGTGATCGTGCAGCCGGCGGTACTCGGCGTACAGCTCGTCGTAGGCGGCGGCCCGAGCCGGGTCGGGGTGCCAGGTCTCGCGCCGGTGGGCGCCCATCGCGGCCGAGGCCGCCGGCACGTCCGGGTATGCCCCGGCGGCCGCCGCCGCGTGGATCGCCGCGCCGAGCGCCGCCGGGTGCGCCGAGTCGAGCACGTGCAGCGGGCGGTTCAGCACGTCCGCGTAGATCCGCAGCAGCAGCCGGTTACCGGTGAGGCCACCGGCGGCGGTCAGCTCGTCGACCTCGACCCCGGCCGCGGTGAACGCCTCGACCACGGTCCGCGCGCCGAAGGCGGTGGCCTCCAGCAGCGCCCGCCAGATCTCCTCCGGGCGGGTGGCCAGGGTCAGCCCGAGCAGCATCCCGCTCAGCTCGTGGTCCATCAGCACCGAGCGGTTGCCGCTCTGCCAGTCCAGGGCGAGCAACCCGTGCCCGCCCACCGGCTGGTCGGCGGCGAGCCGGTCGAGCAACTGGTACGGGCTCTCGCCACGGCGCTGCGCCTCGACGGCGTACCCGGCGGGCAGCGCGTGCGTCACGTACCAGGCGAAGATGTCCCCCACCCCGCTCTGCCCGGCCTCGTAGCCCCAGCTGCCCGCGGTGACGCCGCCCTCGACGGCGCCGCAGACCCCAGGCACCTCGTGGTACCGCTCCGCGTTCATGATCAGACAGGTGGACGTGCCGAGCACCGCGAGCATCCGGCCCGGCGCGACCGAGCGGGCCGCCGCCGCGGTGACGTGCGCGTCGATCGCGCCGACCGCGACCGGGATGCCCGGCGGCAGGCCGGTCCACCGGGCCGCCTCGGCGGTGAGCCCACCGGCCCGGGCGCCCAGCGGGGCGAGCGGCCCGTCGACCCGGTCCAGCAGCCCGTCCAGCCGTGGGTGCAGCGCGCGGAGGAAGTCCGCGGACGGGTACCGGCCGTCCTGGCGCAGTCCCTTGTAGCCGGCGGCGGAGACGTTGCGGGTCTCCCGGCCGCAGAGCTGCCAGACGATCCAGTCGGTCGTCTCGATCCAGCGCTGCGCCCGGTCGAAGAGCTCCGGGTCCTCCTCCAGCAGCTCCAACGCCTTGGCCAGCTGCCACTCGGCGGAGACCCGCCCGCCGTAGCGGGCCAGCCAGTTCTCGCCGCGCTCGGCGGCGAGGGCGTTGATCCGGTCCGCCTGCCGCTGCGCCGCGTGATGCTTCCACAGCTTCGGGTAGGCGTGCGGCCGCCCGCGCAACCCGGGCAGCTCACAGAGCGGGGTGCCGTCGGCCAGGGTGGGCAGCACGGTGCAGGAGGTGGCGTCGACGCCGATGCCCAACGCGTCCTGCGGGCGTACGCCGGCGGCCCGCAGCGCCGCGGGAACGGCCACCCGCAGCACCTCGCGATGGTCCGCCGGGTCCTGCAGGGCCCACTCCGGGGGCAGCGGCGTGCCGTCGGGCAGCCGGCCGGTGATCACCCCGTGCCGGTAGGGGTGCACCGCCGCGCCCAGTTCGGCGCCATCGGCCACGTCGACCACCACGGCCCGGCCGGAGAGCGTGCCGAAGTCCACCCCGACCACGTACCGGCGCCCGGCCGCGGGCTCACCCACCGCTGCTCCTCCTCCCGCCGCCACTGGACGCGCGCGGCGGGAGGCAACGCTAGCAATACGGTGGCGTGAACGGCAGCCGACCGGTGGTGAGCCGGGGGGTTACCGCGTCGCGGCCCGGGCGACCGGTCCGCGCGTCGGGGCAACCGGTTGTGCCGGCTGGGCCACCGGAGGCGGGCGGCTGAGTGGCCGGCTCAGGCGATCGGGCGCTTCAGGTGGTAGCGGTGCACCTCGGTGCTGCCCTGCACGTTGTTGACGTCCTCGGCGGCGGAGACCAGTTCCCAGCCGTCCCGGCCGACCCGGTTGAGGTGGGCGATCGCGGTGTCGCCGTACGCGGTGATGTCCTTACGGGACCCGTCGGGGGCGTACCAGACGAACGAGACGTGGAAATTGCGACCCTGCCCCTGATAGCGGCGGACCAGCAAGGCGTACTCCCAGGCAACCATGGGCCCCATTATGACCGTCCATCCAGGACGCCGAAACGGCGGCGGTCGCGCTTTGCCACCCGGTGAACGCGATGTGTCAACCCGTCCTGGCGGCGACCGGTCCGGTCAGCCCGACGCGACGGTGCGCAACTGTTGGGCGGCCGCGGGATCGGGACAGCCGGCCAGGGCCAGCGCGTCGCGCAGCTCGGTGGCGAGCAGGTCCAGCGCGGTCTCGGCGGCGGGCCGACCGCCGGCGGCGAGCGCCCAGAGCAGCGGCCGGCCGACCAGCACGCCCGCGGCGCCGAGCGCCAGCGCCCGCAGGACGTCGGTGCCGCCACGCACGCCGCTGTCCAGCAGCACCTCGCACCGGTCTCCGACCGCGTCGACGACCTCGGGCAGCATGGTGACGCTGGCCGGCGCGCCGTCGAGCTGACGGCCGCCATGGTTGGAGACCACCACCGCGTCCGCGCCGACCCGTACGGCGTCCTGCGCGTCCCGCGGGTCGAGCACACCCTTCACCACCAGCGGCAGGTCGATCCGCTCCCGCAGCCAGGCGAGGTCGGCCCAGCCCAGCGCCGGGGCGAAGGCCGCACCGGAGCGGGCCCGCAGCTGGGACACCCCGGGGGTGCCGCCGTGCGCCAGGTCGTCCCGCCCGTTGGGCAGGTTCGCGGCGGCCACCTGCGCCGGGAGCCGGAACGCGTTGCGCAGGTCCCGCAAGCGCCGGCCCAGCACCGGCACGTCCACGGTCACCACCAACGCCTGGCAGCCGGCGTCCCGCACCCGGGCCAGCAGGTCCAGCACGAGCGCCTTGTCGCGCAGCCAGTAGAGCTGGAACCAGACCGGGGCTCCGGTCGCCGCCACCTCCTCGATCGGGGTGCTGCCCAGCGTGCTGGCCAGGTACGGCACGCCCGCCGCGCCAGCTGCGGCGGCCAACGCCAGCTCCCCGTCGGGATGCACCAGCCGCTGGTAGGCCATCGGCGCCACCCCGACCGGCATCGCGTACCGGTGGCCGAGCAGCCGGGCGGTCAGGTCCGGAACCTCCACCCCGCGCAGCACCCGGGGCAGTACCGCCACCCGGTCCAGGGCGGCGCGGTTGGCGCCCAGGGTGATCTCGGCGCCGCTGCCACCCTCGATGTAGTCCCAGACGTCCGGCGGGAGCACCGCCCGGGCCCGCTCGGCGTAGTCGGCCAGGCAGGCCGGCGGCGCGTCGGCCGGCAGGTCGGTCACGTTCGGCTCAGCCCGCTGCTCGACGTCCACACCCGCCATCCTTCCCACGCCGCCCCACCACGGGCAACGTCCGCGGTTGCGGTGTCGGGACCGCGGCCCGGTGGCGGAAACGGGTTGCGTGGATGGCGCCGGCCAACCAGCCTCGGACGGATGGACCAGGACCGGACGGCACCGCCCACTCGTGTCGCACTGCGCGACCGCATCGACGTGTCGCTGGTACGCCGGCTCGTCGCCGCGCAGTTCCCCCGCTGGGCCGACCTGCCGGTGCGCCCGGTCGAGGAGGGCGGCTGGGACAACCGCACCTTCCACCTGGGTGACGCGATGACCGTGCGGCTGCCCAGCGACGAGGGGTACGCGCTCCAGGTGGCCAAGGAGCAGCGGTGGCTGCCGGTGCTCGGGCCGCGGCTGCCGCTCGACGTGCCCACCCCGCTGGCTCAGGGCGAGCCGGCTGCGGACTATCCCTACCCGTGGTCGGTCTACCGGTGGATCGACGGGCGCACCGCCCGGCGGGACCGGATCGCCGACCTGACCGAGTTCGCCACCACCCTGGCCGGCTTCCTCGCCGCGCTCCAGCGGGTCGAGCCCAGTGGCGGGCCGGTGGCCGGCGCGCACAGCGCCTGGCGGGGCGCCCCGCTGAGCACGTACGACGAGGACACCCGGCGGGCGATCGACCGGCTGGGTGGGCGGATCCCGGTCGACACGGTCAACGCGATCTGGGCCGACGCCCTCGACGCGACCTGGGCCGGGCCGCCGGTCTGGTTCCACGGCGACGTCGCGTACGGCAACCTGCTGGTGCGCGACGGGCGGCTCGCCTCGGTGATCGACTTCGGCTGCTGCGGGGTCGGCGACCCCGCCTGCGACGTGGTCATCTCCTGGACGCTGCTGGACGACGAGAGCCGGGCGGCGTTCCGGGACGCGCTCGCCGTCGACGCGGCGACCTGGGCGCGCGGTCGGGGCTGGGCGCTGTGGAAGGCGCTGATCAACCTGGACAACGCCGACCCGGCGCGGACGGCCGAGGCGCGGCACGCCCTGGGCCAGGTGCTCGCCGAGTGGACGGCGTCCCGCTGACGCCTTGAGGCCGTAACCTGAGGCGATGGCCAGCTGGGAGGACGTGCGACGAATCGCCGCGACCCTGCCGGAGACGACCGAGCACGGGTCGTACGACGGGCTGCCGGCCTGGCGGGTGCGGGGCAAGCCGTTCGTCTGGGAGCGCCCGCTGCGCAAGGCCGACCTGGCCGCCCTCGGTGACGCGGCCCCGGACGGGCCGATCCTCGGCGCCCGCGTGCCCGACGTGGGCGCCAAGGAGGCGCTGCTCGCCGACGACCCCGAGGTCTACTTCACCACCCCGCACTTCGACGGCTATCCCGCGGTGCTGGTCCGGCTGGAACGCATCGAGCTGGCCGAGCTGACCGAGCTGATGGTCGAGGCCTGGTACGACCGCGCCCCGAAACGACTCGCCACCGCCTACCGGGCGCAGGGCACGGCGCAGGCGGACTGACCGGGCCCGGCCGAGCGTGCAGCCCGGCGGCCGACCGCACGCCGGTCAGCCGGGACGTCCGGATCGACCTCGGGAGTCGGGAGCCGGAAGGTCGCCCTCCACCCGGCAGCGGGGGCAGCGGATCCGCGTGCCACGGGCGGTGGCGGGGACCCGCAGCCGCTGACCGCAGCCGCACCGGAACAGCAGCGCCCCGGCGGCCCGCAGGTAGGCGGCGCGGTCCTGGCGCGGCCAGCGGGCCTGGCACCGGGCGCACCACTTCGGTGGGTAGCTGTGGTACCAGGCGAGCCCGACCGCGCCGGCCATCATGACGCTCGCCGGGACCAGCAGGCCGAGCACGCCGACCAGCCCACGCAGCAGGCCGACGAACCCGTCCTGCGCGACCGACACCGCGACGGTGAGCACGGCGACGGGCACGCCGAGGAAGGCGAACGTGAAGCCCAGCGCGAAGGCGAACAGCGACAGCAGGAAGACGGCTCGCACCCCGGCGGGGGCCCAGCGGGCCACGCCGTAGCCGCCGCAGCGCGGGCAGTTCGGTGGGGCCTGGTGCGGCACGGTCCGCAGCACCCGGGGGGCGATCCGCTCGACGATCCTGCCGAAGACCACCTCGACCAGCTTCGTGGCCAGGCTCTGCAGGAACGCGCTCAGCAAGGACGGCGGCATCCCCGACCTCGTCCCCGGTCCTCCGCATCGTCGCGGGCGGGCCAGATCGACCTGGGCCGGCGCGCCGGACGTCGGCGGACGTCAATCCGACAGCGCCGCCTCGACGGCCTCCGCCGGCGTCCTCAGGCACAGCGGAGCACCGACGGGCGCGCGGCCGGCGTCGGGAGGTCGCCCGCCGTGACCTTCCCGGCGGGCGGTTCCCGGATGTTCGCCGGCCGTTCGCCGCGGGGCCGCCCGGGCGTACGGTCGCGCGCCGTAGCGTGATCGGCCGGACCGGACGCCCCAGGAGGCCGCCGCGCATGACCTTGTCACCGATCGGCCGCAGCACCGACGTCCAGGTCACGGCGGTGCGCCGGATCGGCGACAGCGCGCCGCACAACGCCTTCACCGACCTGGTCCGGCACGAGGGCGGGTGGTTCTGCGCGTTCCGCGAGGGCAGCACGCACGTCTCCGGCGACGGGGTGATCCGGGTGCTCAGCTCCCCGGACGGCCGGTCCTGGAGCTCCGCGGCGGTGCTGCGCCGCGACGACACCGACCTGCGCGACCCGCGCTTCGTGTCGCGCCCCGACGGTCGGCTGCAACTGCTCGCCGCCGCCGCGACCGGCGAGGCCACCAAGAAGTTCCGGAGCGTCGCCTGGCTCTCCCGGGACGGGCGCGGCTGGGGCGATCCGACGCCGGTCGGTGAGCCGGACGTCTGGGTGTGGCGCGCGGCCTGGCACGACGGCGCCATGTACGGCGTCGGCTACGCCACCCGAGAGCCGCGCTTCGTCCGGCTCTACCGCAGCGGCGACGGCCTCGACCTGCACCCGGTGGCGCCGACCCTGTTCGCCGGCGGCTACCCGAACGAGTCGGGGCTGGTCTTCGACCCGGACGGCACCGCCACCTGCCTGCTGCGCCGGGACCGGGAGACCGCCACCGCCCAGCTCGGCCGGGCCCGCCCCCCGTACCGCGACTGGGAGTGGACCGACCTGGGCGTCCAGGTGGGAGGGCCGGCCCTGCTCCGGCTGCCGGACGGCCGGCTGCTCGCCGGGGTACGACTGCTCGACGACCCGGTACGCACCGCGATCTGCGCCGTCGACGCCGAGCGGGGCGAGCTGACCGAACTGGTCGCCCTGCCGTCCGGTGGCGACACCAGCTACCCCGGTCTGGTCTGGCACGACGACCTGCTGTGGGTCAGCTACTACTCCTCACACGAGGGACGCACCTGCGTCTACCTGGCCGAGGTCGCCCTGAGCCGCTGAGTCGCGCCCACCCCCGAGACCGCCCGGTCAGGCCAACGCCGGGGTCTGGGCGTGGATGTGGAAGCGAAGCGACCGGGCGTCGGTGAAGCACTCCCGCATCGGCCGGACCAGCTCGCGGTGCTCCGGGCTGCGCTCCCAGGCCTCGAAGTCGGCCAGCCTCGCCCACTCGCTGGTGATCAACCACTGCTCCGGGTCGGCCGACGAGCGGCACACCTGGTCCACCAGGTGCCCCGGCACCCCGCCGGCCACCTGATGCCGGATCGCCTCGTACGCCGCCAGGAACGCGGCGGTGCGCTCCGCCGGCACCCGTACCAGGAACACCACCCGGGCCCGCTGTTCGTCAGCCATCTTCGTCCTCCCTCGACGGTGCCGCCCCGCGCAGCACCAGCGCGCTGTTGAAGCCGTCGAAACCCCGGGCGCAGACCAGCGCGACCCGGCTGCGCGGCCGTCGGTGCTCGCGCAGGAAGTCCAGCTCGCAGCCGTCGGCCACCTCGTCCGGGCCCGCCGAGGCGGGCAGCGTGTCGTGCCGGAAGGCGAGCAGCGCGGTGGCCACGTCCAGCGCGGCGCCGCCCTGGTGGGCGCGGCCGGTGAGTGGCTTCGCGGTGCTCACCGGGGGCGGCCGGTCGCCGAAGACCGACCGCAGCGCGGTGGCCTCGGTACGGTCGTAGCGGGGCACGCCCAGCGCGTCGGGCAGCACCAGGTCCACCGTGTCCGCGCCGACGCCGGCCCGGTCCAGGGCCAGCCGCATCGCCCGGGCGTACTGGATCGGGTCGCCGGCGGTCTGCGGGCCGGTGTGCGCCGCGTCGTGGGTCGCACCCCAACCGGTCAGCTCGCCGTAGACCCGCGCGCCACGGGCCAGCGCGTGCCCCAGCTCCTCCACCACGAAGACCGCCCCGCCCTCGGCCGGCAGGTAGCCGCTCGCCCCGGCGTCGAACGGCCGGTACGCCCGCTCCGGGTCCGCGACGTCGCTGAGCAGGCCGGAGCTCAGCTGGCAGGCCAGGGCGTACGGGCTCAGCGGGCACTCGGTCGCCCCGGCGATCACCACCGGGGTGCCCCGGCGCACCGAGCGGACCGCGTGCGCCAGGCTGTCCAGTCCGCCGGCCGCCTCGCTGACCAGCACCCCGCACGGCCCCTTGAACTGGTGGTGGATGGAGAGCTGGCCGACGCTGGCCGCGTAGAACCAGGCGATCGACTGGTACGCCCCGACGGTGCGCGACGGGCCACCCCAGAGCCGTTGCAGCTCCCGCTGGCCGAACAGGTTGCCGCCGGAGGAACTGGCCAGGGTGACCGCGTAGCCGTACGGGTCGGGGGCCTGCTCGGGCAGTCCGGCGTCGGCCAGCGCCAGCCGGGTGGCGGCGAACCCGAGGTGCGTCCACCGGTCGGTCTGCACGAGTTGGCGGCTCGCCGCGTATCCGGTGGCCTCGAACCCGGTCACCTCGCCGCCGAACCGGGTCGGGTAGCCGGCCGGGTCGAACAGCGTGATCGGCCCGGTGCGCCGGGTGCCGGCGAGCACCGTACGCCAGTGCGCCGCCGCGCCGATGCCGCTCGGTGCGACCACCCCGATCCCGGTGACCACCGCTCGGGCGGTCACGCGGCCACCGCCCCGGGCAGCCGGCGGAAGATCATCGCGGACTGGAAGCCGCCGAACCCGCTGCCCACCGAGAGGGCGACGTCGACCGGCAGCTCCCGCGCCTCGTTCGGCACGTAGTCCAGGTCGCACTCCGGATCCCGGGTGCTCCAGTTGGCGGTCGGCGGCACCACCCCGAACTCGATGGCCAGCGCGCAGGCGGCCATCTCGATCGAGCCGATCGCGCCGAGCGAGTGCCCGACCATCGACTTGATCGAGCTGACCGGCACCCGGTACGCCGCGTCGCCGAGCGCCCGTTTGAACGCGGCGGTCTCGTGCCGGTCGTTCTGGCGGGTGCCGGAGCCGTGCGCGCTGATGTAGGAGACCTGTTCCGGGGCGAGCCGGGCCTGCCGCAGCGTCGCGGAGATGGCCAGTGCCATCTCCACCCCGTCCGGTCGCAGCCCGGTCATGTGGTAGCCGTTGCTGTGGCTGGCGTACCCGGCGACCTCGCAGTAGATGTGCGCGCCGCGCCGCCGGGCGCGCTCGGCCTCCTCCAGCACCAGCACCGCCGCGCCCTCGGCGAGCACGAAGCCGTGCCGGTCGGCGTCGAACGGGCGGGAGGCGTGCGCGGGGTCGTCGTTGTCCGGGCTGGTCGCCTTGATCGCGTCGAACGAGGCGACGGTGACCGGCGAGATCGGCGAGTCCGCCGCGCCGGCGAGCACCACGTCCGCCTCGCCGTCGGCGATCAGCTGGTGGGCGTACCCGATCGCGTCGATCCCGGAGGTGCAGCCGGTGGAGACCACCTGAGCCGGGCCGTGCAGGCCGTGCCGGCAGGCCACGTCGGCGGCGAGGCTGCTGGGCACCAACGCCTGGTAGAGGTAGGGCCCGCCGCGGGCCGGGTCGACCAGCCACCGGCGGCCGGCGTCGCTGACCGCGACGTACTGCTGCTCCAGCGCCATGGTGCCGCCGACCGCGGTGCCGAGCACCACCCCGGCGCGGTCCCGCTCGGCGTCGGTGAGCACCAGGCCGGCGTCGGCGATCGCCTCGTCGGCGCAGGCCAGCGCGAACTGCACGTAGCGGTCGGAGCGCCGCAGCTCAACCTCGGTGATCCCGGCGGCGACCGGGTCGAAGTCGCACTCCGCGGCGATCCGGGACCGGAACGGCGACGGGTCGAAGAAGGTGATCCGCCGCGTCGCCGTCCGCCCCTCGGTGATCGACTTCCAGAACCGGTCCCGGGTGGCGCCGCCCGGGGCGACCACGCCGATCCCGGTCACCACCGTGCGGCGCCCGGTCACGACGCGCCCCGCTCGACCAGCTCGGTGTCGACGTGGCCCAGGTCCGGCCGGGGCGCGAGAGGTCCGAGATGGAAGACCACCTCGGCCGGCTCGTCGCCGGTGTTGCGCAGCCGGTGCCGCACGTTGATCGGCACGAAGAGCGCCTCCCCGGCGGCCAGCGGCACCGGCCGGTCGTCCAGGTCCACGGTGATCTCACCCCGGGCCACGTAGAGGAACTCCTCGCTGTAGGGGTGGTAGTGCTCGGCGATCCGCTCCCCCGGCTGCAACGCGGCCACCCCCATGAAACCGGAGGTGCTGCCGACGGTGCGCGGGCCGAGCAGCACCCGCAGCTCGCCGCCGCGCCGCCGGTCCGCCGGCACGTCCCGGGCGGCGATCAGGGGCAGGGTCTGCTCACTCATCGCCGGCTCCCGTCGCCCCGCCGACCGGCACGGCCTCGCCGGTCTGCACCCGGCGTTCGATCCGCTCCTTGATCACCGCGAGCTGCACCGCACTGTTGGCGTTGATCCGCTCGGTCATCCCGACGTTGTCCACCGGCGCGGTCGGCTTCATCGCGAAGTCCTGCACCCAGGTCATCCGGGTGCCCTCGGGCTCCTCGGTGTAGCGCCAGTGGATCCGCATGTACTCGAACGGCCCGGTCTCCACCCGGTGTGCGTGCACCTGCCGGGCGATCGGGTCGGCGACGCGTTCGCTCACCCAGCTCCAGGACACCCCGTTCTCGTCCGGGTGCATGGTGAGCCGGAAGCGCACCGTGTTCCCGGCCCGATGCAGGATCTCCACCACGGCGTACTCCGTGAACAGCTCGGTCCAGTTCGGCACGTCGTTGGTGATCTCCCAGACCAGCGGCAGCGGCGCGGCGATCACGATGCTGTTCTCGGTGTGCCCCGGTTGCGCCGAGCGCCGGGCGACCAGGTTGGCCACGGCCGGGATGCTCAGCTGCGCGGCCTGCTCGGGGATCTGCACCCGCCACCGGTCGGCGACGACCGCGGAGAGTTCGAGCAGCGCGAGGGAGTCCAGGCCGAGTTCCTCCAGGGAGGCGGCCGGCGCGCGGGCGGCGGCCTCGGCGTCCAACCCGCAGTGCGCCACCAGGATGTCGGTGATCTCGGCGGTCAGCGGTTGGCCTTGGGTGACGGTCATCGGGTCCTCCTGTTTCGTGCGGACGATCCGGCCGTGGCCGGCGGACGGGTGGCGGTCACCGGCGGGGCCGGCGGTGGTGCAGGCGCGACGGTGGGGTGGACCGTCGCGGTGTGCTCGCCGGTGTCGCTCGTGGTCGCGGCCGGCGCGCCGGCCCGGCTCGTGGTCGCGGTGTGCTCGCCGGCGGCGAGCAGCCGGTCGACCAGCCCGGTGGTGTAGCGGCCCTTGCGGAACCCGGCGTCGTCGAGCACCCGCCGGACGAACGGAATGGTGGTCCGCACGCCCGGCCCGGCCACGTCGAACTCGTCGAGCGCGCGTTCCAGCCGGTTCAGCGCCAGCTCGCGGTCCGGCGCCCAGACGGCCACCTTGGCCAGCAGCGAGTCGTAGTGCGGGCCCACCACGTACCCAGGCCGGCCGTGCGTGTCCACCCGGGTGAACGGGCCACCGGGCGGCAGGAACCGCTCCAACCGACCCGGGGTGGGCGCGAAGCCGCGCTCCGGATCCTCCACGTTGACCCGGCACTCCACCGCTACCCCGTGCAGCCGGATCTCGTCCTGCCGCCAGCGCAGCGGCACCCCGGCGGCGATGTGCAGCTGCTCGTGCACCAGGTCGATTCCGGTGATCATCTCGGTGACCGGGTGCTCCACCTGGATCCGGCAGTTGATCTCCAGGAAGTGGAACCGCTCCTCGGCGTCGACCAGGAACTCCAGCGTGCCGGCGCCGGTGAAGCCGACCTCCAGCGCGCCGCGCAGCGCGGTCTCGGCGATCGAGTCGAGGACGCCGGCGGGTAGCGCCGGGGCGGGCGCCTCCTCGATGAGCTTCTGGTGCCGCCGCTGCACCGAGCAGTCCCGGGTGCCCAGGTGCACCCCGTTGCCGTGCCCGTCGCAGAGCACCTGCACCTCGACGTGCCGGGCCTCGGTCAGGTAGCGCTCGACGTAGACCCGGTCGTCACCGAACACGGCCTGCGCGGCCGCCCGGGTCTTCGCGTACGCCCGGGGCAGCTCCGCCGCGGACCAGACCACGGTCATGCCCCGGCCACCGCCCCCGGCCGCCGCCTTCACGATCACCGGGTAGCCGATCTCCGCGGCCACCTCGGCCGCCGCGGCCGCCGTGGGCACCGGCTCCACGCTGCCCGCCGGCAGCGGCAGGCCGGCCCGGCGCATCAGGGCCCGGGCGGAGGACTTGTCGGCCAGCGCGGCCATCACCGACGGCGGCGGGCCGATGAAGGTCAGTCCGTTCTCGGCGCAGATCTCGGCGAAGTCGGCGTCCTCGGAGAGGAACCCGTAGCCCGGGTGCACCGCCTGGGCGCCGACCTGCCGGGCCGCCTCGACGATCGCGGCGGCGTTGAGGTAGCTGCGGCGGCTGGCCGCCGGTCCGATCCGGACGGCCTGGTCGGCGAGGCGGACCGCGGCCGAGTCGGCGTCCGCCGCGGAGTAGACCACCGCGGTACGGACTCCGAGCTCGCGGCAGGCGCGCAGCACCCGCAGCGCGATCTCACCCCGGTTGGCGATCAACACCTTCTCGAACATCCCGCACCACCTCAGGCCGGTTCCAGCGCGACCAGCGGCTGGTCGTACTCCACGGGCTGGCCGTCATCGGCCAGCACCGCGGCCACCCGGCCGCCCCGGTCGGTGGTGACCTCGTTCATCAGCTTCATCGCCTCGACGATCCCGACCACCTGGCCCGGCCGGAGCACGTCGCCGACGGCCACGAACGGCGCGGCCCCCGGCTCCGGCGCGCGGTAGAACGTGCCGACGATCGGTGACCGGACCACCGGGCGAGTCTCCGGCTCCGGGCCGTCGGCGCCGGCCGCGGGGGCGGGCCGGGACTCCGGCGGCGGTTCCTCGGCGGTGGCACCGCTCGGGGCGGCACTGCCGTGCCACTCCACCTCCAGCACGGTCTCGCCGCTGCGCAGCCGCACCCGCCGGACCGGGCCGGCCAGCTCGGCCACCAGGTGCTGGGCGTGCCGGCGCAGTCCGGCCAGCACCGCGTCCGTCCCGTCGGCCGCGTCGCCGGCGCGCTCGATTGCCGCCGGCGCCGTCGGGGGCCGGGCCGCGCCGGCGCTCACCGGGCACCCGCCCGGAGGCCGGCGCGGGCCGCGCCGAAGCGCCGGAAGCGTTGGCGGCGGCGGCGCACCAGGGTCGCCGCTGGCACGTCGAGCAGCGGCAGCAGCGCACCGAGCACCGCGTCACGCAGCGTCCGTGCCACCGCCTCCGGGTCGGCGTGGGCGGCACCCGGCGGCTCCGGCACGATGTCGTCCACCACACCGAGGCGGTGCAGGTCCGGCGCGGTCAGCCGCAGCGCGCGGGCCGCCTGGGGGGCCGCTGAGCGGTCCGGCCAGAGGATCGCCGCGCAGCCCTCCGGGCTGATCACCGAGTAGACGGCGTGCTCGAGCATCAGCACCCGGTCGGCCACCGCCAGGGCCAGTGCCCCGCCGCTGCCTCCCTCACCGGTGATCACCGCGAGGACCGGGGTGGGGAGCACGGTGAGGGCGAGGATGTTCTCCGCGATGGCCGCCGCCTGCCCCTGCTCCTCGGCGCCGACGCCGGGGTCGGCACCCGGGGTGTCCACCAGGGTGATCACCGGCAGGCCGAGGCGGGCGGCCAGCCGCGCCAACCGCAGCGCCTTGCGGTGCCCGGCCGGGCTGGCCATGCCGAAGTTGCGGGCGACCAGCTCGGCGGTGGTGTGCCCCTTCTGGTGGCCGATCACCATGACCGACCGGCCGTCGAGGCGAGCCACGCCGCCGACCACGGCCGGGCAGTCGCCGCCGAGCCGGTCGCCGTGCAGCTCGACGAAGCCGTCGAAGGCGTGCTCCAGGTAGTCGAGGGTGGTCGGTCGACCCGGGTGCCGGGCCAGGCGTACCGTCGCCCAGGGATCGGCGTCGGTCGAGCCGGGCTCGCTGGTCGGGCCGTCGACCGGGTTCTGCGCGACGGTGCCGACGCCGGCCGGCGGCGCCGGCTGCTGGCGGGGCACCGCGGGGCGGGCCACCGGTCGCCGCCCGCCCTGGGCCGCCGCCAGCAGGGCGACCAGCCGCCCGCGCAGGGAGCGCCGGGGCACCACCATGTCGACCTGGCCGTGCCGGAGCAGGAAGTCCGCGGTCTGAAAGCCCTCCGGCAGGGCCCGGCCGGTGACCTGCCGGATCACCCGGGGGCCGGCGAAGCCCATCCGGGCACCGCTCTCGGCCACCACCACGTCGGTGTTGGTGGCGAACGAGGCGGCGACCCCGCCGTACGTGGGATCGGTGAGGACGCTGACGGTGAGCAGTCCCGCCTCGCGCAACGCGGCGATGGCCTGACTGACCGTGGCCATCTGCATCAGCGACAGCGCACCCTCCTGCATCCGGGCGCCGCCGGAGGCGGTGACCAGGACCAGCGGCACCCGGTCGTCCAGGGCGCGCTCGGCGGCCCGGGTGATCAGCTCGCCGACCGCGCAGCCCAGGCTGCCGCCGAGGAAGCGGAAGTCCATCACCGCGAGGACCGCCGGGTGCCCGCCCATGGCCGCGGTGCCGCAGAGCACCGCCTCGGTCAGGCCGGTGCCGGCCCGGGCCGCGGTGAGCCGGTGCGGATACGGCAGCACGTCGACGAAGTCGATCGGGTCCAGGTCGGCGAGCCGGTCGGGCAGCGGTTGGAACGATCCCGGGTCGACCAGCTGCCGTACCCGGTCGGGCGCCCCGAGCCGGGCGTGCACCCCGCACTCGGGGCAGACGTCCAGGTTGCGCCGCAGTCGCTTGCGGTACAGCAGGGTGGCGCAGCCGGCGCAGCGGGACCAGAGCTGCTCCTCGCGCGGTGCGGTGGCGGTCACGACCGCCGCCCGACCGGCGCGGAGGCGTCGAAGCGGTAGAAGCAGCGGGCCATGGCGTCGCGCGGCGAACGCCAGTCCGGGGAGTACGGCGAGATGTACGGCCGCAGTCGGGCACTGATCCGCTCGAACTCCGGGTGACTGCGCGCGGCCTCCACCGCCCCCTCCCCCGGCAGTTCGGTCTCCAGCAGGTGCACGTACAGGTCGTGCAGCCGGTACAGCGACCGGTGCCGGACCCCGGCCAGCTGCGGCAGCTCGGTGGCGTCGGAGTCGGCGAAGATCTCGGCGACCCGAGCCTCGGCGCTCGGGACCACCTTCGCGACGATGAGCGATCGGTCCATGGACGGGCCTCCCCCCACGGCGTGCGGCGCCGAGAGACGGTGCCGCACGAGCCGGACGACTGCCCGCCACGATGCGCGCCGCTCGTCACGGCGGCGTCACCAGGGGCGATCCACCGACGACGCTGATCGGTGACGCTGCGTTGACGCAAGCTGTGCGCGGGCTATGCGTCAGCTGACCGGCGGATCGTCCCATCGGCAAATATGAGCAGTTCAGAGGCGTTCTCACGGTTGCCTTGCAGAAGTCATCGGGGACGCAACTGCGTTGACCCAGAGTGACCGTTATTGATAATCTTCATCACGGTCAGCCCGGCGGCCCGGGCGCGGCGCCGCGCCTTCGGCGTAGCGGCGACGGCGACGCCGACGTCGCGAACAGCCGCGCCGGGGACACAGCAGACAGTCGGGACAAGCGTTCCACAGGGGGTGCTGCGTGGCCGCTGATCCGTCCATGCCGACGTCCGGGCGCCGACCCGGCACCGAGGTGTCACTACGCCTGCTCGGCGGCTTCCAGTTGCTGCACGGCGAGGCCCCCGTCGAGGTGCCCCGCGGGCTGCAACGGGTGATCGCGCTGATCGGGCTGCGCCCCGGTGCCACCCGCAGCCAACTGGCCGGGCTGCTCTGGCCCGAGGCGCCGGAGGAGCGGGCGCTGTCGTCACTGCGTACCGCCCTCTGGCGGCTGCGGCAGGACCCGTGCTGCCCCCTCGCCGTCAGCACCGACACCGTCCGTCTCGACCCGGCGGTCTGGCTCGACGTGGACGAACTGGTCGGCACGGCCGCCCGGGTACGCGACGGCGACGACCCGCGGACGGCGGCCGGCGCGCTCGCCGCCGGCCGGCACGACCTGCTCCCCGGCTGGTACGACGACTGGGTCCTGCTGGACCGGGAGCGGCTGCGCCAACTGCGTCTGCACATGCTGGAACAGGTGGCCGGCCAGCACCTGGCGGCGGGCCGGCACGGCGAGGCGCTGGAGGCCGCGCTGGAGGCGATGGCCGCCGAACCGCTGCGCGAGACACCGCACCGGTTGGTGGTCCGCATCCATCTGGCCGAGGGCAACGCCTTCGAGGCGGTGCACGCCTTCTACGTCTACCGCGACCTGCTCCTGCGCGAGCTGCGGCTGGAGCCCTCCCCGGCGATGTGCGCGCTGCTCGACGAGACCCTCGCCCCGATCCGGCGGGCCAGCCGCGACAGCGCCGGCACCCCACGCCGCTCCCCCGGGCATCCCGGCCGCGCCCCGACCGGCCCGGCTCGACCGGCGTCACCGTCGCGACGCAACGCGTGACGGGGAGGTGACAGCCGGGCGGGCACGGTGGGCCGCACAGCAGTCCCGTGGTCCCACAGAGGTACCACCGGCGGAAGGGGTCCGATGAGCCGTCTACTGATCGTCAGCAGGATCGTCCCTGGCGCGGAGGGCCGAGTGGCCCAGATCTTCGCCGAGTCCGACTCGACCGAACTGCCCGGCCTGACCGGGGTGACCCACCGGTCGCTGTACTGCCTGCACGACGTGTGCATCCATCTGATGGAGACCGCCGAGATCGACCCGGAGGCGCTGGCCGAGGCGCGCAACCATCCGCTCTACCAGCAGGTCAACGAGCGACTCTCCGCGCACACCTCGCCCTACCTGCCGACCTGGCGCTCACCGCGGGACGCGATCGCCGGCTGCTTCTACCGCTGGGACGCCCTGCCCCTGCCCGCGCCCCGCGCCGCGGGCTGAGGAAACGCCATGTCCGCCAGACCCCCGCACGTCATCGTCATCGGCGCCGGCACCGGCGGGATGTGCCTGGCGCACGGACTGCGCCGGGCCGGGATCAGCGTCGCCGTCTACGAGCGGTACGACACCCGCGTCGACGGGTTGCTCGGTTACCGGGTCGGCATCGGCCCGACCGGCAGCCGGGCGCTGCGCGAGTGCCTGCCGCCGGAGCTCTTCGACGTCTATCTCGCCACCTGCGCCCGCTCGCCCCGCTGGTTCAACGTCATCACCCAGCGGATGCGGCAGACCGCGTCGTTCGAGCTGCGCCCGGACACCCACCCGGTCGACACCGAGCGCTCGGTGGCCCGGATGACCCTGCGCCAGGTCCTGCTCACCGGCATGGAGGACGTGGTCCACTTCGGCAAGACCTTCACCCGTTACGAGCAGCACGACGACGGCACGGTCACCGCGTACTTCGCCGACGGCAGCAGCACCACCGGCGACCTGCTGGTCGCCGCCGACGGCACGCACTCGGCGGTCCGCCGTCAGTACCTGCCGCACGCGGTCACCCGGGACGCGGGCACGATCAACATCGCCACCCGGATCCCGCTCACCGCGCAGACCCGCGCGCTCCTGCCGGAGCGGCTCCAACGCGGCATCTCGCTGATCTTCGGCGTCGGCGGAATGATGGGCGTGCTGCACGTGATGGAGTTCAAGTGGGACGGTGACGGTCGGCTCAAGCCGGGGGTCGGCGAGGCCGACGCCGCCCTGCTCGACCGGTGGCCCGGGCTCGCCCACGACCCGACCCGCGACAACATCAACCTGATCATCTGGAGCACCGCCCGCCGGTTTCCGCCCGACGTGATGCAGCGCCGGGGCGAGGAGCTGGTGCAGCTCGCACTGGAACTCACCACCAACTGGCATCCGCACCTGCGCGAGCTGCTGGCCCGCAGCGACCCGGCCAGCGCGCTGCCGATCCGGGTCAGCACCTCCGAGCCGGTGCCGCCCTGGAAGAGCAGCACGGTCACCCTGCTCGGCGACGCCATCCACACCATGACACCGGGTCGCGGGGTGGGCGCGAACACGGCGCTGCGCGACGCCGCCCTGCTCTGCCGGCAGGTTCGGCTCGCCGCGGCCGGCGACAAGACCCTGCTCCAGGCCGTCGCGGACTACGAGGCGGTGATGGTGCCCTACGGCTTCGCCCGGGTCGCGGACTCGCTGAACCGCAGCGGCACCAACGGCGACGACCGGATGTACAAGCCGGTCGTCGGCCGGCTCGCGCTGCTCGGCGCACGCGGCTACTTCGGCGTCACCAGCCGGGTACCGCCGCTGCGGCGCAAGTTCGTCGACGACTTCTACACCTACCGGGGCGAGGAGGACTGACCCCGGCCGTCCGACCCCGGCGCCCGACGGGCGCCGGGGTCGTCGGCGTGTCCGCTCGCCGGCGTGCCATCGCCACCCTCCGTCGCTTGTCGCGCACCGCCGGTGCCTCCCGTCCCACCTGGGTGGCACAAGGTGGATCCTGCCTGTCGAACCGGTCGCGCATATGCGAAGCTGCGGCGGGTTTTTCTCATGACTTTTCCGACGAGGTGAGAGGGAGGTCTGCCGTGGCGTGGTCCTTCGGGCACTTCTTGATAGTGGTACTGGCCCTGCTGCTGGGCCTGGCGGCCGGCTGGCTGCTGCGCGGCCGGCAGGACGCACGGACGCGCGGTTCGTCCATCACGGACGGTGATCCGGTGGCCGGGACCGCTGTGCTGGCGTCGCCGGAGCCGGCGGCCGTCAGCGACCCGGGGCAGGCGCCGGCGACGGTCGATCCGGCGCCGAGCGCGGTCGCCGACCCGCCGGCCCCGGTGGACACGATCACCGAGTCCGCCGTGGTGAGCCCGGCGCACGACGGCCCGGCGTCCGACGTCGACCCGGCCGACATGGCCCTCACCGGCGACCCGGAGCCGACCCCGGTGATCGCGCCGCGACCCGTGCCGGTGGCCGAGCGGACCACCCCGGACGCGCCGGCCGCCTCCGACGAGCCGTCGACCGGGCCCACCGGCGCGACGCAGCCCGCGCCCGCCGTGGAGCAGCCGGCCGAGCCGGTCGCCGCGTCCACCGAGGTGGCCGAGCCGGTCGCCGCCGACGCTCCGGCGCCGGCCAGCCCGGCGGACGAGCCGGTCGCGGCCGACATTCCGGCGCCGGTCAGCGCGGTCGAGGAGCCCGTCGCGGCCGAGACTCCGGTGCCGGCCAGCCCGGGGGACGAGCCGGTCGCGGCCGCGGCGGAGCCCGCCGGCGGCACGGACGAGGCCGCCGGCGACCCGGAGCCGGCCGCACCGGCACCGCGGCCGGCGGTCGCCACCCCGCCGGTACGCCCGGTCGCGGCGGCCGCCGTGGAGGTCGACGACTTCCGCCGGATCCAGGGCGTCGGGCCGAAGATGGCCGCGGCGTTGCAGGAAGCCGGGGTGCGGACCTACCGGCAGCTGGCCGAGCTGGACGAGGCCGGCCTGCGCGAACTCATCCGCGGTGCCGGTCTGCGGGCCGCGCCCGGTCTGGCCACCTGGCCGCAGCAGGCCAAGGTGCTCGCCGGCGCCCCGGACGAGGTGGTCGCGGCGCTGCCGACGGCGGGCGGCCCGGACCAGGCCTGACCCGACACGACTCCGTGCCGCCACCGCGGCGTGCCCGCGACGGCGGCACGGAGTCGGCCGCGCCGTCGACGCCCGCGCGACGACCCGGACCATCGGGCGCGGCCGATTTCTCCGGCACCGCGCCGGGTCATCGGCAAACCGGCATATCCGGCACGGCTCACTGCCGCTCTCGCTACCGTCGGTCGGTAAAGAGGCCCAAGGCCCGCCGAGCCGACCTGGTACCCGGGAGCAGCCCGTGCCGACCGCCACGCCGGAACCGGCCCCGCAGCGGCACCGCGCGCCGATCCGCGACCCGGACGCCCCCCGCCGGGTGACCCTGCTCGAACTCTTCTTCGACCTGGTCTACGTGGTCGCGCTCGCGCTCATCTCCCGCGGCCTGGTCGAGGGACTCGACTGGTACAAGGCCGCGCAGGCGCTCATCCTGCTCGCCGCCCTCTGGTGGACCTGGGCCATCACCACCCTGGTCACCGACATGTACAACCCGGAACGTACCGAGATCAAGCTGCTGATCATGGCGGTGATGGTCGGCGCGCTGCTGATGACCACCGCGATCCCGGAGGCCTTCGGCGCGCGCGGCCTGGTCTTCGCCGGCACCTACGTGGTGATCCACCTCGGCCGAGGGCTCTTCCTGATGCCCACGGTGCGACACGAGCCGCAGACCCAACGCCGGGCCGCCCGGATCTTCATCTGGTTCGCCGTCTCGGCGGTGCCCTGGATCATCGGCGCCTACGTCTCCGACAATGCCAGGGTGGCCTGGTGGGCGTTCGCGCTCGCCATCGACTACACCGGTTTCCGGCTCGCCTACCCGGTGCCCGGGCTCGGCGTGGTGCCCACCGCGCAGCGCAACGTCACCGCCGAACACCTCTCCGAGCGCTACCAGCAGTTCTTCATCATCGCCCTGGGCGACGCCATCCTGACCATCGGCACCATGTTCAGCCTGGCGCACTCCGAGCTGGAGAACATCGCCTCGTTCGTGATCGCCTTCGCCACCACCCTGCTGCTCTGGCGGATCTACGTGCACAAGTCCGGCGAGCTGCTGCCGAAGGCCATCGCCACCTCCCGGGCGCCGAGCGCGTTCCTGAACACCGCACCCTTCACCCACCTGGTGATGGTCGCCGGGGTGGTCACCACGGCCGCCGGCTTCGACCTGATCCTGCACGAGTCGACCGGGCGTACGCCACCGGCCTGGGTGGCGGTCATCCTCGGCGGCCCGGCGCTCTTTCTGATCGGCCGGGCCGCGTTCGAGTACGAGGTGTTCAGCCGGGTCTCGGTCTCCCGCCCCGGCGGGCTGCTGGCCCTGCTCACCATCTCCCCGGGCGTGATGTTCCTGCGACCGGTGTTCAGCGCGCTCGGCGCCATGCTGGTGCTGGCCGGAGTGGCGGTCGCCGACGCCCGGCGCAGCTGGGGCCGCCCGCCCGAGGCGCCCGCCCCGCCGCACTGACCGCACGCGCGAGCGGCCCGCGCACGCGTACCGCGCCTGCGGGAGACCCGCATGGTCAGCGCGGGCCGGCCAGCAACCGTCCGGCGTCCGGCACGTACGGCGCGAGCCCGAGGCCGGTGAGCAGCTGGTGCACCGTGGCAGTGGCCGCGGTCAGCACCGGCCGGCCGAGGCGCGCCTCCACCTGCGGCACCGCCGCCAGCGACGGCATCTGGACGCAGGCGGAGAGCACGATCGCGTCCACGTCGGTCAGGTCGAGCCCGTCGGCCAGGGCCACCAGCCGCTGCGCCGGGATCCGGCCCACCGCCACGTTGTCCGGCTCGGCGAGGCTCACCGCCCGGGTCACCTCGATCCCGTACCCGGCGAGGTAGCCGACGACGGTGGCGGTCAGCGGCGGCAGGTACGGCGCGATCATGGCGATCCGCCGCGCGCCCAACGCCCGCAGCCCGGCCACCAGCGCGCCGGCGCTGGTCACCACGGGCATCGGGTGCCCGGCCCGACCGGCCGCCCGAGCCAGCCGCCGCTCGGCCCGGTCATGCGCCCCGGCGCCGTCCGCCATCACCGCCACCAGGCAGGCGTACGCGAGCACGTCGCACCGGGCGTCGGCCAGCTCCTCGGCGCAGCGACCGCTGGTCCGGTTCATCCGGGCCAGCTCCGTCGCCGTCACGTGGTGCAGCCGCACCCGGCTGGCGTGGGTGGTGAAGGTGACGCCGGGATCGACCGCCTCGCGCCGGCGCAGCATCGCCGGGATCTCGGTCTCCATGGTGGTGTTCGAGCTGGGTACCACCAGGCCGATCCGGTAACCGCTCACACCAGCGCCCCGGCGTACCCCCGCACGCGCAGCCGCTCGCCGGCGCCGGCGCCCAGACGCACCTGGAGCCCGAGCGGCGCGGCGGCCCGGCGTACCTCGTCGACGTGCAGCGAGCCGTGCCGGTCCACGATGAGCACCGGCGGCTCCTCCCACTCCCCCTCCGGCAGGTGGAACGAGAGCAGCGTCACCGAGGTCGGCAGGTAGGCCGGGTACGCGGCGCGGGCGGCCGCCTCGTCGCGGTGGGCGAGCACGACCAGGTCGGGCAGGTGGGTGAAATCGGCGGCGAGCGGGCCCACCTTCCAGTGCGCCGGCTCCTCGGCCGCCCCGGTCAGGTGCCGGGAGCGGTTCGCCGAGGTGATGTAGAGGTGGTCCACCCCCGTCTCGGCCACCGCCCGCTCGAAGAAGGCGTTCGACGGGCAGGCCGCTCCGGGGGCGATCACCTGGGTGGTGCGGACGCCCCGGTCGTGCTGGGTGAGGTGGTCGGGCAGCCGGTCGGCGGCCGGGCCCCGGAAGCCGAAGGGACCGGCGCCGTAGAGGGCGTCCATCAGCTGTCGTACCCGCCGCTCGGGCAGTCGGGGGGAGATCCGGGACCAGTCGAACATGTCCGGGATCCGGTGCGCCGGGGCGGTGATGCTGCCTACCTGGTCCACCGGCCGGCCCTTGGCCAGGTTGACCTTCCGCACGGTGTCCGCGTCGGGGCGGGTGACGATGACGTAGAAGTTCGCGAAGGCCGCCGCGACGACCGCGCCACCAGCCAGCGCGCGGGCCGCCGCGGCCAGGTCCGCGGGACCGTCGATGTAGAGCTGCGGTGTCCGGACGTCCATGAATCCTCCTCGGCGGGTGCCGTGAGGCCAGTTCTACGTCCGCGACGGCGGCCGGTGGCCGGGTCGGTCCTCGATCCGATAGTCGGCGGGCGCGACCCGGTACGCCCGGACGATCCTCGCCGTACCACCGGATCGAAGGTGGCCATCCGGACGGCCGACCCCGGGTGGTCGATCGTGGTCGCCGTTAGCCGTTCGACGCGATTGGGTACATCGCCTGCACCTCGAACCCACCACACCTCAGGAGGCAACCCATGCGCGGCACCTCGATACTCGGAGTCATCGTCGTGATCTGGCTGATCATCGGTGCCATCGCCGCCGGTCAGCGCGGCTACTACAGCGGCGACGACACCAACTGCGCGGAGGCCGGCACCATCCTCGTCACCATCGTCGCCGGTCCGCTGAACTACATCGGGGCCAACCCGAAGATCGACTGCGAGCTCCCCCAGCCCTCCAAGTAGGACCATCCCGCGTCGGCCCGCGCCCAACCCCCGGGGCGCGGGCCGACCCGCGTCCCCGATCGACCGCCCGGGCCGGACCGCCCGTCCCGGACCGCCCGGCCCGGGCCGCCCGATGGCGGCCGCCGCCTGTCCAGTGACCGGATCACAACCCGCAGGCGTCCTAGGAGGCTGGGCTCGTCGGGTGAGCGGCGTTTGTCGGGGTGGGTGCCGGGAAGGGCTGCTGCGCCGGCGTCGGTACGGGAGAGGGAGTCAGCGCATGCAGATCGGCTACAAGCTGGCCACGGAGGGCTTCGGGCCGAAGGAGATCATCCGGCAGGCCGTCCGCGCGGAGCAGGTCGGCTTCGACTTCGTGGAGATGAGCGACCACTACCACCCCTGGCTCGACACGCAGGGGCACTCCGCGTTCACCTGGAGCCTGCTCGGCTCGATCGCGGCGCAGACCAGCACGATCGGCCTGGCCACCGGGGTCACCTGCCCCACCGTCCGCTACCACCCGGCGATCATCGCGCAGGCCGCGGCGACCGTGGCCCTGATCTCCGACGGACGGTTCACCCTCGGCATCGGCGCGGGCGAACGCCTCAACGAGCACGTGGTGGGGCAGGGATTTCCCAGTGTCCGGGGCCGGCACGAACGGCTGCGCGAGGGGCTGGAGATCATCAGACTGCTCTGGCAGGGCGGCTACCAGTCGTACGAGGGCCGGCACCTGCAACTGGAGGACGCCCGGGTCTTCGACCTGCCGGAGACGCTGCCGGTGATCGCGGTCGCGGCCAGCGGGCACGAGTCGGCGACCCTGGCGGCGGAACTCGGCGACGGGCTCTTCGCCACCGAGCCGGAGCCCGCGATCGTCGAGCGGTACCGGGCCGCCGGCGGGCAGGGTCCACGCTACGCCGAGGCGCCGATCGCGTGGGCCACCGACGAGCGACAGGCGGTCCAGGCGGTCCTGCAGACCAGCCGCTGGCTGGTCACCGGCTGGAAGGTGATGAGCGAGCTGCCCAACCCGGTGAACTTCGACGCGGCCAGCTCCTACGTGGAGGAGAAGCACATCCGGCAGCTCTTCTCGGTCGGCCCGGACCCGGAGCCGCACGTGGCGAAGGTCCGCAGCTACGTCGCGGCCGGCTTCGACCACATCGTGCTGCAGAACGCCGGCCCGGACCCGGACGGCTTCCTCGACTTCTTCGCCAGCGATCTCGCCGGGCGGCTGCGCGCCCTCGGCTGACCGACGAGACCGACCCGCCGGCGGCGATCTCAGGAGATCACCGCCGGCGGGTCGGCCGGGACGCGTACCGCGTCAGCGGAAGCAGTGCGCGATCGGGGGTGTGTTGCCCGCACAGTTGGTGGGCTCGTTCTCGACGGTGACGCTCTCGTCGTCGATCCGGACGCGGGCGTGCTGGGCGAAGAGGCCGCCCGGCGCCAGCGTGGAGCTGTTGTGCACGATCTTGCTGGTGTAGACGGAGACCTGGCCGGCGGTGGCGTGGATGCCGCCGCCCTTCGACGCGGCGCCGGCCGCGTCGTTGCCGGTCACGTCGCTGCCGCGCACGAGCAGGTTGGACTTGTCGGCGTAGATGCCGCCGCCGGCGCCGTGCGTCGTGTTCCCGGCCACCACGCTGTCGTCGAGCGGGAGCAGACCCTTCACGGTGGAGATGCCGCCGCCGTTGACCGTCGAGGTGTTGTCCCGGATCGTCATCTTGCGCAGGACGAGCACCGCGTCGGAGTTGGCGAGCCCGCCGCCGATCTGGGCGGTGTTGCCGAGCACCTTCGTGTCGTAGACCTTGGTCCGGGCCGAGAAGCTGGCCAGGCCGCCGCCCTGGGTCGCGCTGTTCTGCGCGAAGGTGCTGGTCTCGACCTCGGCCGCGCCACGGTAGTTGCCGAGCCCACCGCCGTACGCGTTGGCGCTGTTGTGGTGGAACTGCGAGTTGCGCAGCGTCAGCACGCCGCCGTTGAGCAGGCCCCCGCCCTTGCCCGCGGCGCCGGCCGCACTGTTGCCGACGAAGGTGCTGTCGCTGACCACCATGTTGCCGTCGTTGAAGATGCCGCCTCCGCCGCCCTCCTTCGACAGCGAGGTGCTCTGGGTGACGGTGGTGTGCTCGACGACGGCCGTCGCGCCGTGCACGACGTGGATGGCGCCACCCTCGATGGCCGAGCGCCCGTTGTGCAGCGTGACGTCGCGCAGCGTCAGCTCGCCGCCGTCGCGGACGGTGAAGAAGCGGAAGTCCTCGGCGTGCACGTGCCGGGCGATGGTGGCACCCGCGCCGTCGATGGTGATCGCGTGGTAGATCACCGGCAGGCCCGCCTTGTCGTCCTCCGGCTTGTGCGGCGGCGCCTCGGCGTCGCCCGGGGTCTCGGCGGCGTCGGCCGCCTCCCGGGCGTCGCGGATCCCGCCGTCGTACTCGTCGGCCTGGTGGAACGCCTGGGTCAGCGTGTACCTGCACTTCGGCGCGAGCCGCAGGGCGGCGCCGCCCTCGGCGTTGGCCCGCACCAGCGCCGCTACCAGCTTGGCCGAGTCGCAGGGCACCGAGACCACCTCGTGGCGTCCGGTCCCCGGTCCGTCGGCGCTCGGCTGCCGGCCGTCCCCGTCGCGGCCGTCCCCGTCCCGGCCGTCCCCCATGCGGCCGTCCCCCATGCGGCCGTCCCGGCCGTCCCCGTTTCGGCCGTCCGGGCGGCCGGCGCCGTCACCGGCCGGCTCGCGGCCCGCCGCCTCGGCGCCGTCGCGCTGCTCGTGGCCCGCGTCGTCACCCTGCTGCACGCTGGCCGGCCGGCTGAGGTCCAGGAAGGGCAACTGGCGGTCGGCGGCAGTCGCGGCCACGCCGGTCGCGCCCGCCGCGCCGACGACCAGGCTGCCCGCCAACAGTCCACCAGCCAGGAACCACCGGGATCGTCGCCTGGGTCCCGCCCGTCGGCCTCCTCGGTACGTCGACATCGTCTCCTGCCTCTCCTACGCCCGTGTGCCAGGACCGCGCCGATCCGGGCGCGGGGTGGGCGACGGGTCGTCGGCCACCAAAGGTCACGATAGGGGCGCAATACGGACAGTAAGCCGTGAACGTGAATAGTCGTGCCATTCATCTTCAACTGGGCCTGCCCCACGGAGGTGGCCCGCCGCACGGACGGAAACGGCGGGCGTGCGCGGGACCGGCGTTCAGCCGCCGACGTGGATGCCGGGGCGGCGGGTCGGGTCGGGCTCGCTGCGCCGGATGATCTCGCGGACCACCGGCGGGGTGTCGCCCCGCCCGAGGATCAGGTAGCGCAGCAGATGCGCGATGGGGCTGCCCTCGGACCATTCGAAGTGACAGTGCGGGCGCACGCCGGTGACGTTGCGCAGCGCCAGCAGGATCGCCGCGATGGCGTTCGGGACCGCCGGGCTGCTGGCGCGCAGCACCCGGAAACCGCCGACCTCCACCCCGTGCACCCGCAGCACCTGACTGAACCCCGACGGGTCGATCACGTCGACCTCGAGGAAGAGCACGTCCGCCGCACCGGGGACCGGGTTCATCCCGCGCTGGGCCCGCTCCTTGACGGTGTACTCCTTGACCGCCCCGCTGTCGCGCTTGTTGGCGATCAGGTGCAGCCGGCCGTCGTGCGCCAGTGACTCGGCGATGAACCGGCGGGCCGGCTCGTCGAACTCGATCCGCTCCGCCCGCAGCTCGGTGGTCCGGGAGACCCGGGAAACCAGCGATACGACGATGATGCCGAGGATGAACAGGCCGGAGATGGTGATGCCGTCCGGGTGCTCGATGATGTTGTCGCCCAGCGCGTACAGCAGCACCAGGGTGAGCACGGTGAACCCGGTGGCGGCGGCCCGGTGCTGGTGGCGGGCCGCCGAGATGGTCACCGCGACCGCGCCGGAGACCATCATCGCCAGGATCCCGGTGGCGTACGCCCCGGCCTGCGCGTTGACGTCGGCCCGGAACGCGAGCGTGATCACGACGCTGACCAGGGTGTAGACCAGCACGACCGGGCGCACCGCCCGCCCCCACTCCGGCGCCATGCCGTACGACGGAAGGTAGCGGGGGACGATGTTGATCAGGCCGGCCATCGCGGAGGCGCCGGCGAACCAGAGGATCAGCACACTGCTGAGGTCGTAGACGGTGCCGAAGCCCTCGCCGAGTTCGGTGTGCGCGAGGAAGGCCAGCGCGCGCCCGTTGGCCGCGCCACCGGGCTGGAACTCCTCGGCGGGGATGAGCACGGTCGTGACGAAGGTGCTCAGCAGCAGGTAGACCGACATGATCACCGCGGCGGTGGTGAGCAGCTTGCGCGTGTTGCCGATCCGGGCGGTGAGTCTGGCAGCCTTGTCGGGGCCGGTCGTGGAAACCAGCGGCATCATGCTCACCCCGGTCTCGAACCCGGAGAGCCCCAGCACCAGCAGCGGGAAGGCCAGCACCGCCGTGACGGTGAGGTCGACCGGGCCGCTGAACCTGGTCAGCGCCTCGGTCCAGTTCGACAGCAGCGCCGGATCGTCCGCGATCCGGCCCACCGCCACCGCGACGATCACCGCGTTCAACACCAGGAAGACGGCGACCAGCGGGATGGCCACCGCGACCGCCTCACGGAACCCAAGCAGGAACACCCCGCCGAGGATCAGCAGCAACACCACGGTGACCGCGACCGCGCTGCCCTGGTTGTTCAACCCCTCCGGCAGGTACGGGTTCTCGAGCAGGTGCACGGTGGCGTCCGCCGAGGAGAGCGTGATCGTGATGATCCACGAGGTGGCCACGAAGCCGAGCAGGATCAGCACGAAGAGCTTGCCCCGCCAGAACGGCAGCAGCCGTTCCAGCATCGCCACCGAGCCCTGCCCGTGCGGGCTCTCCCGGGCCACCCGCCGGTACATCGGCAGCATCCCGCCCAGGGTCAGCGCGACGATCAGCAGGGTCGCCACCGGGGAGAGCGCGCCGGCTGCCACGGCCGCGATGGCGGGCAGGTAGGAGAGGGTCGAGAAGTAGTCGACGCCGGTCAGGCACATCACCTGCCACCAGGGGTGCGACGGGGTCTGCCCCTCCGCGGCCTCCGGGCCGACCGCCGACACCCGGTGCTGGAAGAGCCACCGGCGCAGCGGTCCGGGCGGCGGCGCCGGCGTCACCGGGCTCGGCACGCGCTCGGGGATGGTGACCCGGCGACCGGTGGGTTCGGGGTGGCTGGGGTCGCGGGCGGCGCGCAGGGCGGGATCCGGCCCGGACGGGCGCTGCCGCCGCCGGCGCGCACGACCCGGTTGTCCCCCGTGCTCGTCAGCCATGTCCCCGTTCCCGCTTCACCGTTCCTGACCCGACGGTAGGCGGTCGTCCCGGTGCCGCCCGACGGAACCGACGAAGCCGGGACAACCGGTCAGTGCGTGACCGGGCCGGTCAGCGCCCGGACCAGCGCCTCCGGGTCGACGACGGTCACCGTCACCGCCGGGTGGCGCAGCCACGGCCCGGGCGCCAGCGCGGGCACCGGAGTACCGAACCGCACACAGACCCCGCCGGCCGTGCTGGTCCCGAAGGTCGCGCCGCGGTCGGCGAGCGACAGGTGCGGCCCGATCACCCGCCACCAGCGGTACGGGCCACCGCGCTCGACCCCGGCCACGTTGCCCCGGGTGGTCCGCAGCCGCCACGGCCCGAACCGGACGAGCAGCCACTCGTCGTCCAGCTCGACCCAGGCCGTCCCCGGGTGGACGCCGATCAGCGCCAGCGCGGGACGCAACCGATGGTCGAAGCGGAACGGGAAGCGCCGGCCGGAGCCGGTCACCGGCGTACCGCCCGGGCGAGGTTCACCTCGCGCCGCCGGGGCAGGTGGGCCGGGGTGCCGCGCCGCGTGGCCGCGCCGGGCCGGGGTGGGCGGGACGAGGACGGGCGGCGGGCCGCCGCCGGGCCAGGACGGTCATGGCGCGCACGTACCCGGTACGGGTCGGCCGACACCCCCCGGAGCCGGCCGACCTGCGCCGAGGCCCTAACCGTCGACCGGCGATCGGGTCCCGCGATGGACGCGTCCCCGCGTTCCGCCCCCCGGACGGAACGCGGGGACCCCCCGTCCCGGCTACTGCAGGAACGCCCCGAGGGGCGACAGCAGCAGCCGGCCGAGCGCCGCGGCGTTGTCGTCCAGCCGGGTACGCTCGCACTCATGGGCGGCCGGGTCGTGCCGGCACCGCCAGATCTTCTGCGCGTTACGCCAGGCGACATCGCGGGTGTACTCGACCAGCTCCCCCTGGTACCAGTCGTCGATGTCGCCGTTGAGCATGTCGATGAGCAGCTGCCACCGCTCCAGGTAGCCCCGGCGCAGCCCGGGGATCTTGTCCGCGAAGATGTTGTTGATCTCGAGGTAGTCGCGGTGCTGGTCGCTGCCGTCGACCGGCTCGGACTCCAGGTGGTCGAACGTGGTGACCAACGCGAACGGCAGGTCGAAGTTGATGTGTGCGTTCACCCCGGCGGCGGCCGAGGGCAGCGGACGCGCGTCCGGGCCGCGCATCCGCTCGAAGAGGCAGGACCAGGCCTTCGGGGTGCCCGGGCTCGAGTCGGTCCAGAGCCGCATCGCGTCGAAGTAGCGGGCGGCGAACTCCACGTCGAGCCGGGAGAGGAAGACCGGGTCGACGAAGCGGTCGTCGTAGAGCCCGTCCAGCACGCTGGAGGTGATGGTCAGGTAGAGCTTGTTGAAGTCGGCCAGCGGGCAGCTCTCCTCCAGCGGTGGCAGCCGCACCAGGAGGTCCTGCAGCTTGGTGAGGTGGTCGACCACCGCCGGCACGTCAGCGGGGTGATCGGCGAGCAGATCGACGATGTCCCGATGCACGGGCCCCCAGACCGGTTCGGTCATCTCTCCTCCACAAAGGTCCACGGCACCTCGGCACCACCGGCGACAGGGCACAGCCTTTCAGCCGACACCTGTGCGCCGGATCAGTAGAACGACGTATACGGGCGCGCCCGGCCTCAACCGCGCCGGCTACGTAGCTGGATGGCGCTGGCCTGTACCCGGGTGCGGACCTGGAGCTTGTCGAAGATGTGCGACACGTGCACCCCGATGGTCCGCTCGCTGATGAAGAGCCGCTGACCGATCTCCTTGTTGGTCAGTCCCTCCGCCACGGCGGCGAGCACCTCCCGCTCCCGGGCGGTGAGCACCGCCAGCTCGTCGTCGGCCGGCGCGGCCTGCACCGCGTCCCGCCCGCCGCGCTGCTGCTCCGGCTGCTCCAACGACACCCGGGCCCGGGTGGCCAGCGTCTTGATCTCCGAGGTCAGCGGCACCGCGCCCAGCCCCTGCGCCACCTGGTACGCCTCGCGCAGCAGCTTGCCTGCGGTCGCCACCCGGCTGCGCCGGGCCAGCAGCGCCTCGGCCTGGCGCAGCCGGGAGTACGCCGCCGGGTAGGGGTGGTTGCGCCGGTCCCACTCGGTGACCGAACGGGCCCACAGCTGCGGGTCGCTGCCGTCGAGCCGGCTCACCTCGGCGTCACAGAGCGCCAGGAAGCCGTCGACGACGTTGCGGACCGGCCCGGCGGCCTTCTCGCTCTTGCCGGCCACCCGCTCGGCCACGTCACGCAGCCGCCGCACCGACGTCTCGTCGACCGCCACCGTCCGGCTGGCGTGCGCCTCGGCCTCGGCGCGCAGCCCGTGCCAGACCAACGCGGCGAGGATCGCCACGTCGTCGGAGCGGCTCTCGGTCAGGCCGCGCTGCACGGCCTGCCGGGCGAGGTCGTGCCGCCCCTGCCACATGGCCAGCCCGGCGCGCAGGGTCAGCAGCGGGATCACGTGGCGGGCGCCGCCACCGGCCAGCACGGTGGCCACCGCGTCGAGATCCCGGTTGGCCGCCTCGATGTCGCCGTAGCCGACCGAGAGCCGGCAGCGGGCCAGCAGCAGCTCGACGGCGTCGGCGCCGGACGGGCGGTGCCGCAGCGCCGCGGCGACCACCTTCTCCGCCTCGGCCCACTGCCCCACCCGGAACAGTCCGTTGGTGGCGATCGCCAGCAGCCGGGTCTCGTAGGTGCGACCCAGCCCCAACTCGGCGACCCGCTCGGCTCCCCGGCGGGCCACCACCACCCCCTCCTCGAGGATGTTCAGCGGACCGGTCAGCAGCTCCGCCAGGTGCAGGTACGCGCAGGCCACGTCGTCGGGACGGCCGGCGCGCTCGGCGGTCGCCAACGCCTGCCGCATCACCGCCAGGCCGGCGTCCGGGTCCTCCAGGTAGGCCTCGCTGAAGCCCAGCGCCGCGCTGGCCAGCACCACCTCGGAGGTGGAGCCGTCCACCGCGTCGGCCAGCTCCAGCGCCTCCCGGGCCCGCAGGCCCGCGTCGGCGTACCGGCCGAGGTGCAGCAGCAGCTCGGCCAGGTGGGCGGCGGCGGTGGCCCGTTCGCGGGGTGAGCAGTCGGCGGCCTCCAGGGCCAGCCGGTACTCCGCCTCGGCCAGCGCGGAGCGGCCGGCGGCGGCGAGGTAGCGGGCCCGGCGGATGTGCAGCGCGCAGGTCGACATGCCGTCGATGCGGGCCAGCTCCTCCAGCAGGGCCAGCGCCCGGGCGTGCTCGCCGCAGTGGTGGGCCGCCTCGGCGGCGTGTCCCAGCAGCTCGGCCCGGTCGACCGCGAGCGGTCCACCGGCCAGGTTGTCGGCCAGCTGCAGCGCCGCCGACCAGTGCCGGTGGGCCTCGGCGAAGCCGTGCAGCCGCTCCGCCTCCTGGGCCGCGGCCATCGCCGCCGGCAGCGCCCGGGCCGGCTCACCGGCCCGCCGCCAGTGGTGGGCCAACCGGGCCTGGTGCAGCTCGGCCTCCGCCGAGGTGAGCGCCTCGGCGTAGCGGCGGTGCAGCGCCGAACGCTCGGCCGGCAGCAGCTCGTGTTCGAGCACCTCGGCGACGAGCCGGTGCCGCAGCCGGTAGCCGTCGTCGGCGCCGACCAGCAGCCGGTGCGCGACGGCGGCCCGGACCGCCTCGATGAGCTCCTGCTCGGGCAGCGGGACCACCCGGGCGAGCAGCCAGTGCTCCACCGGCTCCACGCCGGCGGCGACCGCGTGCACCACCGCGTGCGCGTGCTGGGGCAGCGCGTCGACCCGGGCCAGGAAGATCTCCCGCAGGGTGTCGGAGAGCCCGTCCCGGCCGTCGCGCAGGTCGCGGGCCAGCTCCTCGATGACGAAAGGGTTGCCGCCGCTGCGCTGCCAGACCTGCTCGGCGGCCTCGGTGGGCAGCGGGTGGCCGACCACCGCGGCGGCGAGCTGCTCGGTGCCGGAACGATCCAGCGGGGCGAGGTCGAGGACCCGTACCGAGCGCAGCCGGCGCAGTTCGGTGAGCACCCGGCGCAGCGGGTGCGCGCCCTGCAGCGACTCGGCCCGGACGGCGGCGAGCACCGAGAGCTGGAGGTCGCCGAGACCGGCGAGCAGGTAGAGCAGAAGCTGGCGGGTGCTCCGGTCGACCCACTGCAGGTCGTCGAGGATCAGCACCAGCGGCCGGCCCTCAGCGACCAGGTGCAGCCCGCGGGAGACCCGTTCCAGCAGCGCGCCCGCGCCGTCCGGCCCGGCGGTCTCGTCGGCGAACATCTGCAGCAGCCCACGCACCGCCGAGGAGGTGCGGGCGTGCGAGGTGGACAACTCCGCGTCGAAGCGCCGCAGCGCCTGCAGCAGCGGATGCAACGGTGAGGCGTCGCCGATGTCCAGGCAGGAGCCGGTGAGCACCACCGCGCCCGCGTCCCGCAGCCGGGCACCCACCTCGCGCAGCAGCCGGGTCTTGCCCACGCCGCTCTCGCCGCTGAGGAAGACGGCGGCCGTTTGCCCCTGCGCGAGGTCGTCGAACAGCGCAGCCCGGATCGCCTGCACCAGGTCGGCCCTGCCGACGAGCGGTGCAGTGTCCACATCGCTGGCCATGGCACGCAGCCTAATCACATGCCCCCGCACCGTTCTACGGCCACATCCCGCATGTGGTACTCCTCGCGTCGACATTGCGACCAAAGGTTGCGCGCGGCCGACATACGTCGTCCTACCGATCCCCCGTCGGCCCAGGGGTGCCAATCTCCGGAGGTCGTAGTTATCAACGGGGGGAAGGGCAGGTGCGATGCCCATGACCACCATCGTCGCCACCACGCCGCGCGTCCCGTCGGCGCGCTGGCCGGTGCCGGAGGAGAGACGAACGATCACCGTCCTGTTCGTCGACATCGTCGGCTCCACCGCACTGGTGGACCGGCTCGACCCGGAGGACGTGCGGGCGCTGCAGCGGGCGTACTTCGACACCGTGGCGCGGGTGCTGCGCCGGTGGCACGGCGTGGTGGAGAAGTACATCGGCGACGCGGTCATGGCGCTCTTCGGCGCGCGGGAGTCCGACGGGTTCGACGCCTACCGGGCGGTCCGGGCCGGCCTGGAGATCCAGCGGGCGCTGGACGGGCGACCGTTGCTGGGCGGCACCACGATCCGGGTCCGGGTCGGTGTGGCCACCGGGGAGGCGGTGGTCGACCTGGCCGCCGCGCGCAGCGGCGGCCACGGCGCGGCCAGCGGCGCGGTGATCACCACCGCCGCCCGGTTGCAGGAGTACGCTCCGCCGGGCGCGGTCGCCCTCTGCGCAGCCACCCACCGGGCCACCGCCGGGCTGGTGACCCAGCGCCGGCTCGCCCCGGTGACGGTGCCCGGACGGGTGCCGCCGATGACGGTCTGGCACGCGGTCGGGCCGGCCACGCCGCCCGCCCCTCGCCACGACGGCCCGCTGGTCGGCCGCCGCCGCGAGCTGGCCACCGTCCGGGACCAGATCGTCCGGGCGGTACGCGAGCGCAGCCCGCGCTGGGTCGCGGTGGTGGGACCGTCCGGCAGTGGCCGCAGTCGGCTCCTGCACGAGCTGACCCGGGCGGTCGGCGCGGTCGACGGGGCGCCGGTGCGTTGGTGCGTGGCGTCCTGCCCGCCGTATCCGGAGCAGCCGCTGGCCCCGGTGGCGGAGCTGCTGCGCGGGCTGGCCGGCGCCGGCGTCGACGATCCACCCGCGGTGCTCCGCGAACGGTTGACCGCGACGCTGGCGGGCCTGCTGGCCCCGTCCCGGCTGGCGGTGGCGCTGCCCGCGCTGGAGCGGTTGTTCGCCGCGCCCGACGGCACCGCCGACACCGCGGCGGGAGCGGCCTGGTGCCAGGAGGTCCTGCTGCGCCTCGCCGCCCGTACGCCGGTGGTGGTGGCGGTGGACGACCTGGACCGCGCCGCCCCGACGGTCGGCCGGTTCCTGCACGCGCTCTTCACCGCGGCGGCGGCGCGGGAACTGCCGCTGGTGGTCGTCGCGCTGCACGGCCAGGACCGGGCCGACGAGCTGCCGGCGGCGCACCCGCGCTGCCGGGTGCCGGTACGCCCGCTCGCCCCGGTGCAGACCGGTCGGTTGCTGCGCCACCTGCTGACCGGGGCCGGTCAGCAGGTGAGCCTGGTCGACCGGCTGCTCCCCCTGGTCGGCGGCCACCCCGGCCACGCCCAGGCGTACGTCCGGTCCCTGGTGGACGGCGCGGACCCGGTGGCGCCGCCGGTGCCCGAGGCGATCCGACGGGCGGTCGGTACGGAGCTGGACCGGCTCGACGGTGAGCGGCGGGCCGCGCTGATGGCCGCCGCGACCCTCGACGCCCGGTTCACCGCGGCGGCCGTGGAGCGACTGCTCGGCTGGGCGCCCGGCCGGGCGCGAACGTTGCTGACCCTGTTGCTGGACGCCGGCCACCTGCTCGCCCACCCCGCCGGCGGGTACGCGATCGCCACGCCGGCGCTGCGCCGGCTCGCCGCCGACCGGCTGACCCGGCGGGTCCGGGGCGTCTTCGCCCGCCGCGCCACCGACGCCACGCCGGTGGGTCCCGGCGTGCCGCCGGCGCACCGGACCGTCGTCACCCGCCCGGCGCCGCGGCGAGCCTCCGGCGAGGAGCGGACCGATGCGACGCCGGCCGAGCACACCCGGAGCACAGCCGTCCGGTCGGCGCAGCCGGCCCGGAACGCAACCGTCCGGTCGGCGGAACCGGCGCGGAGCGTCCCTCGGCGACCGGTGCTGCCGGACCGTGCCCGGAAGGCCCCGTCGGCGGCGTCGAAGCAGCCCACTGGGAGCAGGCCGGCAGCGGAGTTGATCTCGCTCACCCGAAGCAGGCCGGTGCCCGCGACGACCCCGCTGGCCCTGGCCGGGTCGGTGGCGGGGCTGACACCGTCCGCGCGCGTCGGCGCGGCAGCCGGGCACAGCCCACCGGCACTGGTCGGGCCGGCGCCCGAGCTGACGTCGCCCGCACCGGCCCGGTCGCCGTCGGTGCCGCCGAGGAGGTCCCTGTCGCTGGTGCCGACTCGGGCGCTGCCGGTAGCGACGACCGGGCCGCCCGCACCCGACGCACCGGGGAGCACGGTGTCGCGGCACGCCGGTGCGGCGTCACCGGGGCGGCCCGGCGCGGCGCGGGACGGCCATCCGGCCGTGCCTCGCCGGCTCGCCGTGGTCTCCGTCGAGTCCGGCCCCCGGCCGGATCCGCCTGGCCGACCGGCCCCGGCCAGGACGGCCCCGCGGCAATGGCGACATCGGGCCGAGGCGGCTGCCTGAGCCTGGCCCGGGTGTCAGCGCGCGCCGAGGAAGGCCAGAGCGCGGGCCCAGGTCGCGTCGGCGGCCGCCGCGTCGTAATCGGGCACGTCCGGGTCGGTGAAGAGGTGCCCGACGCCCGGGTAGCGCAGCACCGCCAGCTCGGCGCCGGCCGCGGTCATCGCCCGCCCCCACTCGTCGAGCTCGTCCGGCGGCTCGTAGACGTCGGGGTCGGCGAGGTGCAGCTGCACCGGCAGACCCGGCCGGACCGCGTCCGGCGAGCCACCGGAGCCGTGCAGGAGCAGCAGCCCGGCCGCCTTCGGGCGGTCGGCGAGCAGCGCGCCGGCCACCCCGGCGCCCATCGAGAAGCCGGCCAGCACCGTCTCCGGTGGCAGCTGCCCGACCGCCGCCCGGGCCCGCTCCAGCACCACGTCGCGGCCCACCTTCTCCAGCAAGGCGAACCCGTCGTCGACGGTGTCGACGGGCGGCACGCCGTAGAGGTCGGGGGTGACCACCTCGTGCCCGGCGGCGCGCAACCGATCGGCGGCGGTCAGCACGGCCGGCCGCAACCCGTACACGGAATGGAACAGCGCGATGTGAGCCATCGGACCATCCTGCCCCACCTGACCCGCGCTCCCGGGTAGCGGGGCCGGAGCCCGGCAGGTGGGTCGCCGTGGACGGCCCCGGCGTCGTCCCCGGCCGGTCAGCGCAGCGCTTCGAGCCGGGCGACCAGCTCCGCCGGTCCCGGCATCGCGGCGATCTCCTGGCCGACCTCCGCCGCCGCCGCCCGCAGGCCCGGGTCGGTGACCAGCCGGGTGAGGGTGTCGGCGGTGATCTCCCGGGGTGCGACGGCGAGGCCGGCGCCCCGGCGGGCCACCAGCTCGGCGTTCTGCCGTCGGTCGCCCGGCCCGTGCGTCGCGAGCTGCGGCACACCGGCGATCAGGGCGGCGTAGACACTGCCCGCCCCGCCGTGGTGGACCAGCGCCGCGCTCGCCGGCAGGGCGGCGTGCAGCGGGATCCAGTCGACCGTCCGCACGTTGCCGGGCAGCGTCCGCCGAGCGGTTCGCCGGTCCGGCCGGACCAGCACGAACTCGGCGTCGACCCGGGCCGCCGCGGCCGCCACGGCGGGCATCGGCCCGGCGTCGCCCGGGCCGGTCAGGGTGCTGCGGGTGACCAGAACCCGGGGTCGGTCGCCGGGCTCCCGCAGCCATTCGGGCAGCTCACCACCACCGAGGTAGGAGGCGTACCGCATCGGCCAACCGTCCTGGCGCAGCACGCTGGGCGGTGCGACGGCGATGGCCGCCGTCGGTGGGGGCAGCTCGGTCAGGCCGTGCCGGCGCAGCATGCCGGCCAGCCGGGCGGTGGTGGCCCGGAGCAGTTCCCGACCGTCGAAGAGCGCATTCTCCTGGCGTACCGCCGGCACGCCGAGCCGGGCGGCGGCGAGGGCGCCCGCCGGCGCGAACGGCTCGTACAACACCAGGTCGGGCTTCCACCCGGTGGCGAGCGTGAGCACCGGGTCGGCCAGCTGGTCGTTGAGCGCGCCGAAGAGCAGGCCCGCGCCCCGGGTGCCGGCCGTCCCGGCGAGTTCGGCCCGGGCGATCAGCGGGTGGCGGAGGAAGACGCCGCGGGCGATCCGACCGAAGTCGAACCCCGGCGCGACGTCGTGCACCGGCAGCCCGGACTTCGCGACGGCCAGCCCGTCTGCGCCGGTGGCGACGAGCACATCGTGCCCGGCGTCGCGCAGCGCGACGGCGAGCGGCACCAGCGGGAAGGCGTGACCGATCAGTGGTGCGGAGACCACCAGGACGCGCATCCGTCGATCCTATCCGGACGGTTGCGTCCCGACGGCCCCGGCGGCCGGCCGGATCAGCCCACGGACGTCGGTCCGCCTTCGGCCTGGGGGCGGCCGGCGTCGGCGAGGGTACGGCTGCGCCCCCGGAACTCGGCCACCACCTCGCCGTCGTCCCGGGTGACGGTGACGTCGTAGATGCCACTGCGGCCGTACCGGGTGCGTTCGGTGGCCCGGGCGGTCAGCACGTCGTCGGCCCGGACCGGCCGGATGAAGCTGATCTCACCACCCGCCGCGACGGTGACCGGCCCCCGGCTGTTGCAGGCCAGGGCGAAGGCGGTGTCGGCGAGCAGGAAGACGAAGCCGCCGTGGGCGATGGCATGGCCGTTGAGCATCGCCCCGGTCACCCGCATCCGGGCCACCGCGGCCCCGTCGGCCGCCTCGATGAGTTCGATGCCGAGCCCGCGGGAGGCCAGGTCGGCGTCGAACATGTCGTACGCCGCGTTGCGCTGCCGCCCCACGTCAGCTCGCCTGCCGCTGGTCGACGATCCGGCGCATCTTGCCCATCGACCGCTCCACCCCGGCCGGGGCGGTCACCTCGACCGCGACGCTCACCCCGATGGTGTTCTTGACCAGGTCGACCAGCGCGGCGCCGGCCCGCTCGGCGGCGTCGGGCGCCACCTCGGCCCGCCGCTCGACCCGGACCGTCAGGGTGTCCATCCGTCCCCGCCGGTCGAGCACGCACTGGAAGTGCGGGGAGAGTTCGGGGTTACGCAGGATCAGCTCCTCGATCTGGGTCGGGAAGATGTTCACCCCGCGGACGATCATCATGTCGTCGGAGCGTCCGGTGATCTTCTCGATCCGGCGCATCGGCCGGGCGGTGCCCGGCAGCAGCCTGGTCAGGTCGCGGGTGCGGTACCGGACGACCGGCATCGCCTCCTTGGTCAGCGAGGTGAGCACCAGCTCACCGCGCTCGCCGTCGGGCAGCACCGCGCCGGTGATCGGGTCGATGATCTCCGGATAGAAGTGGTCCTCCCACAGGTGCAGCCCGTCCTTGGTCTCGACGCACTCGTTGGCCACCCCGGGGCCCATCACCTCGGAGAGTCCGTAGATGTCCACCGCGTGCATGTCGAGGCGCTGCTCCATCTCCCGGCGCATGTCCTCGGTCCACGGTTCCGCGCCGAAGATGCCGACCTGCAACGAGGTCGTTCGCGGGTCGATGCCCTGGCGCTCCATCTCGTCCAGGATGGCGAGCAGGTAGCTGGGGGTGACCATGATGACCTCGGGTTCGAAGTCGCGGATCAGCAGCACCTGCCGCTCGGTCATGCCACCGGAGACGGGGATGACGGTGCAGCCCAGCTCCTCGGCGCCGTAGTGCGCGCCCAGCCCTCCAGTGAACAGGCCGTAGCCGTACGCGACGTGCACCCGGTCGCCGGGGCGGCCACCGGACGCGCGGATCGACCGGGCCATCAGGCGGGCCCAGGTGTCCAGGTCGGCCCGGGTGTAGCCGACCACGGTCGGCCGGCCGGTGGTGCCGGAGGAGGCGTGCAGCCGGGCGACCCGCTCCCGGGGTACGGCGAACATGCCGAACGGGTAGTTCTCCCGCAGCTCCGCCTTGCCGGTGAACGGAAACCGGGCCAGGTCGTCGAGGTCGCGGCAGTCGTCCGGATGCACCCCGGCGGCGTCGAACGCCCGGCGGTAGTGCGGAACGTTGTCGTACGCGTGCCGCAGCGACCAGCGCAGCCGCTCGCGCTGCACCGCCCGCAGCTCGTCGACGCTGGCCCGCTCGATCGGATCCAGCTCTTCGGGACGGGGGGTGCGGTCCTGCATCGGTTCCTCCTGCACGGCGACGGTGGGCGCCGCTCGGCTCCGCGCCCGCCGATCCGGGTACCGTACGCCGGCTCGGGCCGGCCGGCACTGCCGGGTGGCCGGGCCCGGTATCGCCGTGCGGCTGGGGTGCCGCCGCGGCGACGGCCAGCGGGTCAGACGGTGAGCAGGGTCTTGCCGATCGCCGAGCGGTCCTCGATCGCCTCGTGCGCTGCGGCGGCCCGGTGCAGCGGGTACGTCTGGCCGATCAGCGGCCGGATCCGGCCGGCCGCGGCGGCGTCGAGCGCGGTCCGCAGGTAACGGCGACGTCGCTCGGGGCTGAACTGCACGTCGGCGATGCCGAGCACGGTGATGCCCCGGTCCCGGGCCGCATCGCCGTCGGGCACGGCGAATCCGCCCGCCGGTGCGCCGTGCGCCGAGAACCAGCCGCCCGGGCGGACCAGTGGGAACACCGCGCGTCCGTACTCGCCGCCGGCGCCGTCCAGGACCACGTGCAGCCCGCCGGTGGCCGCCCGGACGGATTCGATCCAGCGCGGCTCGGCGTAGTCCACCGCGAGGTCCGCGCCGAGCCGGTACAGCGCCTCGCGCTTGGCCGCGCCCCGGGCCGCCGCGACGACGAACCCGCCGGCCGCACGCACCTCCTGCACCAGCAGGGCGCCCAGCCCACCGGCCGCGGCGGTGACCAGGACCTGGTCGCCGGTGCGTACCGGCACCAGGTCGAGCAGCCCGAACGCGGTCACTCCGTCGTGCAGCAGGGCGGCCGCGTCGGCGAGGGTGACTCCGTCGGGTACCACGACGACACCGTCGATCGGTGCCACCGCGCGTTCCAGGTAGCCACCGCGCTCGTCGGTGCGGGTGACCACCCGGCGCCCGATCCAGTCGGGGTCGACGCCGGCGCCGACCGCGCCGACGATGCCGGCCACCCCGACTCCCGGCCGGTACGGCGGGACGACCGGGAAGTGGTCGGCGGCCGCGCCGCGCCTGATGGCCGTCTCGATCCAGAGCACGTCCGCCGCGGCCACGTCGACCAGGACCTCGCCGGGGCCGGGGGTCGGCTCCGGCGCCTCGGTCAGCGCCAGCACCTCCGGGCCGCCGAACGCGGCCACCTCGATTCTTCGCATGTCGCCCTCCGCCTCGCTCGTCGACCCGACCAGCCTCGACGGTGAAGCGGGGTTGAGGTCAACTGCCGGGCGCGGTGACGCGCCGCACGGTGGGGCGCCGGTCAGCGGGCGGCGGGCAGCCGGTGCAGCGCGTCGACCAGCGGCGCGAGCTCCGGGGTGGCCTCGCCCTCGGCCAGCGCTCCGGCCAGCACCCGGTCGTGGGTCGGCCGGGCCCGGGTCAGCAGCTCGGAGCCGGCCGGGGTCAGCTCGGTGTAGATGCCGCGGCGGTCGTCGGCGCAGAGGATCCGGGCGAGCAGTCCGCGCTCCTCGAGGCGGGTCACCAGCCGGGTGGTGGCGCTGCCGGAGAGCGCGGCGGCCCGGGCGAGCTGGCGCATCCGCATGTGCCAGCCGTCCTGCCGGGACAGCGCGTCCAGCACGGTGTACTCGACCACGGAGAGGCCGTGGTCGGCCTGCAGCGCGCGCTCCAGGGCGGTCTCGATGAGCCCGTGCAGTGCGGCGAGGGTGCGCCAGCCCTGCGCGCGGATCTCCACCGCGTCGTCCGCGATGCCCATGCCGCCTCCTCCAGTGATCCGGATCGCCGTCCAGGCTACCACGCTTGCGCCGATATAGAGCGCGTGCAACTATCTCGTTGTCGACGCGTGTAGTTGCACACGCTTGCCATCTGCCCCCTCCCCGACGGGAAGACCATGTCCTTACGTAACCAGTCCCTGCCCGCCGGCCTGCTCGCGCTGGCCATCGGCGCCTTCGGCATCGGGCTCACCGAGTTCGTGATCATGGGTCTGCTGCCCGAGGTGGCCGCCGACTTCGCGGTCTCCGAGCCGGTGGCCGGCTGGCTGATCTCCGGCTACGCGCTCAGCGTGGCGATCGGCGGGGTGGGCCTGACCGCCGCCGTCACCCGGCTGCCTCGCAAGCAGGTCCTGCTCGGCCTGATGGTGCTCTTCATCGTGGGCAACCTGCTCTCCGCCGTCGCCGACAGCTACGCGGTGATGATGACCGGGCGGATCGTCGCCGCGCTCTGCCACGGCGCCTTCTTCGGCATCGGCGCGGTCGTCGCCGCCGGGTTGGTCGCGCCGGCCCGCCGGGCCGGCGCGATCGCCATGATGTTCGCCGGGCTGACCATCGCCAACGTGCTCGGCGTACCGTTCGGCACCTTCCTCGGCCAGCACTTCGGCTGGCGCTCGACCTTCTGGGCGATCACCGGCATCGGCGTGCTGGCGCTGGCGGGCCTGGCCCTGCTCGTCCCCGGCCGGGCGGCGGGCGCCGCCGGAGCGCCGGCCGGCGGGCTCCGTGGCGAGCTGCGCGCCTTCACCCACCCCCAGGTCTGGCTGTCGCTGCTGATCACCATCCTCGGCTTCGGCGGCATGTTCGGCGCCTTCACCTACATCGCCTTCACCCTCACCGAGGTCAGCGGGTTCGCCTCGAGCACGGTGCCCTGGCTGCTGGTGCTCTTCGGAGTGGGGCTCTTCGCCGGCAACCTGCTCGGCGGTCGGGCGGCGGACGTGGCGTTGTCCCGCACCCTGGTCGTCGTGCTGTCGGCGCTCACCGTGGTGCTGGCCGCGTTCGCGCTGACCGCGGGCAGCAAGCCGCTGACCGTCGCCGCGCTGGTGCTGATGGGCGGCTTCGGCTTCGCGACCGTCCCGCCGCTGCAGATGCGGATCATGCGGTACGCCCACCAGGCGCCGACCATGGCCTCGGGCGCGAACATCGCCGCGTTCAACGTCGGCAACGCGCTCGGCGCGTGGGTCGGTGGAGTGACCATCGCCGCCGGACTCGGCTACACCGCGCCGATCTGGGCTGGCGCCGCACTCACCCTGATCGGCCTGCTCGTGCTGCTCGGGGCGCTGCGACTGGCTCGCCGCGAGCCCGCCCGGCTGGTGGAGCAGGGACGGGAGCCGGCCACGGTGGCCTGAGCGCCGCGCTGTCAGTGGGGCCGGGGCCACCCGCCCCGGCCCCACTGGGGATCATCGCGTTGCCATCCTCTCCTAATTGCAAAGTCTTGGCAACAAGGTCTGGACAACCGGCTCGCTGCGTAACTAGCCTGACCGTCATGACTCCTTACATCACGGATGCCGCCGCCTGGCAGGAGAGCTGGGACCGGCAGCAGGCGGCTTACCTGCCGGACCGGGAGCACCGCTTCGCCACCCTGCTCGACGCGGTCGACACGGTCACCGACGGCGCACCGCCACGGCTGCTCGACCTGGCCGGCGGCACCGGCACCATCTCGCTGCGCACCCTCGCGCGCTTCCCCGACGCGCAGGTGACCCTGCTCGACCTCGACCCGGCGCTGCTCGCCATCGCGACCACGTCGCTCGCGGGCCGGGCCACCGTGGTCACCGCCGACCTCAGCCACAGCGACTGGTCGGCCACGCTCCCCCACCGGGAGTACGACGCGGTGCTGACCGCCACCGCCCTGCACTGGCTGCCGGCCGACCGGCTGGCCGGGCTCTACGCCGAGATCCGCGACGTGCTGCGCCCGGGCGGCATCCTGGCCAACGCCGACCACATGCCCGACGACGCGCTGCCCGAGCTGACCAAGCGGCTCACCGCCCGGGCCCAGGCCCGCCGCGCCGCCCGCTACGCCGCCGGCGCGGTCCTCTCCTGGTCGGACTGGTGGGACCGGGCCGGGACCGACCCGGCCCTCGCCCCGCTGGTCGAACGCCGGCAGGCCATCTACCCGACCGGGCACAGTCCGGAGTGGAACCCGCCGGTCTCCTGGCACCTGGCGGCGCTGGCCGACGCCGGCTACGCCGAGGTCGGCACCCTCTGGCGCGGCGGCGCGGACGCCGCCGTCGTCGCGGTCCGCTGACCCGGCCCCGTTCCGCGGGCGTATCCTGAGCCTCCCGCGATCTTGCCGGTCGTGCCCCGGCAGACCGGCGATCCGACGCAGGTCCGGGGCACGACACAGCACGATGACGGAGACGACGGGACCGGCCCCGCCGGCGACGGAGACTGGTGGGGCGGGTGAGCGGAGCAGCGGAGCGGCGCGTCGACCCGGATGTCGACCTGCGGGTGCCCACCGACCGGTCGGAGCTGACCGCGCACCCGGCGGCGGTGCTCGGCGCGATCGCCGCCGGCGGGGTGCTCGGCGCGCTGGCCCGCGCCGGCCTCCAGGCGGCCTTCCCGCACGGCCCGACCGGCTTCCCCTGGGCGACCTTCGGCATCAACCTCGTCGGCTGCCTGCTGATCGGCGTGCTGATGGCGACGCTGCGCCGGCGCGGCGGCGGGCCGCCGCTGGCTCGGCCGTTCCTCGGCGTCGGCGTGCTCGGCGGCTTCACCACCTTCTCCACCTACGCCGTGGACGTGCACCAGGCGCTCGCCGCCGGCGCCCCGGCGACCGCGCTGGGGTACCTGGCGGCCACGGTGCTCGGGGCGCTGGCCGCCGTGTGGTGCGGCGACGCCCTCACCGGCCGGCTGCTGGATGGGCGGGCCCGGTGACCGCTCTGCTGGTCGCGCTGGGCGCGGCCGTCGGGGCGCCACTGCGCTACCTCACCGACCGGGCGGTGCAGGCCCGGTTCGGCTCGGCCTTCCCGTGGGGCACGCTGACCGTCAACGTGCTCGGGTCACTGGTGCTCGGCCTGATCACCGGGCTGCCGACCAGCCCGGCGATCGGCGCGCTGGTGGGCACCGGCTTCTGCGGCGCGCTGACCACCTGGTCCACCCTCAGCTACGAGACGCTGCGGCTGGCCCGGGCCGGCGACCGGCTGCCCGCCCTGGCCAACGTGCTGGGCAGCCTGGCCGCCGGGCTGGCCGCGGCCGGCGCCGGTTACGCGCTGGCCCAGGCGGTCACCGGCTGACCGCGCCCCGGAACGACGCGGACCACCTGGCGCGGGGCGGCTTCAGGCGTGGCGCCCGGCACCGCGATCGGGTGCGCTCATGTCTCCCGTCGCGGGCGTGCCGTCGGCGAGCCCGTAGCGCAGGTAGACGGTGCCCTTCGGACTGGCCACCGGCGATTCGAGAAGGGTGACGTTCGTGGGCACCGCGCCACCGTCGAACACCTTCTTCCCGACGCCGAGCACGATCGGGTGCACCCAGAGGTCGAGACGGTCGAAGAGCTTCTCGCGCAGGAGGGTCTGCACCAGGTTCAGGCTCCCGACGACCTTCACGTGCTCGTGCCGGTCACGGATCTCGCGCACCGCGCCGGCCAGATCCGGGCCGAGCCGAGTGGACCCGGCCCACGAGAGATCGGGCCGGCCGCGGGAGGCCACGTACTTCGGGACGCGGTTGAAGAGCGTGGCGATCTCGTTGTCCTCGCCGCCCTCCTGGTACGGCCAGTAGGCGGCGAAGATGTCGTACGTCCGCCGGCCGAGCAGGAGGGCGTCCGTGCCCTCGTACGCGGCAGAGACCTGCGCCCCGGCGACCTCGTCCAGCAGGGGCGCCTGCCAGCCGCCGAACGGGAACCCGACCGGGTCCTCGTCGGGCCCACCGGGTGACTGCCCGACGAGGTCGAGGGTCGCGAACAGCTCGATGTGGATGAGGCCCATGCCCTGCTCCCGATGATGTGGTTGTCCCGGTCGGGACCAGCGCACGCCGACCGATCTCGAAGCGCGCGGCACGAATGCCCTGCTGACGCCACCCGGCCGGGATGCCGTACCAGCACTTCCCACTCACGATAGATCACCGCCGGCGTCCGAACTGGGTGGTTGCGCCGCGCCCGGCGACACCGCGGGTCACCGGCGCGATCCACGGCTGTGGGACCAGCCGTCCGATCCGGTCGGCGGGGGTCGCAGCGCGACCACCGGACCGATCACGAAGACGCTCGGCGGTCGCAGACCCACCCGGCCGGCGACCGCGCCGATCTCGTCGAGCCGGCCCGGCACGGCCCGCTGGTCGGCCTGCCCGGCGTCCTGGACCGCCAGCACCGGAGTGTCCGGCGCCCACCCGTGCTCGATCAGCGCGACGGCGATCTTGTCGATGGTCTCCACCGCCATCAGCAGCACCACCGTGCCCCGGGACCGGCCGAGCGCCGCCCAGTCCACGAGTGACTCCGGGTGCCCCGGCGGCAGGTGCCCGGAGACGACGGTGAACTCGTGCGCCACCCCCCGGTGGGTCACCGGCACCCCGGCCAGCGCCGGCGCGGCGAGGGCGCTGCTGACCCCGGGCACCACGCTCACCGGCACCCCGGCCGTGGCGCAGGCCTGCACCTCCTCGTGGCCCCGGCCGAAGACGTACGGGTCCCCGCCCTTGAGCCGGACCACCCGCCGGCCGGCGCGGGCGTGTTCGACCAGAACTTCGTCGATGGCGTCCTGCGGCATCGACGGTCCCCGGGGCACCTTTGCCGCGTCGACCACCAGCACGTCCGGGCGCAGCCCGGTGAGCAGCCCCTGCGGGGCGAGCCGGTCGACCACCACCACGTCGGCGGCGTCCAGCAGCGCCCGCCCCCGCACGGTGATCAGGTCGTCCGGACCGGGCCCGCCGCCGACGATCGCGACCGTGCCCCGGCCCGGATCGCCACCGTGCCGATGGCCGTGGTCGTGGTGCTGCGGGCCGTCGTGGTGGTGCTGCGGGCCGTGGTGATGGTGGTGGTGGTGACCGTCGACCGGGTCGTCCGGGTGGTCGTGCGGGGTCTGCGGTCGCCCGACCTTGTCGGCGAAGCCGGGCATCAGCACCCGGTAGGCGCAGGTGTCGCAGTTCATCCGGATGTCCCCGCGCAGCGCCTCGGCGTACCGCTCGAGCACCAGGTCGGCGAGCGGGTCACAGTCGCCGATCAGCTCGGCCACCCGCACGTCGACCTCCGGGTGCGCGGCGGCGTAGGCGGCCGCCTGCGCCGTGATCCGGTCTGGCAGCACGCCGGCGAAGAGGAAGTACGGCGCCACCACGACCCGCCGGGCGCCGAGCCGGCGCAGCCGCTCCAGCACCGCCGGCACCGACGGTTCGGCGAGCGAGACGAAGCCCGGCTCGACGCCGGCGTAGCCGCGCCCCTCCCAGAGCAGCCGGGCGACCTTGGCCACCTCGGCGTTGGCGTCCGGGTCGGTGGAGCCCCGGCCGATCAGCGCGACCCAGGTGTCGGCCCGGTCGCCGCCGCCGAGGGCCGCGTCGATCCGCTGCTCCAGCACCTCGTGCAGCAGCGGGTGCGGGCCGAGCGGCCGGCCGTAGGCGTAGCTGAGCCCGGGGTGCCGGGCCTGCTCCCGGGCCAGCGCGGCGGGAATGTCCCCCTTGCCGTGTCCGGCCGCGGTGAGCACCAGCGGCAGCGCCACCAACCTGCGGTGCCCGCGCTCGACCAGGGCGCCCACCGCGTCGGTCAGCGGCGGGCGGGACAGCTCGATGAAGCCGCCCTCGACCTGCGCCACGCTGCCGGCGCAACGCCGCCGGACCCGCTCGATGAGCGCGGCGAACTGCTCGACGCCGGCCGCGCTGCGGCTACCGTGCCCCACGACCACCAGTGCGGTCACTGCTGCTCCTCGCGGTAGAGAAGGGCGTTGAGGGCGGCGGCGGCGACCGCCGAGCCGCCCTTCTCGCCCCGGTTGGAGACCGCCGGCAGGCCGCTGCCGCGTAGCGCCGCCTTGGACTCGGCAGCGCCCACGAAGCCGACCGGTAGGCCGACGACCAGGGCCGGCCGGGCGTCCAGCGTGATCAGTTCGGTCAGCGCGGTCGGCGCGCAGCCCACCACCCAGACCGCGCCCGGGCCGACCCGGTCCCGGGCGATCCGCATCGCCGCGGCCGACCGGGTGATGCCGGCCGTGCGGGCCAGTTCGGCGGCGGCCGGCTCGGCGACCGGGCAGACCGCCGCCCGGCCGGTGATCCCCGCGGCGACCATCGCCACGTCGGTGACCAGCGGCGCGCCGGCGCGCAGCGCGGCCAGTCCGGCGGCCAGGGCTGCCTCGTCGCAGACCAGGTCGGTGACGTAGTCGAGGTCGGCGCTGGCGTGCACCACCCGCTCGGTGACCGCGCGGGTCAGCGGCGGCAGGTGGCTCAGGTCCACCCGGGAGCGCAGGATCTCGTAGGACAGCTGCTCGATCGGATGCACCGTGCGGCTCACCGGCCCTCCCCCGCCGCCGGCGTCCGCTCCGACGCGCCGGCCGCCCCGGTCTCGGCGCTCGGCGCAGCCAGGCCGTAGCGGCGGTCGTAGCCGCGCAGCTTCCACAGCGCCACCGCGCCCGCCCAGGAGGCCAGGAAGAGCACCACCACCACGTAGCCGAGCTGCTCGAAGTGGTCGGCGACCCCGGCGTAGCCGGCGAGGAACCGCACGCCGAGGTGGTCGACGAGCAGGCCGGCGGCGTACACGCTGGCCACCACGGCACCGACGAGCACCGTCATCGTCGTGGTCGCGAGGTTGTAGTAGAGCCGCCGCGCCGGGTGCCGGTACGCCCACGAGTAGGCCCGGCTCATCAGCAGGCTGTCCGCGGTGTCCATCGCGGACATCCCGGCGGCGAAGAGCAGCGGCAGGGTGAGCAGGGCCAGCACCGGCAGACCGCCGGCCGCGGCGGTGCTCGCCGACAACGACAGCAGGGTCACCTCGCTGGCCGTCTCCAGGCCCAGGCCGAAGAGGAACCCGACCGGCGCCATGTGCCAGGAGGAGCGGACCAGTGAACGGGCCCGTGAGCCCAGCACCCGCTGCACCAGGCCGCGGTTGAGCAGGTGCAGGTCGAGTTCCCGCTCGTCCAGCTCACCGTGGCGCAGCCGGCGCCAGAGCCGGGCGAGCCCGGCCAGCACCGCCGCGTTGAGCAGCGCGACCAGGGCCAGGAACGCGGTGGCGGTGACGATCGCGACGGTGGCGCCCAGCTCGCGTACCCCGGCCAGGCGCGGGCCGGTGAGGTTGGCCGAGGCCAGCCCGACGACCAGGGCCAGCAGCAGCACCACCGCGCTGTGCCCGAGGGCGAAAAAGAAGCCCACCCCGACCGGTCGCCGGCCGCGCAACAGCATCAGCCGGGTGGTGTCGTCGATCGCGGCGATGTGGTCGGCGTCGAAGGCGTGCCGCACGCCCAGCACGTACGCCAGCGCGCCCGCGCCGGCCAGGCCACCGGCGGCCACCGGCTGGTTGTTCCAGTACAGGTAGAGGCTCCAGCCGGCGACGTGCAGCACGGCGACGGCGAGCACGATCCCGCCGAGGCGGGCCCGCTCGGCGCGGCTCCACCGCCCGACCGGTGGTGCGGTGCTCACGGGGGCGGTACTCATCGGACTCCTCCGAGGTGGTGGGGTTCGGTGACGCGGATGGCGTCCACCGGGCAGATCTCCAGGCATTCCAAGCAGCCGGTGCAGCGGTCGGGGCGTACCTCCAGGCCGCCGGGGACCGGCCGGATCGCGTGGGTCGGGCAGGTGAGCAGGCAGGCGCCGCAGCCCTGGCAGGGTCCGATGGTCACGAGCGCCACCGGTACCCCCTCGGGGTGACCATCCGGCCGGCGACCAGCCGGGTGTCGCTGTTGCCCACCACCACGACGCTGTACATGTCGACCACCGCCGGGTCGAAGTCGGCCAGCGTGGCCAGGTGCACGCGCTCGCCGGGGCGGCTGGCGTTGCGCACCACGCCGACCGGCGTCGACGGTGGACGGTGCCCGCCGAGGATGGCCAGCGCGGCGTCGAGTTGCCAGTCCCGGGTCCGGCTGCGCGGGTTATAGAGCAGCACCACGAGATCGCCCTCGGCGGCGGCGGTCAGCCGACGCGCGATGACCTCCCACGGGGTGTGCAGGTCGGAGAGGCTCAGGTAGGCGTGGTCGTGCCCGAGCGGCGCGCCCAGCAGCGCGCCGGCGGCCAGCGCGGCGGTCACCCCGGGCACGCCGATGACGTCGATCCGCTCGTCGGCGTACTCCAGGGCGGGGCTGGCCATCGCGTACACCCCGGCGTCACCGGAGCCGACCAGCGCCACCGCCCGCCCGGCAGCGGCCTCGGCCACCGCGGCCCGGGCTCGGGCCTGCTCCGCGCCCAGCCCGGTGGCCAGGATCCGGGTGCCCGGGCGGAGCACGTCGCGCACCTGGTCGACGTACTGGTCGAGGCCGACCACCACAGCCGCGCGGCGCAGCTCGGCGACCGCGCGCGGGGTGCGCAGGTCGGGCGCGCCGGGGCCGAGCCCGACGAGGGCCAGCCGGCCGCGCGGGGCGTGCCGAGCGACCGCCACGGTGGCCATCGCCGAGGCGGTCTTCGGTACCAGCAGCCGCGCGTCGGCGGACCGACCGGTCACCCCGAGCAGCGCGGCGGCCTCCGCGACGCTCGGCGTGCCGACCGCCGCGCGGACCACCTCGCTGGGGTGCGGCACGTCGACCGCGGCCAGCTCCGCCGCCGGTCGGGTCACCAGTGGTACGCCGAGCGCCTGCGCGGTCGTCACGATGCCCGCCTCGTCGGCCTTGACGTCGGCGCTGGCCAAGCAGCGCAGGCTGGCCGGGCTGAACCCGGCGTCGGCGAGCGTCCGGTGCAGCAGCTCACGCACCTCGCCGGCGGGCACCCCCCGGCTGGCCCCGACGCCGGCGACCAGCGACGGCGGTCGCAGCACCACGGTCCGCCCGTCCAGCGGCACGATCCGGTCGGTGACCAGCAACCGGTATCCGGCGTCCGGACCGGAGTCCGGGTGGACGTTGTCCGGCAGGGCGGGCAGCGGCCAGGTCGCGTCGGCGACCAACCGGACGGGTTCGCCGTCGAGGATGGCCCGGGAGACGGCCGCGACCGCGCCCTCGACCGGCCAGCCGAGGGTGTCCAGCCCGGGCAGGCCGGCCGCGTCGGTGGCGGTGGTGACGACCGGGTCGGCGTCGAGCAGCGCGCCGACCCGGGCGGCGAGGGCGTTCCCGCCGCCGGCGTGGCCGCCGAGCAGCGCGATAGCGTGCCGGGCCGTCTCGTCGACCACCACCACGGCCGGGTCGGTGTGCTTATCGCCGAGCAGCGGGGCGAGGATCCGCACCACCGCCCCGGTGGCCAGGAACGCCACCACGGCGTCGCAGTCGGTCCAGGCGGTCCGCAGCGCGTGGGCGACGGTCTCGCCGGGCACCAGGCGGGCCTCGGGCCAGGCGCCGGCGAGCACCGCGGCGTGCCGGCGACCGGCCGCGGTGGCGGCGACCAGCCCGATCCGGGCCGGCGGCGGGGCCGCCGCGTCGAGCAGGTCCGCCGGGCCGGGCCCGGCGAGCGGCGTGCCGGACGGGGCGGGCGCGGCGGACGGGTCGGTGCTGGTGTCGGTCACGCGTGCTCCCCGGTGAGGACGACCACCGGGTTGGTGGCCGCGAGTCGGATCGAGCCGCCCGGCAAATCGGCCAGCCGGGCGGCGGAGAGCTGGCTGCCCTCGACGGTGTAGCCGGCGTCGCGGAGCAGCCCGACGGCCGGGCCGACCCGGTCGACGGCGGCGAGCGTGAGCACCACCCGTCGCGGGCGGCGGCGCGCCACGGCGGCGAGCGCCTCCGCTCCGCCGCCGCCGAGGAAGACCGCGTCCGGGTCGGGCAGGTCGTCGAGGGCCGCCGGGGCGTGGCCGGCGATTATTCGGAGGTCCACGGCGTGCGCCGCGGCGTTCGCCCGGATCTGCGCGACCGCCCGGGGGTCGTGCTCGACGGCGATCACGGCGGCGCCGAGCAGCGCGCACTCGATGCCGACCGACCCGCTGCCCGCGCCGACGTCCCAGACCAGCCGGCCGAGCCGGGGCCGTAGCCGGGCCACCGCCAGGGCGCGTACCTCCGACTTGGTGATCATCGAGTCGCGATGCGCGTAGGCGCTCTCCGGCAGCGCCCAGCCGCCGGACGGGGGCGCGGCCGGTTGGTTGTCCCACCGCATCCCGCTCGCGCCGCCGGCCGGGGCCGCGCCGCCGCCCGGGGCGGGCGGCCCGGGCGGGTCGGCGAGGCAGAGCAGGACGTGCGGGTCGGCCCAGCTGCGCGCGGCGGCCGCGGCCGGGGTGGTCTCGGTGACCCGCTCGGCGTCGGTGCCCAGGTGCTCGGCCACCACCAGCCGGCGGGACCAACCGGCCAGCCCGGCGCCGATCTCGGCCGCACCGGCGCCGGGCGCGGTGAGCACCGCGACGGCCGGCCGCGCCCGGCAGGCGTTCAGCGCTGGCCGCGGGTCCCGGCCGTGCGCGCTGACCACGACGGCGTCGTCCCACGGCCGGCCGGCCCGGGCGAACGCCGCGGCCACGCTGGAGACCGCCGGCAGCACGCGCGGACGCAGTCCGGCGGCCCGCAACCGGCGGACGATGCCGAAGAAGCCGGGGTCGCCGCTGGCCAGCACCACGGCGGGGGTGCCGGCGGCGACGGCGGCGAGGAGCCGGTCGAGCGCCGGGGCGAGCGGCCCCAGGACGACGGTGGCGCAGTCGGGCGGCAGCGGCGCCCCGGCGAGGTGCCGGGCCGCACCTACCACCAGCCCCGCCCCGGCCAACGCCTCGACCAGCCCCGGGTTCGCCGGGCGCCCATCGGCGTCGATCCCGACGACGGTCACCCCGCCCCGGGCCGGCCCGCCGTGGGATCCGGCGGTCGGGTCGGCGAGCGGACGCGACGGATCGGTCATGCCGCCCACCGGCCCGAGGAGGCGACCACCCGGGAGCCGGCGAAGTCGACCATTGCCACGTCGACGGCCACCTCGCTCTCGGCGAAGCGGCGCAGCACCGCGCGGACCCGTCTGCAGAGCAGGTCCCCGGCGGGGGTGAGCAGCCCGGCGGCGTCCCACAGCTCGTACGCGTGCCGGCCGGTGTTCGCCTCGGTGACCGCGGCGACCAGCTCGGGCCCGCCGCCGGCCTCGGCGGTGACCGACCCGAGCAGGGAGAGGTCCACCTTGGAGCGGGTGTAGTGGGTCATCAGCACGCCCGCGGCGAGCTTGGCCAGCTTGCCGGCCATCCCGACGAAGACCACCCCGGTCAGGCCGTCGGCGACGGCGGCGGTGACCGCGGCGCCGGTGAAGTCGCCGACCTCGACGAAGCAGACCTCGGGCAGCTCGGGCAGCAGCGCCCGGGCGGCCCGCTCGGTACGCCCGCCGGTGCAGAGCACCACGGTCCGCTCCCCCTGGGCGGCCATCACGTGCACCGCCTGCACCACGCTTGCCCGCCAGGAGGCGGTGGAGAACGGCCGGACGATCCCGGTGGTGCCGAGGATCGAGATGCCGCCGACGATGCCGAGTCGCCGGTTGGTGGTCTTGCGCGCCATGATCTCGCCACCCGGCACGCTGATCACCACCCGCACGCCGACCTTGGTCAGGTCGACCACCTCGGCCACCGCCGCGCTGATCATCTGCCGGGGGGTGTCGTTGATCGCGGGCCCGCCGACCACCAGGCCCAGGCCGGGCTTGGTGACGGTGCCGACGCCGGGGCCGCCGGCCAGGCGCAGTCCGGGGCCCGCGCCCCAGTGCACGGTCGCGGTCAGCTCGGCGCCGTGGGTGACGTCCGGGTCGTCACCGGCGTCCTTGACGACCACCGCCTCGGCGCGGGCGGGCGGGCCGGGGGTCAGCTCGCAGCGGGCGACCGGGAAGCTGACCCGGCGCCCGGCGGGAAGCCCGATCTCCACCTCCCGCTGCGGCTCGCCGGAGACCAGCGCGGTCAACGCCGCCTTCGCCGCCGCCGTGGCGCAGGCCCCGGTGGTCCAGCCGGTGCGCAGCGCGGTGGGCCGGACCTTGGCGGTACGCGGCAGATCCGGCTCGCGCAGCGGCGGCTCGGCGTACATCACGCCGGCCCGCCGGCCGGGTCGTCGCCGTCCCCACCGCGGGCCCGGAGCAGCTCGGCGCGGGCGGCGGGCTCGGCCCGGCGGAAGGTGTGGAAGTGCCCGGGGTGGTAGAGGTGTGAGCGGGTGCCGCTGGCGGCGAGCGCCGGTCCGACCAGGAAGAGCGTGTGCTTCCAGAGCTTGTGCGCCTTGACCGTCGCCGCCAGGGTGCCGACCGTGCAGCGCACCACCAGCTCGTCCGGCCAGGTCGCCTGGTAGGCGACGACCGCGGGGGTGTCCGCCGGGTAGCCTCCGGCCAGCAGCTCGGCCTGCACCTGCCCGGAGCGGGCGGCGGAGAGGAAGAGCGCCATGGTGGTGCCGTGGAGGGCGAAGTCGCGGACCCGCTCCCCCGCCGGCATGGGGGTCTTGCCGCCTTCGAGGCGGGTGAGGATGACCGACTGGGCCACCTCGGGGATGGTGAGTTCCCGGCCGACGATCGCGGCGACCGCGGTGAACGACGACACCCCGGGCACGATCTCCACCGCCAGGCCGAGCGCCCGGCAGAGGTCGAGCTGCTCCTGCACCGCGCCCCAGAGCGCCGGGTCGCCGGAGTGGATCCGGGCCACGGTCAGCCCCTCGGCGGCGGCCCGCCGGTAGAGCGGCAGCACCCCCTCGATCGGCAGCTGCGCGGAGTCGACGATCTCGGCGCCGGGCCGGGCGTGCGCGAGCACGTCGGCGTGCACCAGGCTGGCCGCCCAGATCACGATGTCGGCGGCGCCGATGACCCGGGCGGCGCGCAGGGTCAGCAGGTCCGCGGCGCCCGGGCCGGCACCGACGAACCAGACGGTGCCCGTCGGGGCGCTGGCGTGCTCGCTGGTCACAACTTTCCTCCCCGACCGTCCCGGCGGGCCGGGACGAGCAGCGTCGACAGGTACGGCAGGTCGTCCTCGGCGGCGGCGACCGGGCCGATCCGTTCGTCAGGCAGGCCGAGGCCCCGGCCCAGCACTGCGTCGGCGAGGCGGTCGTGCCGGCGCAGTGCGGCGACCAGCTCCGGGTGCCGGCGCCAGCCCTTGTAGGCGACCACCGTGCCCGGCCCGGCCAGGGCGTCCTCGAAGAGCGCCAGCCCGGCGGTGGCCGGCAGCAGGGTCAGCGGCTCGCGCCCCGCGCAGAGCGGCACGCCGCTGCGCGCGGCGAGGTCCTGCATCGCGGTGACGCCGGGCACCGTGCGCACCTCGACCGCCGGACGCAGCGCCCGGACCCCCTCGGCCAGGTAGCCGAAGGTGGAGTAGACGTTCGGGTCGCCGATGGTGGCGAAGGCGATCGCGCGGGCGCCGCCGTCCACCGCGTCGGCCACCGTGCGGGCGGCCTCGTCCCAGGCCCGTTGCCGGCGGGCGGTCACCCCGCCCCGGTCGTCGAGGGCGAACGGCAGCCGGCGCAGCCGGGCCGCGGCCAGGTGCGCGCGCACGGTGGTCTCGGCCCGGCCGGGGGCCGCGTCGGCGTCCGCGGCGTGCCGGTCCAGCACGGGTACGAACACCACGTCGGCCTCGCGCAGCACCCGAACCGCCTTGACGGTGAGCAGCTCGGGATCACCCGGCCCGACGCCCACCCCGGTCAGCGTGGCCACCACACGCGGCCGGACCCGCCCGGCGTCGCGCCCGGCATCGGTGTCGGTCACGCCCGGCCGGACCTGCTCCGCCGCGCTCACCGGGTCGCCGCCTCGACCAGCCGGCGGGCGGCCGCCGGCTGGCCCGCCCAGTGGGTGTGCAGGTAGGAGGCGTGCACCTGGCCGGTGACGAAGCCGTGCGCGGCGCCGTCCCAGCGCCACGCCGGCCGTTCGCCGTGCGCCGGGTCGGTGACCGTGCGGTGGAACTCGTGGCCGCGTACCGGCTCGCCGGAGCGGGTGACCGCAGAGTCGGCGGCGGCCACCGCCTCGCGGTAGCCGAGGGTGAGCGTGCCGGTCATCCGGGCGGTGAGGTCGAGCCGGCCGCACATCGGCACGCCGTCCAGGGCGCGGCCGAGGTAGAGCAGCCCGGCGCACTCGGCGACCACCGGGCCGGTGAAGTCGGCCAGTTCGGCGCGGAGCGCGGTGTTGGCGGCCAGCTGGTCCGCGTACGCCTCGGGAAAGCCGCCGCCGATGACCACCGCGCGGGTGCCGGCGGGCAGCGCGGAATCGCGCAGCGGGTCCACGGTGGCGACGGTGGCGCCGGCCGCGGTGAGCAGCTCGGCGGTCTCGGCGTAGGAGAAGGTGAAGGCGGCGCCACCGGCGAGCGCGACCACCGGACGGCCGGCGCCGACCGGGCCGCCCACCTCGGCGCGCGGATCCCAGGCCGGCGCGGTCAGCGGCGGCGCGCTACGGGCCAGGTCGAGCACCGCGTCGAGGTCCACGGTGGACTCGACGAGGTCGGCCAGCGCGGTCACGACCGCGACCGACTCGGGCGTCCGCTCGGCGACCGGCACCAGCCCGAGGTGTCGCGACGGCGCGGCGACCTCGCCGGCCCGGGCGACCGCCCCGAGCACCGGCACGTCGACCTCGGCGAGGGCGTCGCGCAGCAGCTTCTCGTGCCGGGGCGAGCCGACCCGGTTGAGGATCACCCCGCCGATGCGTACCCGGCGGTCGAAGGCGGCCATGCCCAGGGTCAGCGCCGCCGCCGAGCGGCCCTGGGCGGTGGTGTCCAGCACCAGCAGCACCGGGGCCTCGACCAGCTGGGCGACGTGCGCGGTGGACGCGTACCCGCGCCGGCCGACGGCGCCGTCGTGCAGCCCCATCACGCCCTCGATCACCGCGATGTCGGCCGGCGTCGGCGTGCTCGCGCCGTGGCGCAGCAGCGGTGCGATGCGCTCCGCGCCGACCAGCCAGGGGTCGAGGTTGCGGCCGGGCCGGCCGGCGGAGAGCGCGTGGTAGCCGGGGTCGATGTAGTCCGGTCCGACCTTGTGCGGGCTGACCGTCAGGCCACGGCGGCGCAGCGCGGCGAGCAGCCCGGTGGCCACCGTGGTCTTGCCGTGCCCGCTGGCCGGTGCGGCGACCACCACCCGCGGCAGCTCCCGCGAGGTCACCACTCGATGCCCTTCTGGCCCTTCTGGCCGACGTCGATCGGGTGCTTGACCTTGGTCAGCTCGGCGACCAGGTCGGCCGCCTCGACCAGCCGGGGGTCGGCGTCGCGTCCGGTGATCACCACGTGTTGGAAGCCGGGCCGGGCGGCGAGGGTGGCGACCACCTCGTCGACGTCCACCCAGCCCCACTTCATCGGGTAGGTGAACTCGTCGAGCACATAGAGCCCGTAGCGCTGCGCGGCGAGGTCGCGCTGGATCTGCCGCCACCCCTCCAGGGCGTCGGCGGCGTGGTCGGCCTCGTCGCCGCGCTGGATCCAGGACCAGCCCTCGCCCATCTTGTGCCAGGCCACCGGGGCGCCCTGGCCGGTGCGCTCGTGCACCTCGCCCAAGGCGCGGAAGGCGTTCTCCTCCCCCACCCGCCACTTGGCGCTCTTGACGAACTGGAACACCCCGACCGGCAGCCCGGCGGTCCAGGCGCGCAGCGCCAGGCCGAACGCCGCCGTCGACTTGCCCTTCATCTGTCCGGTGTGCACGACCAGCAGGGGTCGCTTGCGCCGCTGCCGGGTGGTCAGCCCGTCGGCGGGCACGTGGGACGGCTTCCCCTGCGGCATCAGGCGGCGCTCCTTCGGCGGTCGTGGTCGGTGACGGTGGCACGGCGGGTGGCGAGGTCGGTGAGCGGTGCGGTGGTGATCTGATCGAGCGGGTGGTGCTCGGCGCCCAGTTGGGCGGCGAGGCGGCCGGCGAGGCCGAGGCGGACCGGGCCGGTCTCGCAGTCGACGACTACGCACGGGGCGCCGGTGGCGGCGAGCGCGGCCGCGGCCCGGGCGGCGCGTGGCAGCGGCCGGTCGCCGGCGGTGGCCCGGCCGTCGGTGAGCACCAGCACCAGCGGCCGTCGGCGCGGGTCGCGCAGCCGCTCCACCCGCAGCAGCTCGGTGGCGGCGAGCAGGCCCTCGGCGAGCGGGGTGCGCCCCCCGGTGGGCAGCTCGGCGAGGCGGGCCGAGGCGGCGAGCACCGACGAGGTGGCCGGCAGCAGGGTCTGCGCGCCGGCGCCCCGGAAGGAGACCACGGCAACCTTGTCCCGCCGCTGGTAGGCGTCGGTGAGCAGGGCGAGCACCGCGCCCTTGACGGCGGTCATCCGGTGCCGGGCGCCCATCGACCCGCTGGCGTCGACCAGGAAGAGCACCAGGTTGCCCTCGCGCCCCTCACGGACCGCCTCCCGCAGGTCGGCCGGGCGCAGCCGCAGCGGGCCGCCGGCGTTGCGGCCGCGGGTCGCCTGTTGCGGAGCGGCGGCGCGGACGGTGGCGGGCAGGTGCAGCGCGCCGGCCCGGCCACCGGCCGGGATCCGCGCTCCGGTGGTCCGGCCCCGTCCGGTGCGGGCGCGGGACCGTCGCCCCGGCACCCCGTCGCCGACCCCGGGGGCGGTGAGCAGCCGGGCCTTCAGTCCGCCCTGGGGTACGGCCACCGGCTGGCCGTCACCGGACCCGGGCCGGGCCGGTTCGCCGGCCGCCGGGCCGGTCTCGTCGGGGCCTGTCTCGTCGGAACCGGTGCCGTCGGCGCCCGGGTGCTGCCCGCCGTCGCGTTGGCCGTCGGCGGACGAGCCGTCGGGCTGGCCCGGGTCGGTACCGCCGTCGCGCTGCTGCCCGTCGGCGCCGTCGGGGCTGGCGCCGCCGCGACCGTCCGGGTCGCCAGCTGCGGGGCCGCCGGCTTCGGGGCTGCCGCCACCCGGGCCGCCGGACGGGTCGTCGGGACCGCCGGAGCCGCCACCACCCGGCGGGTCGTCGTCGGGGTCGTCGTCGCGGGCCCGGTCCAGGGCCTCGTCGAGTCGCTTCTCGTCCAGCCCGGGTGTGTCGAACGGGTCCCGCCGGCGGCGGTGCGGGAGCGCCAGCCGGGCGGCCACCCGGACGTCGTCGACGGTGACCCGGTCCCGGCCGTGCCAGGCGGCGTGCGCGAGCGCCGTGCGGGCGGTGACGATGTCGGCGCGCATCCCGTCCACGTCGAACGCGGCGCAGACCTCCGCGATCTGGCGCAGCGCGGCGTCCGGCAGCAGCACCCGGTCGAGCCGGTCGCGGGCCGCCGCGACCCGCCGGGCGACCTCGGCGTCGGCGTCGGCCCAGCGGGCGGCGAAGCCGGCCGGGTCGGCGTCGGCGGCGAGCCGGCGGCGGACCACCTCGACCCGGACCGCCGGGTCCCGGCTGGCACCCACCTCGACGGTGAGCCCGAACCGGTCGAGCAGCTGCGGGCGCAGCTCCCCCTCCTCCGGGTTCATCGTCCCGACCAGCAGGAAGCGGGACGCGTGGCTGACCGAGACGCCCTCCCGCTCGACGTGGCTGCGCCCCATCGCGGCCGCGTCGAGCAGCAGGTCGACCAGGTGGTCGTGGAGCAGATTGACCTCGTCGACGTAGAGCACCCCGCGGTGCGCGGCGGCGAGCAGGCCCGGCTCGAAGGCGCGTACCCCCGCGCCGAGGGCCTTCTCCAGGTCCAGCGAACCGACCACCCGGTCCTCGGCGGCGCCGACCGGCAGCTCTACCAGTCGGGCCGGGCGGCGCTCGGCGGCGGGCCCGGCCGGGTGCGGGCCGTCCGGGCAGCCCAGGTCGGGCGCGGCCGGGTCGCAGGCGAACCGGCAGCCTGCGACCTGCTCGACCGGCGGCAGCAACGCCGCCAGGGCCCGCACCGCGGTGGACTTCGCGGTGCCCTTCTCGCCCCGGACCAGCACCCCGCCGATGGCCGGGCTGACCGCGTTGAGCAGCAGGGCGAGACGCATGTCGTCCATGCCGAGCACGGCGCTGAACGGATAGCTGGTCATGCCCGGTCCTCCAGGTCGCCCTCGGTAACCAGGTACGTCTCGCGCAGCCGCTCCAGGGTGGCCGGGTCGGGCTCCGCCCAGAGCCGGCGGTCGGCGGCCTCGAGCAGCCGCTCGGTGATGCCCCGCAGCGCCCACGGGTTGGACTCCTCGAGGAACTCGCGGGTGGCCGGGTCGAAGACGTACGCGGCGGCCAGGTGCTCGTACATCCAGTCGTCCACCACGCCGGCGGTGGCGTCGTAGCCGAACAGGTAGTCCACCGTGGCGGCGAGTTCGAAGGCGCCCTTGTAGCCGTGCCGGCGCATCGCGGCGATCCACTTCGGGTTGACCACCCGGGCGCGGAACACCCGGCGGGTCTCCTCGCCCAGCGTCCGGGTGCGCACGTCGTGCGGCATCGCCGAGTCACCCACGTACGCGGCCGGCGCGGCGCCGGTGAGGTGCCGGACCATCGCCACCATGCCGCCGTGGTACTGGAAGTAGTCGTCGGAGTCGACGATGTCGTGCTCCCGGGTGTCCTGGTTCTTCACCGCCACCGCGATCCGGGCGAAGGAGCGTTCCATGTCGGCCCGCGCCTCCCGCCCGTCCAGCCCACGGCCGTAGGCGTAGCCGCCCCAGACGGCGTACACCTCGGCCAGGTCGGCGTCGCTGCGCCAGTTCCGGGCGTCGATCAGCGGCAGCAGGCCCGCTCCGTACGCCCCCGGCTTGGAGCCGAAGATCCGGGCGGTGGCCCGCCGCTCGTCACCGTGCTCGGCCACGTCGGCGGCCACGTGGGCGCGGACGAAGTTCTGCTCGGCCGGCTCGTCCAGGGCGGCGACCTGCCGGACGGCGTCGTCGAGCAGCGCCACCACGTGCGGGAAGGCGTCGCGGAAGAAGCCGGAGATCCGGACGGTGACGTCGATGCGGGGGCGGCCCAGCTCGGGCAGCGGCACCACCTCGACGCCGGTGACCCGGCGGGAGCGGTCGTCCCAGGTGGGGCGGCAGCCGAGCAGGGCCAGCACCTCGGCGATGTCGTCGCCCTGGGTCCGCATCGCGCTGGTGCCCCAGACGGTCAGCCCGACCGACCGGGGGTACGCCCCGGTGTCGGCCAAGTGCCGGGCCAGCAGCGAGTCGGCGAGGGCCACCCCGACGTCCCAGGCGTTGCGGCTGGGGATCGCCTTCGGGTCGACGGAGTAGAAGTTGCGGCCGGTCGGCAGGACGTTGACCAGCCCCCGGGTGGGCGAGCCGGAGGGTCCGGGCGGGACGAACCGGCCGTCCAGCGCGGCCAGGGTGTTGGTCAGTTCGTCGGTGGTCCGCGCCAACCGGGGCACCAACTCGGTCGCGGCGAACCGGAGCACCGCGGCCGCTTCCGGGATCGCCCGGCCGGTCACCTCGGTGACCACCGGCTCGACCTGCGCGGGGTCCCAGTCGAGGGTCTCCATGCCGACGACCAGCCGGCGCGCCAGGGCCTCGATCAGGTCGACCGCGTCGGCGGCGGTCGCGGCCGGCCCGTCCACGGTGTCGGTCAGCGCCACGGGCACGGTCAGCCGCTCGCCGGGAGCGGCGAGCAGCGTCATCTCGTCGAGGTCGTAGCTGGTGGCCAGGGCCTGGCGCAGGCCGGGCAGGACCCGGCTGCCGCCCCAGACCTGCGGCGCGCGCAGCACGGCGAGGACCAGGTTGACCCGGGGCTCGCCGGTGGGCGCAGCGGCGAGGATGTGCAGGCCGTCGCGGATCTGCACGTCCTTGACCTCGCAGAGGTAGCCGTCGAGGTGCAGCACGAAGTCGTCGAATTCCTCGGCGGCGGGCATCTGCTCGGCGTGCAGGTCGTGGTGCAGCTCGGCGGCGCGCACCAGGTCCCAGATCTGCGCCCGCACGGTCGGCACCTTGGCCGGGTCGAGCGCCTGGACGGTGGCGTACTCGTCGAGCAGTTGCTCCAGTTTCGCCAGTTCGCCGTACGTCTCGGCGCGGGCCATCGGCGGGACCAGGTGGTCGACCACCACGGCGTGGGCCCGCCGCTTGGCCTGGGTGCCCTCGCCGGGGTCGTTGACGATGAACGGGTAGACCAGGGGTAGGTCGTCGAGAACGGCGTCCGGGGCGCAGTCGGCGGCAAGCCCGAGGCCCTTGCCGGGCAGCCATTCCAGGGTGCCGTGCTTGCCGAGGTGCACCACCGCGTCGGCGCCGAAGCCGCCGTCGGCCGGGGGTGCGGCGAGCCAGCGGTACGCGGCCAGGTAGTGGTGGCTGGGCGGCAGGTCCGGATCGTGGTAGATGGCGATCGGGTTCTCACCGAAGCCCCGTGGCGGCTGGATGAGCAGCACCACGTTGCCGAAGCGCAGCCCGGCGAGCACCAGGTCACCGCCGTCGGTGTACAGCTCGCCGGGCGGCTCGCCCCAGTGCGCCCGCATCCGTTCCCGCAGGGCGCTCGGTAGCTGTTCGAACCAGCGCCGGTACACCCCGCCGGGCACCCGCGCCTCGGCGGCGGCGAGCTGTTCCGGGGTGAGCCATTCGACGTCGTGGCCGCCGGCGGCGATCAGGGCGTGGATCAGCGCGTCCCCGTCGTCGGGGGCCGGGCCGTCGCCCAGGTGGTAGCCGGCCTCGGCGAGCGCGGCGAGCAGCCGCACCGCGGAGGCCGGGGTGTCCAGGCCGACCGCGTTGCCGACCCGGGAGTGCTTGGTCGGGTAGGAGCTGAGCACCACCGCCAGCCGCTTCTCGGCGTTCGGCAGCCGGCGCAGCCGGGCCTGCCGGACCGCGATGCCGGCGACCCGGGCGGCGCGCTCCGGGTCGGCGGCGTAGACCGAGAGGCCGTCGGCGTCGATCTGCTTGAACGAGAACGGCACGGTGATGATCCGGCCGTCGAACTCGGGAACGGCCACCTGCATGGCGGCGTCCAGGGGGGACAGTCCGGCGTCCGAACCGGCCCACTGCTCGCGGGTGCTGGTCAGGCAGAGCGCCTGGATCACCGGCACGTCGAGAGCGGCGAGCGCGCCGACGTCCCAGGCGTCGGGATCGCCGCCGCCGGAGGCGTCCGCGGCGACCGTGCCGCCGGCCGCGAGGACGGTGACCAGCAGCGCGTCGCAGCGGGCGAGCAGCCCGATCGGGCCGGCGTCGGCGGTCAGCCCGCGCAGCGAACCGCAGTAGACGGGCAACGGCTCACCGCCGGCCGCCCGGACCGCGTCGGCGAGAGTGTCGACGAAGGCGGTGTTCCCGGCGAGCGCGTGCGCCCGGTAGAACACGATGCCGATCGTCGGCCGGTCGCCGGCTCCGCCGGCCGCGGCCCGGTCGCCGTGCACGCCGTAGGCCGGGGTGGGCGCGGGCGGCGCGAAGCCCTCGCCGGTGAGCAGCACCGTGTCGGAGAGGAAGTGGGCGAGCTGGGCCAGATTCTCCGGGCCGCCCTCCACGAGGTAGGACAGCGCCTGGGTGACCACTCCGGAGGGCACGGTGGAGGCCGCCATCAGCTCCGCGTCGGGCACCGCCTCGCCGCCGAGCACGACCGTCGGCACGCCGGAGTCGAGCACCGCGGCGAGCCCGTCCGGCCACGCCGGGCGGCCGCCGAGCAGCCGTACGACGGCGAGGTCGACGCCGTCGAGCAGCGCCGGCACGGCGTCGGCGTCGAGCCGGGCGGGGTTGGCCAACCGGTAGTCGGCGCCGCTGGCACGGGCCGCCAGCAGGTCGGTGTCGGCGGTGGAGAGCAGCAGGGTGCGCACGGAAAGCTCCGGAGAGTAACGCCCGTCCGGTCGCGGCGGCGGTCGGGCGGGGCGGGTGGGCGCGGGTTCAGCGAATGCGGCGAGCGGGCGCCCGGTTCACCGGCGACGGGCCGGTGTCGCCGGGCGGCGCGGCGCGGAACTCAGCGGGCGGTGCGGCCGGCTGCGGGCTCGGTGGCCCGGCCGGGCGGCAGCGTGCCGGTGCGGCTGATCGTGGGTACGCCGGCGCGGCTCATCGTGGGCGCGTTGGCGCGTCCGGGCCGGTCGCGGCGGATCTCATCGGCAATGCAGACGCGGTGCGTCATCGGGTCCTCCTCGGGTGTCCACGCCCTGGGGCACATCCCGACGGCCGAAGTATCCTGGCTCCCAGATCGACGCTCACCCCCGGCCTTCCAACCGTGCACGCACGGCCGTGACTCACGAGGGGGGATCGCTCCCCGGTGACAGTGGCGGGACCGCGCCGGAATCGCACCGGCTTCCTTCACTGCCGTCAGGCCGCGAATGCTGCCACACCTCTCCAGCGCCGGTCAACGCCGCCCCCGGCCGCTCGACACCCACGCCAGCCATCGATCAACAACGATCGGCTGAGCGCGCCGTCCAGTTCGGACGATGCCCGGGATCAATGCCACGCGCCCTTTGCTCTGCTTCAGCAGAGGCGACAGTGGCGGCGCCTTTTCGTTGCCTGCGCTGAAGCAGAGCGAGGGGCCGCGCAGGCGGGCCGGCCGGGCGGAATGGCTGGCGGGAGCGGGGGTCGCCAATCGTCCGGCTAGCATCGGGCCGGTCGCCGAGTGATCGGCCCGACCTGAAACGGGGGATGACGGCATCATCGCCATGCAGTTCCACCATCTCGCCGGCCGTGTCTGGATCTGCCCCGGCGATCCGGACCCCGGCGCCGTCCAGGCCGGCGTCGCCGTGGTGGCCGACGAACGCGGCAGTGTGATGATCGACGCGGGCCAGAGCCCGGCGCACGCCCGCGAGATCCGCGCCGCGCTGGCGGCGGCCGGGCTGCCGCCGCCGCGCTGGCTGGTCTACACCCACCATCACTGGGACCACGTCTGGGGCGCCTGCGCCTGGCCGGAGGTGGAGATCGTGGGCCACGTCGCCGGCGCCGAGCTGCTCCGCGCGGAGGCGGCTCGACCGTGGAGCCACCGCTACCTGCGCGAGCAGGTCCGGGACAATCCGCGACTCGCGCCGAGCTTCCGGGCCCGGGCGTTCGCCGTCGACTCGTGGGAAGACTTCACGGTGCTGCCGCCGACCCGCACCTTCGCCGACACCTGCGACCTACCGGTCGGAGTACGGCTACAGCACGTCGGCGGCGGGCACGCGCCGGACTCGACCGTGGTGCTGGTGCCCGACTCCGGCGTCATGCTGCTCGGCGACTCCTACTACCCACCACCGGCGCACCTGCGCCGGCCCGACGACGGTCTCGACCTCGCGCTGGTGAACCGGCTGCTCGACGACGACTACCACTGGTACGTCTCCAGCCACGGCGAACCGATGACCCTGGAGCAGACCCGGGCGGCCGTCGACGCCGGCTGACCCACGGCGGGGCCGGCGCGGTCAGCGGGCCCGCCGCTCCGGGTGGGCCCGGTTCCAGGCGCGCATGCGCTCCGGGTAACCGGTGCGGGCGGCCTCGTACAGCGGAACCGCGCGCCGGCGGGCGATGGCGGCCGCCGCCCGCGGCGAGCCGGTGCGGCGGCGGATCCACTCGCCGTCGTGGGCGATCGCCACCACGGTGGTGTCGGTGGCGGTGGTCTCCGGCTCCAGGTAGAACTCCACTCCCTGCCGGGAGGCGACGAACTCCTCCAGCGCGGCGAGATCGTCCCGGGTCGCCTCCCGGTCCAGCTTCGTCGGGGTCCCTTCGGTGCCGCGGGACCGCCGGTTGAACCAGCCCATGCCCGACTCCTCTCCTCGACCTTCCCCCCAGTGCAGCACCGTTTGCTGGAAATCCGCTGCGAGCGGCATGGGAGCGCGCTGACCGCCCGCGCACCGCACCGGCCGAGCGGGCCGGGACCACCCGGACGGGTCGCGGAGGACGACCCCGGCCGGCCGGGCTAGGGTCAGGCCGTGTCGGGGGCGCGGATGGGGGCGCGAAACAACGCCGAGTGGTGCGACATCGTCTGCGCCAGCCACGGCCTGACGGGCCGCGTCGACCCGGACGCCTGGTCGGTGCCGCGGCGCTCCCCACCCTGGTACCCGGACGCGGTGACCCTGCGACCCGGCGTGGCCGCCGACACCCTGCTGGACCGCATCGACGCCGGCCCCGGCGCGTCCGTGAAGGACAGCTTCGCCGACCTCGACCTCGGGCCGTACGGCTTCCGGGTGCTCTTCGCCGCCGAATGGATCCACCGGCCGCCGAGCGCCGCCCCTGCCGCCGCACCGCTGACCCCGGTCACCTCGGCGCAGGAACTGACCACCTGGGCCGCCGCGCACGGCGGGGGCGAGCTGTTCCGGCCGCCGCTGCTGGCCGACCCGCGGGTGACCGTGCTCGCCCGGCACGCGGCCGACGGCTCGGTGGCCGGCGGCGCGGTGCTCAACCGCAGCGGCACCGAGACCGGCGTCTCCAACGTCTTCGCCACCGGCGTCGACCTGGCCGAGATCTGGGCCGGCGTCTGCGCGGCCCGGCCCGGGGTCCCGCTGGTCGGCTACGAGTCCGGGCCCGACCTCGACCCGGCCCTGCGGGTCGGCTTCACCCGCACCGGGCCGCTGCGGATCTGGCTGCGCGACTAGTGGCCACTCGGGACGTGGGCGTCCGCACACCGCTCCGGCCGGGCGAGCCGGGGCCCGGCCGGAGCGTGCGTGTGCCGGACCGGTCAGCCGAGACGGGCCAGGTCGTCGCTGGTGAGCCGGAGCGCGGCGGCGGCGATGTTGGCCGTCAGGTGGGCCGGGTTTCCGGTGCCGGGAATGGCCAGCACGTGCGGCCCCTGGTGCAGGGTCCAGGCCAGCCGCACCTGGTGCGCGGTGACGCCGTGGGCGCGGGCCACGGCGAGCACCGCCTCGTTCGTCTCGGCCGTCGCGCCCGCCTCCCGGCGCGTACCAGCCAGCGCGAAGAACGGCACGTACGCGATCCCGCGCTCGCCGCAGAGCCGCACGAATGCGTCGTCCTCCCGGTAGGAGTCCACCCCGTACGCGTTCTGCACGCAGACCACCGGGGCGATGTCGCGTACCTCCTCGAGGTGTTCGGGGCGGACGTTGGACAGCCCCAGGTGCCGGATCAGCCCGGCGTCGCGCAGCTCGGCCAGGACGCCGAACCGCTCGGCCAGCGGGGCCGCGGCGGGGCCGCGGTACATCCGCAGGTTCACCAGGTCGAGGTGGTCCCGGCCGAGCCGGCGCAGGTTCTCCTCGACCTGGGCGCGCAGCTGGGCGGGGGTGCGCGCCTCCTGGAAGCCGGTCGCCGGGTCGTACCCGGGTCCGACCTTCGTGGCGATCACCAACTCCTCGGGGTACGGGGCGAGCGCGGCACGGATCAGCTCGGTGGCGTACCGGGCCGGCCCGCTGCCGACCCGCAGCGTGCCGCCGGGCGAGACGTAGAACGCGGCGGTGTCGATGTGGTTCACGCCGAGCTCGACCGCCCGTCGTAGCACCGCCACGGCGTGTTCGCGGTCCGGGTCGGCGGTGATCCGCATCGAGCCGAAGCCCATCCGGTTGACGGTGCGGTCGCCCAGAGTCCAGGCGCCCGCGGAGGCCGCGGTGATCTCGTCGATTGGCATCCGGCGACCCTAGCCAGCGGCGGTGTGCGGCGCAGTCGGCCGCGCACCCGATACCGCCGGACGCCGATCCGGGTTAGCTTTGTTTCACTGGACGCACCGGGCGCAGCGCCGGCACCAGCGCCAGGGTCGGCACCAGCAGCAGCGGCACCACGAGCAGTGCGTGCAGGGTGCCCACCCGGTCGCCGAGCATCCCGAGCAGCGGCGGGCCGCCGAGGAACGCGGTGTAACCGATCACCGCCACCACGCTGACCCGGGCCGCCGCCTTCTCCTCCTCGTCGGCGGCCGCGCTCATTCCGACCGGGAAGCCGAGCGACGCGCCCAACCCCCAGAGGGCTACCCCGGCGATCGCCACCGGCCCCGAGCCGGCCAGGATGGCCAGCAGCGCGCCGAGGGTGGCCAGCAGGATCGTGCCGATCAGCACGGGCACCCGTCCCCACCGGTCCAGCGCGACGGTGCCGGCGGTGCGGCCGATGGTCATGCCCAGCACGAAGACGCCGAACACGGCCGCGCCGGCCGCCTCGCTGAGGTCGCGACCGTCGATGAAGGCGACCGCCAGCCAGTCGTTCGCGCTGCCCTCGGTGAACGCCATCACCAGGACCAGCAGGCCGACCAGCAGGGTGCGCGGCTCCCGCCAGGCGGCGAGCAGGTCCCGCCGTCCGCCGGCCGGCGTCGCCGCCGGCCCGGTCTCGGCGGGCGGCAGGAAGTGCCGGGCGCCGGCCAGCGTGCCGAGCAGCACCAGCGCCGCGATGGCGGCCAGGTGAGCGTCGACCGGCACGCCGAGCCGGGCCGCCCCGGCGCCGAGGCCCGCCCCGGCCACCGAGCCGAGGCTCCAGGCGGCATGGAAGCGGGGCATGATCGTACGGCCCAGGCGCCGCTCGACCGTCGCACCCTCGACGTTCATCGCGACGTCACAGCTGCCGGAGCCGTAGCCGAAGGCGAAGAGGCCCACCGCGACGCCGACGGTCGAGCCGGCGAGCCCGGCGGCCAGCCCGGCGACGACCAGTCCGAGCGCGACCAGCCCGGTGGCGAACATCACCGTGCGGGCCGCGCCGAGCCACTGGCTGAGCAGCCCGGCGGTGGGCATCGCGAGCAGCGCGCCGGCTGACAGGGCCAGCAGCAGCAGGCCGAGCTGTCCGGCGCTGAGCCCCAGCTCCTCACGGGCCGCCGGCACCCGGGAGAACCAGGTGGCCACGGCCAGCCCGTTGAGGGCGAACACGACGGCGACGGCCGTCCGGGCGGTGCGCACCGTCCGGGGTACGGCTGGCGGGCTCGCCGGGTCGACGGGCGATGTGGTGGCGGCGCTCACGCGGGCGGTTCCTCTCCTCGTTACGGCTCTCCGGACGATCGCACACCTGAGAGCGCTCTCACGACAACCCGGTCCCGCCCCTTACCTTTCGTCACACCCACGGGAGATGATGCCCACCGGCACCCGTGATGGGAGTTGGGGAGGACGTCATGACCGCACCGGCAACGCGACCGGCCACCCTGGAGGACGTCGCCCGGGTTGCCGGGCTCTCGCGCTCGACGGCGTCCCGGGTGCTCGCCGGCACCGGCTCCGCCTCGCCGGCCGCGCGTGACCGGGTCGCCGCCGCGGCCGACCAGCTCGGCTACGTGCCCGACCCGGCCGCCCGGGCACTGGTGCGCGGCTCCGGGGTCCGGCTGGCCGTGGCCGTCGTCGGCACCACCGCCGCCGTCCTCGACGACCCCTACCTGGACCGGGTGGTGGCCGCCGCCGCCCGGGTCTGCACCCCGCACGGGCTCGGGGTGACGCTGCACTGGCTGCCCCGGCACGCCCCGCAGACGCTGCGCCGGCTGACCGCCGACCGGGGGATCCGCGGCATGGTGCTGGTCAACACCACCAAGCCGGTGCTCGACGCGGTGCCCCGGTCACTGCGCGGGCGGGTCGTGTCCATCGGCATCGGCTCGCCGACGGTGCCCGCCTACGACATCGACAACGGCGCCGGCGCGACGCAGGTGCTGCGCCATCTCTACGCCACCGGCCGGCGGCGGATCGCGATGGTCACCGGCCCCCGGTGGCTGATCTGCGCCGGGCGCTCGGTGCGCGCCTACCGCGGGCTGGCCCGCGAGGCCGGGCTGCCGGTGCGCCTGGTGCCCGGCGACTTCAGCGCGGCCCGCGGCCGGGAGGCCGCCCGCGAGATCCTGGAGCGCTGGCCGGACACCGACGCCATCTACGCGGCCAGCGACACGACCGCGCTCGGGGTGATCGCCGGCCTGCGGCAGCGCGGATGTCAGGTGCCCGGCGACATCGCGGTGGCCGGCTTCGACGACATCCCACTCGCCGAGCTGAGCACGCCCGCGCTGACCACCGCGAGCCACCCGGTCGGGCGGATCGCCGCCGCCGCCGCGGAGGCGGTGCTCGAGCGGCGGCCGGCCCCGCCGGTGACCCTCTTCCCCTCCGCCCTGATCCCCCGCGACAGCGCCTGATCCGGCCGGCCGCTCAGGCCACCGCCGAGCCGCCGGCGCTCGCACCGCCGCGAGCGGCGGGCCCGCGTGACGGTGATTGACCGGCTGTCGGCGGGCCGGGGTGACGGCGGTTGACCGGCTCCCGACGCGCCCGGGTGACGGCGGTTAACCGGCGGTCGGCCGGGTAACCGCCGCGCACACCCCGCCGACAGCGAGGAGCGGTCACCCGTGTCCGAACCCGCGCCGCCGCACCGGGAGCCGGAGGAGCAGTCCCGGCACGGCCGACTCACCGCCCGACCCGCGCCACCGGTCGGCCCGGCCACCGCCGGCCTGGTGCCGATGACCGGCCCCGACGGTGAGCCGTTCGCCCTGCTGTACGCCCCGGCGCCGGCCGGCGACCAGCCCTACCGGGTCGTGGTGTTGCTGCACGGGGCCGGCGGGTCGGCGCGGCAGGGGCTGGACCTGCTGCTCCCGCTCGCCGACGCGCACCACCTGCTGCTGGTCGCGCCGCAGGCCGCGGCGAGCAGCTGGGACATGATCGTGGAGGGGTTCGGGACGGACGTGCGGCGCATCGACTCCCTGCTGACGTCGGTCTACGCCGGCTACCCCGTCCGGGACGTGGTGCTCGGCGGATTCTCCGACGGCGCGTCGTACGCCCTCTCGCTCGGGCTGACCAACGGTGACCTGGTGACCGGGGTGGTGGCCTTCTCCCCCGGCTTCGCCGCGCCGCTGGTCACCCACGGCCAGCCCCGGGTCTTCGTGTCGCACGGGGTGGACGACCGGGTGCTGCCGGTGGACGTGTGCAGCCGCCGGTTGGTCCCCCGGCTGCACGAGCTCGGCTACGACGTGGCCTACCAGGAGTTCACCGGCGGCCACGAGGTCCCCACGGAGATCCGCGAGGCCGCTGTCGCCTGGCTCGACACCCTGCCCTGAGCGCCAGGGCGGTGCGGGGTCAGACCGGCGGCAGGCCCAGGGACTGGTCGACCCGGCCCAGCACGGCGGCGTCGTCGTCGACGGCGACGCCCCGCAGCAGGTCGATGGCGGTCGCCCGGACCTGCCCGATGATCATGACGAGCGGCAGCGTCCGGCCCGGGGTGAAGAGCCCTCCCGCGGTACGCACCGCGGCCAGCGCCGCCTCGTCGGCCCGCGCGGCGTGCCCGTCGGCGATCTCGTCGCGGCCCTCCAGGTCGGCGGCGAGCGCCTCCCCGGCGGAGCGGACCGCCTCGGCCAGCGAGCGCAGCGCCACACCGAGGTCGGCGGGCGCCGGCGCCGGCAGCCGGCTCAGGGTCACCCCGGCCCGGGCGAGCACCCGGACGTTGCGTACCGCGTAGTCGATCTGGCGGATCGAGCTGTCCACCGAGCGGAGCCGGCCGATGTGCCGTCGCCGCCGCAGGTTCAGCCAGAGCGCCTCCCCGGCGGCGAGTACCCCGTCGCGCAGCCGGTTCACCCGGGCGTCCATCCCCCGGGCCTGCTGCAGCGCGGCCACGGCGGCCGGCTCGTCGTGCCGGTCCAGCGCGTCGGCGATGCCGGCCAGCACCCCGGCCAGCTCGTCGAAGGTGCTGCGGACCTCGGCGACCAGCGGGGCCAGCGGTCGCCGGGCGTCGACCAGTTGGCTGGCGGCGAGGGCGACCGCGCCGCCGATCAGAGCGTCGACGAACCGGAACGGCACCAGCGACTCGGTGGGCGGCGCGATCACCACCAGGTAGAGCGCGGAGACCGCCGCCTGCACCAGGCTGACACCGGTCGCGCCGACCGCCGCGGCGAGGGTGACGGTGAGCAGGATGACAGTGAAGACCGTCCAGGTGCTGCCGGGGCCGAGCGCCTGGACCACCAGGTCGGCCACGAGCACGCCGCCGGCCACCCCGAGCACCACCTCGACTGCGCGGCGCAGCCGCTGTCCCCGGGCCTGGCCGAGGACGATCAACGCGGCGGCCGGGGCGAAGAAGGGCTCCGGGTGCCCGACCAGCCGGGTGGCGAGCACCCAGGCGACGGTCGCGGCCAGAGTCGCCTCCAGCACCGGTCGCCAGCCGTGCCGCAGCCGGCCGGCGGCGACCCGCGGCCAGCCCCACCGGTTCATCGCCGTCCTCCTCGCCACTGCGTCGCCACAGGTGATCGTCTGCTATCCGGCGGCGAAGGCGTGCAGCAGGGTGCGTACCGCGGCGGTCAGGTCGGCCCGGCTCTCCGGGCTGCCCGGTGCCGGGGCGCTCAGCGCACCCGCGCCGACCAGCCGGTCGAATAGCAGCCCGTCGACGAACGCGACGAACTGGTCGCCCTGTCGGCGCGGGTCCGCCGCCCCGGCTCGGGCGAGCAGGTCGCGGGCCTGCTCGCGCAGCAGGGTGCCGGGGGCCAGGATCGACCGCAGCTCCGGGCGGTGCACCGCCTCGATCAGGCAGGCGTACCGGGCCAGGGTGCGGGTGCGCCCGGCGGTGAGCCAGCGGTCCAGCACCTCGGCGATGCCGACGGCGAGCTTGTCGAGGTCGGCCGGGCGCAGCGGCGGCCCGGGCACCACCGGCGGCGGGCCGGTGGGTAGGTCACCGGCGGCCAGGTCAGCCTGGTCGAGGTCGACCAGGCGTCGGACCACGGCCTCGATCAACGCCTGCCGGGTGCGCAGGTAGGCCGACGTGGTGCCGAGCGGCAGGCCGGCCCGGGCGTCGACGGCACGGTGGGTGAGGGCTCGCATGCCTCCCTCGGCGAGCAGCTCGATGGCCGCGTCGGCCAGCACCGCCACCCGGTTCGTCCGCCCGGCCACACGCCCTCCTCCGTCGCGTTCTACGGATGTAGTATGCCTTTCTACAGACGTAGAAGGGTGGTCGACATGGGTGACCCGCACGCGGTGGTGGTCGGTGGCGGGATCGGTGGCCTCGCCGCCGCCCTGGCCCTGCATCGAGGTGGTTGGCGGGTCACGGTCTGCGAACGCGCCGCCGAACCGCGCGAGGTCGGCGCCGGGCTGACCCTGATGGCGAACGCGCTGCGCGGGCTGGACGCGCTCGGGCTCGGCCCGGCGGTACGCCGGGACGGCCACGCCGAGACGCCGGGCGGGATCCGCACCTCAACCGGGCGCTGGCTCTCCCGGGTGGACGGCGCGCAGATGGCCCGCCTGCTCGGCACCACCGCGCTCGGCATCCACCGGACCACCCTGCACCGCCTGCTGCGCGAGGCGCTGCCGCCCGACGCCCTGCGCACCAGCGCCGAGGTACTCGACGTCGTCACCGGCCCCGCCGACGCCGGGATCCGCTACCGCCGCGACGGCGCCCCCCAGACGCTCCGCGCCGACCTGGTGGTGGGCGCGGACGGCCTGAACAGCGCGGTGCGCGCCCGGCTCTGGCCGCAGTCACCGCCACCGGCGTACGCCGGCTCGACCGCCTGGCGGGCCGCGATCGAGTGGCCGGCGCCGCTGCCGGCGGCGATCAGCTGGGGGCCGGGCGCGGAGTTCGGCATGGTGCCGCTCGGCGACGGCCAGGTCTACTGGTACGGCGCGGTCAAGGCGCCGCCCGGCGGGCGGGCCGCGGACGAGCTGGTGGCCGTCCGGGAGCACTTCGGCGGCTGGCACGACCCGATCCCGGCGCTGCTGGCCGCCACCCCGCCCGGCGCGGTGCTGCGCAACGACATCCTGCACCTGGCCACCCCGCTGCCGTCGTACGTGCGGGGGCGGGTGGCGCTGCTCGGCGACGCCGCGCACGCGATGACGCCCAACCTGGGCCAGGGGGCCTGCCAGGCGATCGAGGACGCGGTGGTGCTCGGCGCGGTGTGCGCCGGCGGGGCCGACGGGGTGCCGGCGGCGTTGGCCGCGTACGACCGGCAGCGCCGGCCGCGCAGCCAGGCGATCGCCCGGGCCGCCCACCGGACCGGCCGCTACGGTCAGCAGCTGCGCAACCCGCTGGCCATCGCGGCGCGCGACACCCTGCTGCGGCTCACCCCGGCCCGCGCCGCGCTGCGCGGCATGGCCCGCTACGCCGACTGGCAGCCGCCGACCGCCGCCCAGGGGTGAGCGGCGGGCGTCGGATCAGCCGGCGGCCGCCGTGACCAGCCGGGGATACTCGGGCGAGCCGAGGAAGCGGGCCAGCACCTCGGCGGTGCCCGGGGTGTACGGCCGCCCGTCGAGCAGCTCGGCGGCCGGTACGAAGAGGATGGCCGCCCCCTCGCCGAGCACCACGTCCCGCTGCCGGGCCCGGGTGGGCGCGCAGAAGTAGTGCTTCACCCGGCCCTGCTCCGGCAGTTCCTGGCGGGCGAAGAGGCGCAGCCCCTGTTCGGGTCGCAGGCCGGTCTCCTCCCACAGCTCACGCTCCGCGGCCTGTTCCGCGGTCTCTCCCGCCTCGGCGTGCCCGCCCGGCAGGCCCCACACGTTGGGGTGGTAGGCCGCGTGTCCGTCGCGCAGTTGCAGCAGCAGCCGCCCGTCCGGGTCCACCAACAGGACGCACGAGATCACCATCATGGGCGCAGCCTAGTCACAGTCGGCCGCCGACCTCGATCCGTTTGGAGCGGGGCGAGGATGAGCAATCCCTCAGGATATCGATTTCGCCGATTTTCGGCCTCAGCCGAACGTGACAGCTCCTGGGTAAGATCGGCGACCGGGTTGTGACCGATCACTGACTGCTGACGTGATAGCGATCACACACACTCGTTCCATGAATACGAGATTCAGCCGCGGCAGGGCACTCCGCGTCGCGGTGTGTCTCGCTCTGGTGGCCGCCCTGAGTGGCTGTATGCAGCTCAACATGGGGCTGACCGTGAACGCCGACGACACCGTCGACGGCCAACTCCTGCTCACCGCGCAGAAGTCCCTGCTCACCGCGCGGAAGATGACCGTCGAGGCCGGCTTCGCCGAGCTGCGCCAGAACATCCCGGCGCTACCGCCGGGCGAGGAGAGCCGCTACGAGGACGCGAAGCTCTACGGATCCCAGATCACCTATCGGAAGACCGCGCTGAGCGTTTTCAACAGCGAGAGCGTGAAACTGGTCCGCGAGGACGATCTTTATCGCTTCACCCTGCCGCTCGATCCGCAGAAATACGGCGGGAAAGTGGCCGAACAGAATCCGCAGAACCAGCAGGCTTTTCTGCGGTTGATGTCGTTCGAGATTTCGGTGACCTTTCCCGGGCGGGTGCTCGACACCAACGGCACGGTCAACGGGCGCTCGGTCAGCTGGAAGGTCGACGCGAACCAGGAGAAGCCGGCCGAACTGCGTGCGCTCGCCGAGGCGCCGCCGCGCGCGCCGGCCTCGCCGACGGGCGGTAGCGGCGACGGGAGCGGCTTCCCCTGGCTGCTGGTCGTCGGCGGCGTGGTGATCCTGCTTCTGCTCGCCGTCGTGGTCGTCCTGCTGCTGCGGCGCTCGCGGCCGGCGGCGCCCGCCTCCGCTGGGCCGACGGTGCCCGGGCAACCGTCCGGCTCCGCGCCACCACCACCCGGCAGCCCGGCCGCACCGGGCGCCACGCCGGCCAACCCGCCGGGCTCCGGCTGAGCGGCCCGCGGCGCCCCCGCCGATCCGGCCCCGTCCGGTGGCCGGGCCGGCACCGGCGACCCGTGCGGGCCGTCGGTACGCATCACCACACCCCGGCACCACCGCACAACCGAAGGGGGGATCGCCGTGAACGATCTCTTCACCTGGGCCGCACTCGGCAGCCTGACCGGCGCGAGCGCCGCGACGCTGCTGGCCACCAACGTCATCGGCGGGTTGATCGGCCCGAGCGGCGACAAGGCACGCAAGTGGATAGCGATCGGCATCGCGCTCGTCCTGTCCTACCTCACGGCGGCGTTCGCCACCGACGCCGGTGCCGAAAAGTGGATCATCGCGTTCTTCAACGGGCTGGTCATCTTCTCCGCCGCCCTCGGCATCAACCAGCTCCCGCCCGGCAACCGGCAGCCGACGCAGGCGTCGCCGACGCAGGTGGCGCAGGGCCGCGAGCCGCGCATCATCCGGTCCTGGGTCTAGGGGGTGTGGTCATGGTCTTCGGAATCGTCAGCGCGGCGGTGCACGTACTGCTCGGTGCGGCGTTCGGCGTGTGGGCCGGCGGCCCGATCGGGCTGCTGATCGGCGCCGTCGTGGGCCTGCTGGTCGGCGCGCCCTTCGGCTGGGCGGTGGCCGCCGCCCGGGTGTACGGCCCGGACGCCCGCGGTGTCTTCCTCTTCGTGGTCGACCACACCTGGAGCCTGCTCAACACGGCGGTCGGGGCCGTCTACCTGGCCGCGCACCTGGTCTTCGGGCACTCGCTAGACCGGGCCACCTCGCAGCACAGCTGCCGGGTCAACGTGGTGCAGGGCGTCTCACCGCGCTACGCCACCACGATCGGCACGGTCTGCGCCGGTTCGGGCCCGGGCATCCAGCGCCACGAGGACGTGCACATCTTCCAGGCCCGGCTGCTCGGCCCGCTCTACATCCCGCTGGTGCTGGCGAACTACGTGCTCTTCACCATCGCGCCGGTGTGGCTGCTCTACCACGACCACAGCAACGCGCCAATCAACCGGTTCACCCGCTACTTCGAGATCGGCGTCTACCCGCACGTGTGGAACGAGGCCATCGCCTACCGGATCCAGGGGACCCCACCGCGATGAGCACCGACGGGCGCGGACCGATCGAGACGGCCACCGCCGAACTGGCCGCCTGGCTGGCCACGGCGGCGGGGCAACCCGTCCCGATCGGCCCGCCCCGGCCGGCCGACGACGCCGGCGTACTGACCCTCTGGCCGCTGGAACTGCGGGCGTCCCGGCAGACCCGCAGCAGCGGCGCGGTCCGCGAGCCTTACCGGTTCACGGTCCGCCACCTGCTCTGGGCCGGCGGCCCGGCCGGCCTGCCGGCGCTGGACCAGGTACTCACCGCGGCGACCAGCGGCGGCGAGTACGCGGTGCTGCTGGAGGCCGGCGACCCCCGTCTCTGGGCGGCGTTCGGCGCGGGCCCCCGCCCGGCGCTGCTGATCGACGTGCCGGCGCAGGTCACCCACCCGACGCCGGCGGCGCCGCCGGTGCTGCGCACGCTGCGGCTGCGGCAGCTGGGGCAACTCAGCTTCACCGGCCGGGTGGTCGGCCCGGAGGACCAACCGCTGGCCGCGATGCGGGTCGAGGTGCCGGGCACGGCGTACGTCACGTCCACCGACGCCGGCGGCCGGTTCCGGGTCGTCGGCGTCCCGCACGACCCGCAGCGCCCCGGCCCGGTGCTGCTGCGACTGACCGGCCGGGGGCAGGTGCTCACCGCCGAGGTCGACCCCGCCGAGCCCGACATCGTCATCGTCTGCGCGCCACCGCCCCGCTGACCCGACCCGCTTCAGGAGGACCGATGCCCAGCTACTTCTCCCCCGGCATCTACGTCGAGGAGGTGCCCAGCGGCGCCCGCCCGATCGGACCGGCCGGCACCAGCACCGCCGCCTTCGTCGGCGTCGCCCCCGACCGGGGCGCGCACCTGGGCAAGGCGTTGCCGGTCAACAACTGGTCGGACTTCCTGCGGCTCTACGCCGACGGGGAGCAGTTGGAGAGCACCCCGCTGGCGCGGGCGGTCTTCGGCTTCCTGGACAACGGCGGCACCCGGTGCTGGGTGGTCAACGTCGGCGACGGTGGCGCGGTCACCGGCACCGGGCAGCGCCGCGGCGGCCTGCAACTGTTGGAGGCGGTCGACGAGATCTCCATCGTCGCCGCCCCCGGTTTCCACGACCCGGTCTCGCACGACGCGCTGCTCAGCATGGCCGAGCGGCTGCGCACCATGGTCGCCATCTGCGACCCGGCCCCGGACGTCGAGGACGTCTCGGCGCTGACCCGGGTCGCCACCCCGCCGCCGGGCAAGCCACCGAAGCCGGGGGAGGGCTCGGGCGGCGGCTCCGGCGGCTCCGCTGAGGCCGGCCCGGCGGCGTACCGGCCGCGGCAGTCCGAGTTCGGCGCCTTCTACTACCCGTGGCTGCGGGTCCGCGACCCGCTCGACGGGGAGCTGGTGCTCACCCCGCCGAGCGGGCACATGGCTGGCATCTGGGCCCGCACCGACGCGCTGCGCGGTGTGCACAAGGCGCCGGCCAACGAGCCGGTACGCGGCGCGGTCGACCTGGCGTACCTGGTCACCCGGCCGGAGCACGACGTGCTGAACCCCAAGGGCGTCAACGTGATCCGTTACTTCGCCGGCGAGGGGATCCGGGTGTGGGGCGCGCGTACCCTCGCCGCGGAGGCCAGCGAGTGGCGCTACCTGAACGTGCGCCGGCTCTCCATCGCCATCGAGCAGGCCATCGCCAACGGCACCCGGTGGATGGTGTTCGAGCCGAACGACTTCTCGCTCTGGCGCTCGATTCGCCGCGACATCGGCGCCTTCCTGACCCGGGTGTGGCGCGACGGCGCGCTGCTGGGCCGTACCGCCGAGGAGGCGTTCTTCGTCAAGTGCGACGAGGAGACCAACCCGCCGGAGGTGCGGGACGCCGGGATGGTGGTGGCGCACATCGGCGTCGCGGTGGTGAAGCCCGCGGAGTTCGTGGTGTTCAAGCTGAGCCAGTGGGCCGGCGGCACCGAGACCGAGACGATCGGAGGCTGACATGCCGACCACGGCCACCCCGCAACCGGGCGCCCCGGTCGACCCGTACCGGGCGTACAACTTCCGGCTGCTGGTCAACGGTGTGACCAACGGACACTTCACCGAGATCAGCGGCCTGGAGATGAACATCCCGGGCGTGCCGTACCGGGAACACGGCACGGACCGGATCCGGATGGTGCCGGGCCAGGTGGAGTACGAGCCAGTGACGCTGCACTTCGGGCTGACCCCGTCGCGGGAGCTCTGGGACTGGGTGCACGCGGTGGCGAAGGGCGTGGTGAGCCGGCGCAACGTCTCGATCGTCCTGCTCGACGCGGCGGGCACCGCCGAGGTGCTGCGCTGGAACCTGATCAACGCCTGGCCGACCGGGTGGCGCGGTGCCGCGCTGAACACGCTGGGCCAGGAGATCGCCATCGCCACGCTGACCCTGCGGTACGAGGGTCTGGACCTGGAGACCGGCGGTGCCGCCGCGCCGACGCCCGCGTAGCTGGCTGGCCAGCCGGCTACGGTCCGTCGCGGGAACGGCCCAGCGCCTGGCCGGGCTGGTCGAGCCCGGCCGGGCGGCCCGGCCCGCCGAGCGGCACCCGGGCGCGGGCACCGCTGCCGCGCCGCCGACCAGGCCCGCCCCGTCGGCGGTCGGCAGGTCGCCGGTAGGCTCGTCGGAGCCGGCGGGAGTGCCGCTCCGCCGGCCGGGCCAGCCTCCCGAGCACTGGCTGCGGCTGGTCGCCGCGCACGCCCCCGGCCTGCTCGACGGTCTGCCGATCGATCCCGGCATCGACCCGGGTCACCGCCACGAGGGCGGGTTGACGGCCGGCGGTACGAACACCGCGACGGGGCCCCTGGCTGATCGATGGCGCGGTGAACTTCCCATCCGCCCGGCGGTGCCATCCGATGGCGCTCCGAACTCGACATCGACCGCCCGTGCCGCCACTCGGGGCACCGGCGGCACCGGCGTCGGCGCTGGCACTCGTGACGGCAGCGGTGCTGGCGGTGGCGCTGGTGGCGGCAGCGGTGCTGGCGGTGGCGCTGGTGGCGGCAGCCGTGGCGACGCCTCGGTCGGCGCTCTTCGCTCAGGCCCAGGCGGTCCTGGCGCGGGTCGGCTCGGACCCGACGCCGACGCCGCGTGGCCCGCCGACCCGGATCACGACGCCGCCGGGCCAACGCCGCACCCGGCCGGCGCGCAGGCCCGCCCAGCGTCCGGGCCGGACACCGTGCGGGGCACGGTGGAACCGCGCGCCGCCGACCCGCACGGTTGGCGCGGCGAGGCCGCGAGCACGGTCGCCGGACGCGCTGGCTCCCGCGACGCGGACGGTGTCGACAACGGAGCGGGGCCGCTGCTCCGACCGGGGGCCACCCCGGCGACGATCGGCGTCTCCCCCACCATCGCCGACCCGGCACCGGCCGGCGACCACCCCCGTTCCGCGTCCTTTGCTCTGCTTCAGCGGCGGCAACACCCGGCGTCCGATAACCGGACGTCCGGTGTTGCCGGAAGCGCAGCAGAGCAAAGGAGCCGGCGGGGTACCCGGGCCGGCGCCCCGGCCGCCCGGCCGCTCGCCGTCGCGGCGCCCCCGCCCGCTGTCGCCGGACCCCCTCCTGCCGTCGCCGGGCCCCCGCCCACCGTCGCCGCTCCCCCTCTCGCCGTCACGGCACCCCCTTCCGCCGTCGCAGCTCCCCCTTCCGCCTTCGCCACGCCATCTCCCACCGTCGGCGCGCTGCCGGTCGGTGCGGGAGGGCGGATCGCCGGCTGGCCGGCGCGCGGCGGCCGGCCGCCGACGCGCTCTCCCGCCGGACCGTCGCGCGCCACGCACAGCGATCCCCGCCAGCACGCCGTGCCGCCGTCCCGGCCCGGCGCCGCACCCCCGTCCCGGCCCGGCGCCGCACCGCCGTCGTGGCCCGGCGCCGGCGTGCCCTCGTGGCCGGGTGCGGTGCCACCGCGACGGCACGGTGGCGGCGCGCCGCAGCACGGCGGGCCGGCACCGGACGTGGCGGAGGACCGACGCTGGCCCGCGCTGCCCGACCCGACCGGCGCCGGCGAGGCGGGCCCGACGGCTGCGCAGGGCACCGGCCGACGCGGCGGCCCGTGGCCTGCGTTGCCGGACGACCGATCGCTCTGGACCACCTCCGGCGACGCCCCGGACGCGGCGGCGCACCTGCGTCGGCTGGAGCGGGAACAGGCAGGTGGCTGATGGAGCGGGTCGCGTTCCTCATCGACGCCACCGGCGCCCGGGTGGACTGCCTGCTCAACCCGGAGACGGTGCAGGTAACCCGGCTCGCCGGGGTACGGCACCGGGCCGCGGCCGGCGGCCAGCTCACCGGCGCGGGGCTGGCCGACGACCCGCTGGTCTTCACCGGCGGCGGCCGCACCGAGCTGGTGCTGGACCTGCTCTTCGACGTCGACTTCGTCGAGGCGCAGGTCCGTCCCGAGGACGTCCGGACGCTGACCCGGCCACTGTGGATGCTCGCGGAGAACTCGGCCGCCGAGCACGGCTGGCTGCGACCGCCGCTGGTCCGGCTGGTCTGGGGCAAGACCTGGAACGTGCCCGGCGTGATCGTCGCGGTGGCGGAGCGGTTCGACGCGTTCACCGGCACCGGATCGCCGCGCCGGTCCTGGCTGCGGCTGAAGCTGATCCGGGTGGCCGAGAGCGCCGACCAGGCGCAGGCCGGCTTCGCGGAGGAGCTTGCCGCGGCGAGCACCCCGACCGCCACGCCGGGCGGTGCGGTGGTGGCCGCCGGGGACGGCGGCGCGGCCCCCGGCTACTCGGGGGTCCGGTTCGACCTGCTGGCCAACGACGCGCTCGGTTCGCCGCTGCGCTGGCGGCTGCTCGCCGAGCACAACCGGATCACCGATCCGATGAGCGTGCCGGCCGGCACTGCGTTGGCCGTACCGCCGCTGGCGGGCCTGGCCGAACTTGCCGGCCTGTCGCCGACGGACCCGGCGACCGGCGCGGCGACCGGGAGCGCGCCGGTCGCACCGGGCGGTGCCCGGTGACCGCCGTCGCGCCACGGGCGCTGGCGGTACGCCTCGACGGCGTGTCGCTGCCCGAGCCCGTCCTGAGTCGACTCCGGTCGGTACGGGTCTCCGCCCGGCTGGACCAGCCCACCCAGTGCGAGGTGGCGATCGCCACCGACCCGGGCACCGCTGCGCTGGCCGGATGGGCGCGTACCGGGGCGGGACTGGACGTGCGGCTGGTCGACCGGCCGGAGGCGCTCTTCACCGGCGAGGTGACCTGCGTCGAGGTGGAGTACGCCCCGGACGGCTCGGCGTTGCTGCGGATCCGGGCCTACGACGCGCTGCACCGGCTGCGCAAGCGGCAGCAGCTGCGGGTGTTCGAGTCGGTCAGCACCGCCGACCTGGCCCGCGAGCTGTGCGGTGCGGTCGGGCTGAGCGTCGACGCGGACGCCGACGGTCCGGTGCTGGAGCGGCTGCTGCAACACCGGCACAGCGACCTGGAGTTGCTCACCGAGGTGGCCGGCCGGGCCGGGCTGCACCTGGCCGCCGACGGCGACCAGGTCCGCCTGATCACCCTCGCCGGCTACGGCGAGCCGGTCGGCTTGCAACTGGGCCGGGAGGTGCACGGCCTGCGGGTCGCCGTCAACCTGGACGCCGCCGCTGGCGGGAGCACGGCGCTGGGCTGGCACCCGCAACGCGCCGAGCCGATCAGCCAGCGGGCGGACGAGGCGCGCTGCGGGCGCCCGGCCGACCGGCGGCCGGATCCGGCGGACGTGGGCGCGGACGGGGTACGGACCGCGGTCGACCAGCCCGGCCGCAGCGACGACGAGCTGGCCGGGATCGCCCAGGCCCGGCTGGACGCCCGGACCGCCGCCCTGGTCACCGCCGAGGGGGTGGCCGAAGGCGATCCGGCGCTGCGGCCCGGCCGGCGGATCACCCTGGGCGGTGTGGCCGAGCCGATCGCCGGGGCGTACGTGCTCACCGAGGTGGTGCACACGGTCGACGGCGACGGTCACCTGACCCGGTTCGGCACCGCCCCGCCGCCGGCCCCGCCGGGCGGCGCGGGCGGCACCGCCGTGGTCACCCTCGGCACGGTCACCGATGTGGCCGACCCCGACGGGCTCGGCCGGGTCCGGGTGACCCTGCCGTCGTACGGGGAGCTGGACGTCGGCTGGCTCGCCGTGCTCTGCCCGGGCGCCGGGCGGGGCAAGGGCATCGTGGCGCTGCCCGACCCGCGGGACACCGTGCTGGTCGCGCTGCCCGGCGGGGAGCCGGCGGCCGGCATCGTGCTCGGCTCCCTCTTCGGCGCCGTCGCGCCGTACGACGCGGGAATCGACGACGGGCGGTCCCGCCGCTGGTCGCTGCGGACCGGTTCGGGGCAGTCGATCGTGGTCGACGACGCCGGCCGGAGCCTGCGCCTGGCCACCGACGGCGGCAGCTGGCTGGAACTCACCCCCGACCTGGTCACCCTGCACGCCGCGGCCGACCTGGTGCTCTCCGCGCCGGGCCGGGCCATGGTGGTCCGCGCCCGCAGCGTGGACTTCCTGCACGCCGAGGCGGCCGAGGACGCGACGACCGCCGCCCGGCAGGCCCGCGCCCTCGCCCGCGCCCACCAGGACGGAGGCGGCTGATGCGCTGGATCCATCGCGACTCGGTGATCACCTGCGATCACGACGGCCGGGTCGGCAACCGGCCCTCCCAGCACTGGGTCACGGTCACCGGCGTGCCCGTGCTGGTCGACGACGACCCGGAGGGGCGGGAGATCACCGCCTGCCCGAACTACGGACCGACGGTGAAGCCGTGCGCGAAGACGCTACGGGTGCGGGTCGGCTACAGCGACTGGCTGCGCGTCGGCGGCCGGCGGGTGGTGCTGTCGAACCTGGACGGGCTGACCGACGGCACCCCACCCGGCCTGGTCCACCACACGGTGCGCGATCCGCGCCAGGGGTTCCTGGCGGCGGACCGGTGAGGGCCTTCCGGTTCGTCGGCGCCGGGTTCGACGCGGGTCGCACCGGCGGGCTGGCGCTGACCGCGGCCGGCGGGCTCGCCATGACCGAGGGCGACGAGACGGTACGCCAGGCGCTCTTCCTGCTGCTGTCGACCACCCCCGGCGAGCGGTTGATGCGACCCGGCTACGGCTCCCGGCTGCACCGGTTGGTCTTCGCCCCGAACGACGACACCACCGCGGGGCTGGCCATCCACTACGTACGCCAGGCCATCGCCCGGTGGGAGCCGCGGGTCGAGGTGATCGACGTGGACGCCGGCCCGGACCTCGACGACCCGTGGCGGCTGGTGATCCGCCTCGACTACCGGGTCCGGGCCAGTCTGGCGCCCGGACAGCTGGTCTTCTCCGTCGACCTGCTGCCGGCCGACGAGCCGGACCCCGAGCCCGCGCAGGGAGGCCAGTGATGACGCTGCCCGTGCCCCACCTGGACGACCGCGGCTTCCTCGACCTGGTCACCGAGGCCCGGGAGCGGATCCAGCAGTCCTGCCCGGGCTGGACGGACCTCTCCGCGCACGACCCGGGTATGGCGCTGGTCGAGGCGTTCGCGCACCTCACCGAAGTGATGATCTATCGGCTGAACCAGCTGCCGGAGAAGGCGTACGTCTCGTTTCTGAACCTGCTCGGGGTGACCCGGCACGCGCCCTCGGTGGCCTGGGCCGACGTGGAGTTCACCCGGACCGGCTCGGAACGGGGCCCGGTGCGGATCCCGGCCGGCACCCGGGTCGCCGCGGCCCGGGGCGCCGACCCCCGGCCGGTCGTCTTCGTCAGCACCGAACCGGCGCTGCTGCCGGCGGGGGAGTCCGCGGTGACGGTCCGGATGCACCACTGCGAGCCGGTCGAGGCGGAGCTGCTGGGCACCGGCACCGGCCAGCCCGGCCAGGTGTTGCGCGCCGCCCGCGCGCCGCTGGCGCGTACCGCCGAGCCGCTGGACCTGCTGCTCGGGGTGGAGGTGCCGGCCGGCTCGGTGGAGCTGGGCGCGGCGGCCCGGGAGCACGACGGGCGAACCTTCGAGATCTGGCGTCCGGTGGACAGCTTCGCCGGCGTCGGCCCGCAGGCCAAGGTGTACCGGGTGGACCGCTGCTCCGGCACGGTCACCTTCGCCCGCGCGCTGGACCTGCGCGCCCCGACCGACGACCCGGCCGCCGCCGAGACCGGCCCTGCCGTCGCCCAGCCCGGCCCGGCCGACGCCGGACCGGGATCCGGGGGGCCGGCGCCGGACGGGCCGGTCACGGTGGCGGCGGTGCCGCCGGCCGGGCGGCAGGTCCGGCTCTGGTATCGAAGCGGTGGCGGGCCGGCCGGCAACGTGGCGGCCGGGACGCTGACAAGCCTGCGCGACCCGCTGCCGGGGGTACGGGTGGCGAATCCCGCCCCGGCCGCCGGCGGGCGGGAGATGGAGACGTTGGAGTCGGCGCTGCTGCGCGGGCCGTACGAGTTCTTCGCCCAGCAGCGGGCGGTCACCGCCCGGGACTTCGAGGTGCTCGCCACCGGCTCCGGCGCGGTGGCCCGCGCGCGCGCCTTCACCCGCTCCGCGGTCTACAGCTTCGCCCGCCCGGGTGAGGTGGAGGTGGTGCTGGTGCCGTACGTGCCGGCCGCGGCTCGGCCGGGCGGGCGGCTGCCGGTGGCGGTGCTGCGCGAGCACGAGGTCACCGAGGCGCGCGACCGGGTGGCGGCGGACCTGGAGCAGCGCCGGGCGCTGGGCACCAGTTGCCGGGCGAGCTGGGCCCGCTACAAGCCGGTCTCCATCCAGGCCCGGGTGGTGGTCCGCCGGGAGGAGGACGCCGACGCGGTCCGCCGGCGCATCCACGACCGGCTGCACCAGACGCTGAGCCCGCTGCCGACCGGGCTCAACCCGACCGGGTGGGCGTTCGGCGAGCCGCTGCGGGCGTCCAACGTGTACCGGTTGCTGGAGCACGCCGAGCCGGGGGTGCGCTACGTCGAGTCGGTCCGGTTCGTGGTGGACGAGGCGCCCGACGCCGAGGTGCGCGCCCTGGCCGTGGACCAGTACCAGCCCCGCACCTGGTACGCCGGGCGGGGTGCGGTGCTGTTCCGCTCCACCAACGCCGGTGCCGGTTGGGAGCCGGCCGGCCGCTTCGAGGGTGAGACGGTGCTGCGGGTGGCGCCCGCCCCGGCCCCGGTACGGCCCGGTGTGGTGCCCCGTCCCGGCTCGGTGGCCGTGGTGACGCTGCGGGCGTCCGGCGGCTCGCGGGTGCACCTGAGCACCGATCTCGGCGAGACCTGGTCGCTGCTGACCGACCTGGACGCCCGGATCTCCGACCTGGCCTGGATCGACCGGGACGGCGCGGGCGCGCTGCTGGTCGCCACCGACGCCGGGCTCTACGAGGTCTCCCTGCTGCCCGGCTCGGTGCCGTTGCAGATCCTGGTCGACCCGGCCGACGCCGACCGGGGCTTCTACGCGGTGCGCGCCTTCGTCTCCGAGCGCGGCGTGCCCGGGGTGGCGGTGGCGGCGCAGGCCAGTTTCGGGGTCTACCTCTCCACCGCCGGCGGCCGGCCGGGCAGCTTCGCCCATGTCGGCCTGGCCAACGTGGACAACCGGGTGCTGGCCGTGCAGTACGACGGACCGGCCACCCTGCTGTGGAGCGGGGCGGGCGAGCCGGATCCGAAGAAGCCCGGGCAGGGCTGTCACCGCACCCGGCTCTTCGAGTCGGACGTGCAGTGGCAGGCCGTGCAAACCGGCTGGATCGGCGGCACCTGCCGCGACCTGGCCTTCGCCGGCCCGCTGGCGTTGGCCGCCACGCAGAGCGGCGGCGTGCTGCGGCTGGACACCCTGGCCGCCCAGCCGCAGTGGATCTCCGTGTCGGTGAACTGCGGCCTGCCGCTGCGGGACCGCACCCGGTTCGTGCCGGTCGACGCGGTCGCGGCGGCCACCGGTGCGAGCGCCGGCGGGCCGGCCGGTGGCCCGGGCACGGCCGGCGCGGCCGAGCGCCTGATCCTGGCCGGCGGCGAACGTGGCGTGCACCGCAGCTCGGACGCCGTCAACTGGACGGCCAGCGCCAACCAGGCCACCGCCGACGTGGTCACCGTTCCGGACACCTGGCTGCTCTGCTCCGGCGAGCACGACATCGAGGTGGTGCGGCAGAATGCGTCGAGCGGCGATTGAGCGGCTGCTGCCCGCCGCGTACCAGCGGGCCTGCGTGCCCGGCAGTGTGCTCTGGGCGCTGCTGGAGGTCATGGAGGCGCTGCACGCCCCGGACGAGGCGATCCTGGCCGAGGTGGACGCGCTCTTCGACCCGTACCGGGCGCCGGACGGCCTGGTCGCCCACCTCACCCGCTGGGTGGCGATGGACCACGTGGTGGCCTCGCCCCGGCCGGACGCCCCGCTGCCGCTGCCGGTGGGCCGGCTGCGCGACCTGGTGGCGCACGGCGCGCTGCTGGCCCGCTGGCGGGGCACCCCGTACGGCATGCGCAGGGCGCTCGAAGTGGCCACCGGGTGCGGTGGCTTCGGCCTGGACGAGCCGACCGACCGCCCGTTCCACGTGGTGGTCACGGTGCCGCCGGCGGCGGCCGGGCAGCTCGCCGTGATCACCCGCATCGTCGAGGCGGAGAAGCCCGCGTCGACCACCGTCGAGATCGTCGTCGCAGAGGAGTCGCCATGACCACCGAGTGGGCGGTCGTCGCCGCCGCCGAGCAGTTCACCCTGGATCCCCGCAACACCGGCGAGCTGACCTTCACCGTCTCCAACCCGGGTACGGCGCCGGACACGGTCGTGTTCGACGTGGCGCCCGGCGAGGGTTCGCAGCGCTCCTGGTTCACCGTGACCGAGCCGCAGCGGGTGGTGCCGGGGCAGGGCTCGGTCTCGTTCCTGGTCCGGCTCACCGTGCCGCCCGGCACCCCGCCGCGCCGCTACGACATGACCGGGTTCGCGTACTCGGCGAACACCGCGCCGGAGGAGAGTTCACGCTCCAGCGGCCGGGTCACCTACGAGGTACGGGCGCTCGCCACGCCGAAGCGGACGCCCTGGCCGTGGATCGCCGCCGCTGCCGCGCTGGTGCTGCTGGTCGGCACGGTGGTCACGGTGCTGCTGATCCGTGGCGGCGCGGCGCCGCCGGCGGAGGCCCGGGTGGTCACCGTCGAGGCGGAGAGCCTGGTGTCGGCGGCGGTGGTGGAGTCACCACGGGGCAGCGCGGCCGCCGTGGTGGAGCAGGGCAACTGCTGCGGGGTGACCTGGTCCGGCGACAAGCAGCTCTTCTTCCAGGGGCGCGCGATCGGCGACCAGGTGAGCGTGACGGTGCAGATCCCGGCGGACGGCACGTGGCGCTTCGCCACCGTGCGCACCACCTCGTTCGACTACGCCAACACGGTCTTCGCCGTCGACGGCACGCAGGTCGGTGGGGCGTTCCTCGGCTTCACCCCGACGGTCGTGCGCACCGACTGGATCGACGTGGGCACGGTCCGACTCACCGCGGGCCCGCACCGGGTCAGCCTGGTGGTGGTCGGCAAGACGCAGGGCACCGACCGGTACTTCGCCGGGGTGGACGCCATCCGGTTCACCGAGGTCGTCCCGCTGGCCCAGCGGCGATGAGCGGCCGGCAGAAGGCGCTGCTGGCGGTGTTCGGCGTCCTGCTGGTGGCGCTCTTCGTGGTCGCGGTCGGCACCGGCCGCGACGACCGGGGGAATCCCGCCGCGCCGTCCGGCCTGGTCGACCGGCTGGCCGGGGTGGGCGGCGAGCGCTCCGCGGTGGACCCGGCCGCGGTGACCGCGCCGTGCGCGAGCGGGGCCGGCCGGCTGGTCTTCACCGGCGGCTGTGTGCTGCACGTCGCCGACCTGGGCGGGCTGCGGACGCTGGTGCTGCGCAGCAACGCGGCCTTCACGGTGGCCGCGCCGGCGCCCGGGGAGGCCGAGTTCACCGTCCGCGACGAGGTCGAGCCGGCCGCGGACGGCACTGGCGCGGTCGCCACGATCGCCGTCGACCGGGCCGTCGACGTGGTGCTGAGCTGTCCCGGTGTCGGCGGCTGCGCGGTCACCGTCGCCCCGTCCTGAGCCGGCGAGGAGGCCGCCATGGGTGAGTTGCGCAAACCGTTCCTGCTGCTGGCGATGCTCGCCATCGCCCTGGCGATCGGCGTGGAGCTCGGCGCCGGGCTGCTCACCGGCGGCGCGGACGCCGCCGGGGCGTTGCGGGACAGCGCCGACGCGCTCGACGTCGAGCTGGGTGACGTCAGCGGGGTCAGCGAACCGTCCGGCCGGGGCACCGGCTACCTGGCGCTCATCGACGCGGTCGCGGTCTGGAGCACCGGGCTGTTCTGCCTGAGCCTGGTGCTGCCCGAGCGGATCCAGGGCCGGGTGCAGGGACTGGCGACGCTGATCTTCTCGATCCTGCTGCTGATCGCCTCGGTGGTCGCGCTGATCGTGGCCTTCGTCGAGCTGTCCATCATGGTCTCGCTCTTCCTGGCCGCGCCGTTCGGCACCCTGGCGTACCTGGCGGTGTGGGGGTTCTTCCCGGTCGGCGACGCCGCGCTGCTGCTCGGTCTGGCGCTGCTGCTCAAGCTCGCCTGGGCGGCGCTGCTGGTGCTGGCCCAGCCCCGTTTCCTGCAGAACAAGGGCCTCGTCCTGCTGATCCTCACCAGCCTGCTCTGCACGGTGCTGCTGCAGTTCCTGCACGGCCTGGTGCCGGTGATCCTGGTCAGCATCCTCGACGACCTAGGCGCGCTGCTCTTCGCGGTGGTGGCCGTCGTCTGGGGCCTGGTGCTGCTGATCGGCTCGATCCCGGCGATCGTCAAGGCGGTCCGGGTCACCGCCGCGTTGCCGGCCCGCACCGGCGGGTCGGACCGCTGATCCGTCCCCACACCGAGTCGTATCGGCGACGGGAGGGACCGCCGTCGTGGTGAAGATCGGCTATAAGTGACGCATGGACTTCCCGCCGTACCTGGGCACGATGCCGATGCACGCGATCACCGAGATCCACGGCGAGCCGGGTTTGCTGGAGCGCTTCCGGCTGGAGATCCAGTCCTTCGACGAGGCTGCCCGGGAGCGGTTGAGCGCCGCGCTCGACCTCGCCGCCGACCTGCACCGCGACGACCGCCGGGTCCGCGAGCCGTACCTCAACCACCTGCTCCGGGTGTCGATCCGGATGATGCACCACTACCGGGTACGCGACGTGGACGTGATCGTGGCCGGCCTGCTGCACGACGCGGTCGAGGACCACCCGGTCGAGCTGGCCGGCGCGGACACCGGCGACGACCCGACCGAGGCGGCCCTGGCCACCCTCGCCGCGCGGTTCGGCCCGCGGGTCGCCCGCCTGGTCGCCGCGGTCACCAACCCGCGGTACGACCCCACGCGCGACCGCAACGAGCAGTACCGGGAGCACGTGGCCGCCAGCCTGGACCGGGAGCCCTGGGCCCGGGTGATCAAGGTGTCCGACTTCACCGACAACGGGGTGGGCGTCATCCACACCGTCGGGCCGAAGGTGGAGTCCTCGGCCCGGAAGTACCGGCCGCTGGTGCCGGTCTACCGGGAACTGGTCAACCGGCCGGACACCCCGCTCTCCGCGCCGGTGAAGCGGCACATCCTGGCCCAGCTCGACCTGGCCGAGGAGCGCTTCAGCGCCATCCTGGACCAGCCCGCCCACCGGCACTGACCGGCTGATCGCCCGGTCTGCGGCGCGGGCGGCGAGGGTGAGCCGGTCGTCCTGCTCGACCAGCGGGTCGGGGGTCAACCAGTGCAGCCGCCACAGCATGGTGCGCGGTGCGGTGGAGCTGGCGCTACCGGCCCCGAGCTGTCGAGCTGCCCCAGATCTGGGGCAGCTCGACAGGGAGCGCGAGCCGCGCCCCGGGCGCGGCAGCTCCGCGCGCGCGGACGTCGGACCGGCTCAGCCGAGTCGGGGTTGTCAGTAGTTCCCGATTTCGTGATCAGACATGTGAATACGTGAGTGTTAGTGTCGGTCTGATGAAGCTTGCTGAGTGGGCGCGTCGCAATGGGGTGCACCCGCAGACCGCGTACCGATGGTTCCGCGAGGGAACCATGCCGGTGCCCGCTCGGCGGCTTCCGTCGGGAACGATCATGGTGGACGTTGTCAGTGGCGACACCCAGGGGCAGGTGGTTGTCTACGCCCGGGTGTCGTCGGTCGATCAGCGAGTCGACCTTGACCGGCAGGTCGCCCGGGTGGCCGCCTGGGTCACCGGGCAGAACATGGTCGTCTCCAGCGTCGTGACCGAGGTCGGCTCCGCCTTGGACGGCCGATGTAAGAAGTTCCTCGGGCTGCTGCGCGACCCGTCCGTGACGACGATCGTGGTCGAGCACCGGGACCGGTTCGCCCGGTTCGGCGCCGAGTACGTTGAGGCGGCGCTGGCCGCCCAGGGCCGCCGGCTGCTGGTCGCCGACCCGGCCGAGGTGGACGACGACCTGGTGCGGGATGTGACGGAGATCCTGACCAGTCTGTGCGCCCGGCTGTACGGCCGCCGGGCCGCGGCGATCCGGGCCAGCCGCGCCGTGGCCGCGGCCACCGCCAAGGACGAGTCGTGAAGCGGTACGAGCCGCCGGCTGGCTGGAGCGTGCAGGCGTACCGGTTCGCCCTGGACCCGAGTGACACGCAGGTTCTCGGCCTGCGCCGCAACACCGGTGCGGCCCGGTTCGCCTACAACCACATGCTGCGCCGGGTCAGCGCGGTG
>NZ_JBITFP010000015.1:0-8735 GCF_044456245.1 Micromonospora sp. NPDC051006
GTCGACGTCGCCCTGGAACTGCGCGACCTGCGCAGCGACGACCTGACCTTCCTGGGCAGCCCGAGCGCGGGCACCGGCATGCGCAGCGGCCAGAGCGTGGTGCTGCCCGACGCCGCCAAGGCGAAGGAGCTCTACCAGGCGGTCGCCCACGACACCGTGCAGCAGTACCTGACCTGATCACCGGGGCACGCAGGGCGTGCGGGGCCCGGTGCTAGCGGAGGTCGAGAACCAGGCCGGCGGTGGCGACGGCGATCTCACCGCCGTACTCGGCACCGGCCGCCGCTCGTGCGGCGGCGTGCTCCGTGCCCGGTCGGAGGTGGGTCAGCAGCAGGCGTCTCGCGCCGGCAGCCGCTGCCTGTCGACCCGCGTCACGCGCGCTCGACTGGTAGCCCTTCGAGTCCGCCGGCACCTCGTGCACATAGGTGGCCTCGGCGACCAGCAGGTCGGCCCCGCGGGCCAGCTCCACGACGTCGGGGCTCGGCCCGGTGTCGCCGGTGTACGCGAGCACCCGGTCACCCGCGGCCAGCCGCACCCCCGCGTTCGGCACCCAGTGCGGCAGCGAACGCGTGTCGGCGCGGAACGGGCCGATGTCGAGACGGTCGCCGGCGGTGAACTCGTGCAGCGCGTACGCGGCGTCCAGCATCCCGGGCCGGTCCAGCGCCAGCACCGCGTCCAACGCACCGGCGAGCGTGTAGACCGGCAGCGGCGCGGGTGGGTCGTCGCGCAGCGCACGGGCCCGCAGCAACGGGTTCAGATCGGCGCAGTGATCGGGATGCCCGTGGCTGACGAAGACCGCGTCGACCTCGTCCACGCTGAGCCGTTGCAGCAGCTGCGGCAGGATCGCGTAGCCGACGTCGACCAGCAGCCGGAAGCCGTCGTGTTCGACGAGGTAGCCACTGCACGCCTGGCCGGCCTCGGGCCACACCCCGCACCCGCCGAGAACGGTAAGCCGCATGCCGCGCACGTTACCGCCACGGCCGACCCCGCGGCGGGTCAGTGGATGCGGCGGCCGTGCGCGTCGGGCACCCCGGACTTGCGGAAGAAGTAGGTGTTGATCTGGTCGCGCCACTCGGCGGCGCCGCGCGACTGCTCGTCGAGGCGTTCGGTCACCCGCTCGTGGACGGCCGGGTCGACCAGGCCGGCGAGGCGTTCCCACCGCTGCCGCATCAGCGTCACCTGCTCGACCCCGGCGAAGTGGGTGTCGTAGATGTGCTGGATGACGGTGACCCCGCTGCGCAGGACGTGCCCGTACGGCACGTGGTGGAAGAAGAGCAGCGGCTCCTCGGGACAGCGTTCGCGCGACTCGTAGATCTCGTCCCGGCCATGCCCGCGGATGTGCCGGAAGCCGATGTCGGCCTGGATGAGCGCCAGCGAGTCCTGGTAGTCGCGGCGCCGGGCTCGTCGGCGACCTCGCGGCGCTGCTCACCACCGCCCCGTTCCTCTGCGACGTCCAGCGGGCCGTCGCGCTCACCGACGCCGCCGCGTACGGCGAGATCACCCGGTACCTCGCGGTGCATCGAGAGGCCGAGGCCGCGGCCCGGCACACCTTGTCCTACGTGGACGGGGTGACCGGCGTTGCACGTCCGGCGTCAGCTGCGCTGGCTCGGCTCGGTGCTGCGACCGGCTGCGGCATCCGTGCCACGCTGACGCTTCTGGGGGCATTCATGCTCTGATATCTCTCATGATCACTCCCACTCCCCTCATGAGCCTGGTCGCCGGCGTCTGGGGATTCAAGACCCTCGCGGTCGGCGTCGAGCTGGGGCTCTTCACCCGGCTCGCGAACGGACGGACCCTCACCGTCGCCGAGGCGTCGGCCGAGTTCGGGCTGCCCGAACGCCCGGCTGACCTGCTGCTGGCCGCGAGCGCCTCGCTCGGCCTGCTCGAGAAGGCCGGCGACGGTTACCGCAACTCCGAACTCGCCGAGCAGTTCCTGGTCGAGGGCCGCCCCTACTACTTCGGCGCCCAGGTCCGCTACTCCGACCTGCGCACCTACCTGCCCTGGCACCGCATCGCCGAGGCGCTGCGCACCGACCGGCCCCTCACCTGGGATCCGCAGCGCCAGCAGTCGATGTTCGACACCACCGACCCGGCAATGCTCGCGGAGTTCTGGGACGCGATGTACTCGACCTCCAGCTTCACCGCCCGCGCGCTGGCCGACGCGTACGACTTCGGCGTGCACCGGCGTCTGCTCGACGTCGGCGGTGGGGCGGGCGCCTTCCCGGTCGAGTTCTGTCGACGCCTGCCCGACCTGGCGGCGACCGTCCTCGACCTGCCGCACGTGTGCGTCCGGGCCCAGGAGCGGATCGCGGCGGCCGGTCTGACCGGGCGGATCGGCACGGTGGCCGGTGACTTCCTCGCCGACGCGGCGCTGCCCGACGGGCACGACGTGATCCTGCTCAGCATGATCCTGCACGACTGGGACGAGCCGACGAACCGGGCCCTGCTGGCCAAGTGTCACGCCGCGCTTCCGCCCGGCGGGACGGTCGTCATCTGCGAGCTGCTGCTCAACGACGAGCGCACCGGGCCGCCAGAGGCGGCGCTGATGGGCATGAACATGCTGGTCGAGACCGAGGGCGGCAAGAACTACTCCGGCGCCGAGTACCGCGCCTGGCTCGCCGACGTCGGCTTCGTCGACGTCCGCACCGTGCCGTTCGACGCTCCGGGCGCCAACGGCGCAGTGCTGGCCCGGCGGGCCTGACCGGGCCGGACCGCGGCCACTGACGACAGTCGCGTCCAGGTGACCGGTCACCTGGACGCGACTGTCCCCCGTTCAGCAGGTGGCGTTCAGGCCGGCCCAGTTGGCGCGGTCGTTGTAGCCACCGTCGCCCGCGTCGCCGACGACCAGGTCGAGCACCCGCACGCCGGACAGGTCGACGTCGACCTGGCGGATGTCCTCGCGGGTGAGCACGCCGCTGTCGAAGAGGACCCGGCCGTCACCGATCACCTGGAAGGTCGAGGTGGCCCCCTCCGGGCCGACGTTGCGGACCGCGTCGTCCAGGCCGACCACCGCGGTCAGTCGCGTGCACCGGTCACCGACGTAGTAGCGGACCGTGGAGGGCGAGGCGACCCCGAGCCCGGTCGGGTACACCTGGCCGAGCATGCTGATCGGCGTCCAGCCACCGACGCTGAGATCGACGGTCGGGCTCATCCAGCCGCTGGTGGCGCTGATCCAGGTGTGGTGCGACAGGACGACCTCGCCGTCCGGCGGCGCCGGCGCGACCACCAGGGTGGACACCGTCCGCTGGTTGAGCTGGCCGTGCCCGAGCGCCCGGTACGAGGTGGTGGCGGTCAGCGCCGCAGAACCGGGAGCCGCGGAGGCCGGCAGCGCCACCGTGAAGGCGAAAGTGGTCCGGCCGCCGGGGGTCAGCAGCTGGGGTGCCCGGCCGAGCGGCCGGACCGTCCAGCCGGCGGGCGTCGCGAGCGCGACCTTCGGCGTGAAGACCGGCAGCGAGCCGTCGTTGCGCACGACGACCTCGACCCGCGCCTCGTCGCCACCGGCGAGCACCGGCGCCGAGCCGTCCTGCGTCGGGGCACCACCGACCTGAGTGACCTCGGGCAGCCCGGCGGTCAGGTGCGGGACACCCGGCAGGCCGCGCGCCGGGCCGACCCGGAGCAGCGCCGCGCCATGTGCGGGCACCGCCGCGCTGATGGTGCCGGCGCTCTCGGTGACGCGGTCGGTCCAGGCGTTCCGGACGGTGAAGCGCGATCCGGAGAGGCCGAGCGAGGAGGCCTTCGTGGTCTGCGTCGTCGGGGTCTCGCCCCGGTTGAGCAGCACCACGGCCCGGTCACCGTTGGCGAGGCGCTTCACCCACGTCTCCGTCGTACCGGCCGGGCCGACCCGGACAGCCTGGACACCGGCCGGGTCCTGGTTGATCGCCAGCATGTCGGCGTCGGCGAGGATGTCGACGGAGGTCTGGCTGAGCTTGCGTACGTCGCTACCGATCACCAGTGGCGCGGCGGCCACCGACCAGAGCGACATCTGGGTACGGAACTCCTCGTCGGTCATGCCGAGTTCCGGCGCGACGTAGTCCGGGTCGTTGAAGTGGCCGGGCCCGGCGACCTCGGGGTGCCGCGCGTTCGCGTCGTAGTTGCGCAGCACGTCCTTGAACTTGATCTCCCCGACGAAGCCCACGTCGGTGTAGGTCCGCCACGACTGGGCGATCGCCGGCGCGTAGCTCCAGGAGTAGGTCGACTGCTGCTCCTCCGGGTAGTTGCCCCAGTCGGGCGAGGTCACCGGGTTGCACAGGTTGAAGATGATCTGACGGCCGCTGGCGTTGTTCCGCAGCGCCTGCGCGAACTCGGTGTAGACCGTCTTCGGGTCCAGGTTCGCGGCGATCCCGCAGAGGAAGTCGACCTTCACCGCGTCGAACTCCCACGCGGCGAACTGGTCCGCGTCGCGCTGGTAGTAGCCGCCACCACTGCCGAGGCCGCACTTGCCGGGGATGTACGGCCCGGCGTCGGTGTAGATGCCCGCCCGCAGGCCCTTGGCGTGGATGTAGTCCACCAACGGCTTCAGCCCGTCCGGAAAGCGCGTCCGGTCGGCCTGCAGGTCACCCTCGACCGTCCGCGGCTCCGGGTCCTGCCAGCCACCGTCGAGCCAGACGATGTCGTAGCCGGCCCGGGCCAGGCCGCGGGTCACCAGGGCGTCGGCGACCTCCTTCACAGACTCAGCGGAGAAGTTGCCTCCCAGGCCGAAGTAGGTGTTCCAGCCCTGGTAGGGCGTCGGGCTCAGCACCGGCGCCGAGGCCGCGTCGCGGACAGCGGCGGTCACCGGGGTGGCACCGGCGGGGGTGGCGGGCACTATCAGCAGACCGGCCGTGAGGGCCAGGGCGGTGAGCAGATGCCGTTTCACATCGGAATCCTTTGCTGCCGGGGGTGGTGGACGGGCGCACCGGCGCCGACGAACTCGCGCACCGGAACGGGAGGTGGGGGCGGAGCCGGGAGCACACCGCTCGTCCCGCTCCCGTCGGCCGGCTGGGCGCGCCGCCCGCTCGGTCCGACGTGGAGGCAGTGCGACTGCGGACGCGAGTCGAGGCGCACCGCGCCCCGAGACCTCTGCGGCACGTCCCCGTGAGGGGCTGCCAGATCAGTCATGCCCGCACTCCTGAGCTCTGTTTCCAGGATCTTGCATCCCGTTACGGCGAGGTGTCAATATTATTTCGTAAATTACGAGTTCTAGGCCGGCCCGCTTCCGTCCGATTCGGAGCGTGGGGGGGGCCGCCGGGGGCGGTCACGAGGCGTAAACGGGTCGGCACGACGCACCGGCGACAACCACAATGAACGCCGTGCAGAGATCAACACAGCTCCTGCTCGACGAACTCGACGTGCTGTCGTACCGGGAGCGGATGTCCGCGCTCGCGCGCCGGACCGGCGACCTCGCCGCCACCGGTGAGTTGCCGGGCGTGCTGGCGGATCTGCGCGGCGGGACGACCTACCACCGGTTCCTCGCGGTCACCGCCGGTCAGCTCGTCGGCGACCCGGAGGCGGTGCGGGCGGCGTTGGACGACCAGCACCTGCCCATCCGGGCGGTCGCGGTGAAGGCGGGCCTGCGTGCCGGCTGGCTCGCGGGTCCGGACCTGCTCGCCTTCGTGCGGACCGCGCCTGCTGACCTGCGCGCCCTGGTCTACCGGTCGCTGCGGCACCTGGGCCGCGGTGCGGTCGCGGACGGGCTGGTCGACGAGGTGCTGGAGCGCTTCGGTCCCACCGAGGCGGTCGCTCTGCTGCCCGCCTGCGGCCCCGACGCGGCCCGCCGGCTGCTACCGGCAGTCGAACACGCAGTGCAGAACTGGCTGCCCCTGGCCCGTCGCCACGGCGACGTGCTACTCGCACACGCCGAGGCGGTGTTGCCCGGCCTCGGTCCGCAGGAACGCTCCGGCTGGTGGTCGGCGCGCGTCAGGGGCATCCTGCTGGCCGGTCGCGGTCGACCGGACCGCGTGCTGGCGCTGCTCGAACGCCACGCCCCGGCCGATTTCCTCCCCGGCGACCTGGTCTGTTACGGCCACCTCGCCACCGCCGCGCCGCACCGGATGCTGGCGCTGCTGACCGCCCCGTCCCGGGCGGGCTGGATCTGTCACCAGTGGCTGCCGCCGGCGCTGCTGCGTCGGCTCGGCCGGCTGCCCCAGGCGGAGCTGGTGGAGCTGGGTCGGCGGGTACGCGGCCACAACAATTCGCTGGAGCGGCTGTTGGCGGCACTGCCGCCGGCGCGTCGCGGTCACCTGTACGACGCGGTGCTCGCGGACGTGGATCGGGCCATCGAGATTCCCGACACGGCGCTCGTGGAGGTGCTGCCCCGCGCCTGGCGGGAGCGGGAGGCCCGGCGCGTGCTCACCCTCGACCGGGTCCGCCGCGACGAGACGGCGGTACGCACCTGGAGCGCCTTCCTGTCCTGGCCCGAGGCGTCGCAGGCGCTCAGCCCGAGCCTGCGCGCGGCCGATGCGCCGGACCGGACAGCCGGGTACACGCTGCTCCTGGCCGCCGCGCGGCGCAGCGGCGACCCGAGCGCGGTGACCGAGGCGGTGCTCCGGTTGACCCGGTCGCGCAACGAGCAGGATCCGGTCCGCGCCGCGCTCCTGACGGAGCTGGCGGGTCTTGCCCGGTCGCTGCACGCCGGCTGCGTCGAGGCGCTGAACCAGCTCACCGTGGACGCGACCACCGGCCGCGACGCGTCCACCCGCACCCTCTCCGCGCTCGGCGCCCTCGTCGCCCGGGTGCTGAACCACCACATCGACGAGCCGGCCCTGCTGCGGTGGGCGCTGGACACCGTCGACCGGCTCTTCGGCGGTCGCCGGCTCCCGCCGCTGGAACGGTTCGACGAGACGCTGCGCCACGGCCAGGAGCAGCTGCTCTTCGCCCGGCTGCGCGGGTGGATCGAGGCGGGCGTCGCCCATGGCGAGTTCGACGTGTTGTTCGCGGTGACCCGGGCCCTGGGGCGGCGGGCCTGGCGGTTGCCCGAACTCCAGGAGCTGCTGCGCCGGTCGATCCGCCCCGGCGTCGTCTCCCACGTCGTCCGCACGGCCGCCGAGCTGTGGCTGGCCGACCCGAGAACCCGGGCGCAGCGGGTGGCGTACGTGCTGGACGCCGACAGCTCCACCATCACCTTTCCCCTGCTCTGGCGGACGGTCAGCGCCCGCCGCACCGACCTGCTCGACCAGGTGCTGCAGGATCCGCCACCGGCTGGGGCCTTCCTCACCGCGGGCACCCGCTGGATTCCGGGCAGGCCGGTGCACGCCGAGCGCTGGCTTCCCCGTCAACAGGCCGCCTTCGTCCGGTTGCAGGCCCGGCTCGCCGCCGACGCCGGCACCCCACTGCACGGTCGGACCACCGCCCTCCGGAACGCCGCGGCCGTGCCCGGCGCCGGTCGCGACCTGGTGCTGCGCTACGTCGACTCGCCGAACATCACCCTCGCCGAGGCCGCCCTGGGCGCGCTGCCGTGGACCGACCGGCCGGACGAGGCACTACCGCTGCTGCTGTCGCACGCCGCCGACGACCGCGCCCGGGTCAGCATGTACGCCGCCGGCCGCACTGCCCGCTTCCTCCGGCCGGACGACCTGCTGGCCCCGCTCTCCGCCGTGGCCCTCGGCCGAGGCAAGGTGACCAGCCGGAAAGCGGCGGTTCGGCTGCTCGGCCGCTTCGGCCCGCCGGAGGCGATGCCGGTGCTGCTCGCGGCGTGGCAGCAGACCGACCAGCATCGCGACGTCCGGGCGGCTGTCGTCGCGGCCGCCCGGGAGCGACTGCACGCCCCCGACAGCTGGACGATCCTCGAGCAGGCGATCCTCGGCGACCGCGCGGAGTCCCTGACCGTGCTGGCCACCCCACCGGAGCGGGTCGCCGCCCCCGACCGCCCCCGCTACGCCGCCCTCGTCGCGCTGGCCTGCACGAGCCCGGACCACCAGGTCAGCCGGTCCGCCTGGCCCCGACTCGCGCGCTGGATGCCCTGGGCGCCCGACGTCACCGACCTGGTCACCGCGGCGCTCACCGACCTGGGTGAGCAGCATGACTGGCCGTCGCCGTACCCGCTCGTACGCGCGCTGCTCGACCACCCGGAACGGCAGGAGCGCGACGTGCTCGCCGAGGCCCTGCGCACCCTGTTGCGCTTCGACGACGCCGACCCGGACCCGGGCGGTCCAGCGGCCGACCGGCCGGCCCGGCGACGGATCAGCGCCATCGTGGACGAGGCCGGAAACTGGGCCGGGACGGCAGGTCCGCAGGTCGACCGGGCACCGGCCCGCCAGGCAGCCGTTGAGCTGGGTCGGCACCCGGCGTACGTGGCCGAGGCGGCCGGGCTGCTCAGCGCGCTGCTACGGCTGGACGCGGTGACCTCGGGTCAGCTCGCAGCCGAGATCGTGCGGATCGCCGAGCTGGTCGACGGGCGACCGGTCCTCGCCGGCCGGTTGGCCGATCTCCTCGGTCGGCGGACGACGCGCTGGCGACCCACCTCGGTCGACCCGGCGCTGCTGCTCGACGCGGCCAGCCCCCTCGCCGAGCGCGGCGACCTCGCGACCGGCCTGTTCGCGGTGGCGCTGGCCCGCCACGGCAGGTCGCTCGGCTGGCCCGAACCCTGGCGGGATCTGCTCCGCGTCCTGCGCGGGCATCCCGTCGCCGACGTCCGCGACGCCGCTCTCGGCGTCTCGATGGCCGCTGCCTGACCCGACCCGGCTCAGGCAGCGGCGGGGGGGGGGGGGGGGCCCCCGGGGGGGGCGCCCCCCCCCCCGGGCCCACAGCCCCCGAGGGGAGCG
>NZ_JBITFP010000015.1:8745-164190 GCF_044456245.1 Micromonospora sp. NPDC051006
CCACCCGGCCGCCGCGGCCGCCCCGCCCGCGCGGGCCGGCGCGGCGCCGCCTCCCCCCCCCCCCCCCGCGCGCGCGGGGGGGGGGGGGCGCCCCGCCCGGGGGGGCGGCCCCCACCAGCGCGGTGACGATCAGCCGGCGTGGTACGCCCGGATGATGGTCTGGTCGATCCCGCTACCACCGTTGCCGTCGGCCTTCACCCGCAGCGACACGGCCCCGCCGGCGGGTCCCTTCGGCAGCTCGGCCCGGTAGCTCTCCCCGTTTCGGGTCACCCGGGCCGCCTTCCAGGTGGCGCCGTCGTCGGTCGAGGTCCAGACCTGGAACGAGGTCACCTTCTGCGCGGGCACGCCGCGCGCCTGCCGGACGGCGAACTCGGCGCTGCCACCAACGGTGTGGTTGTCGCTGTCCATCGGCAGCGCGTAGTCGACGGCGAGCAGCGGCAACGGCACGCTCCCGGTCCCGTCCGGTCCGGCGGACCGGAACGTCCAGGAGGTGTTGACCCTGGTCGAGACGGGCAGGATCAGGCTGGTGTCGACGTCGAGGGTCAGCCGGTAGTCCGCCGCCCGCTGGGGAACGGTGAAGTCGGCGAGCGGGCGGTCGCGTTCCTCGACGAGCTTGCCGTCGCGGTAGAGCGACAGCTTGCGCCGCACCCCGATCGTGTTGCCCTGCAGGCAGTCGGCCCGCTGGTGCTGGTCGACCAGGGTGGCCAGGTCGACGTGCAGGTTGCCCCGGGTCCGCGACGGTGGGGTGGCACAGCTCCAGCTGGCGCCGGCCGGGTCGTCGTACCAGCCGGAGCGCAGCGGCTGCCGCGCCCAGATCTTCGTCTGCCGGCTCCCCGGCTGGTAGCTGCGCGGCGCCTCCTGGGCCGACAGTCCACCGTAGACGCCCTCGTCGGCCCAGCGGATGCCGGGCGAGACGTAGTCGGTCCGGTACGGCGGAAGGTTCCCCTCGTGGGTCTGGGTCACACCGACCCCGTCGGGGGTGAAGCCGGTACGGACCAGTTGGGTGACCATCCCCGGCGAATCCATCTGGTGGAACCGCTCGTCGATCCGGGCCAGCTTGGCCTGCTCGGCCTTGGTCACCCGGTACGCGGGCTCGGCCGGCACCCCGTTCGGGTACTCGTGCACCAGGTTGTAGCGGTACGGGTCGGCCGCGCCGGCCGGCGAGTTCAGGTTGACAGCCGCCCAGGTTCGCCGCGATCCGATGCTGGGCTGTGGCAGCGGGGACGTACGGACCGTCGTCGCACCCCCGTACCCACTGATCTGGTGCCACCAGGACAGACCGTTCGACGCGGTCTGGAGGTTGGTGAAGTCGATCCGGGTGGGCGTGGTGGGGACCCCGTCGACCGTCGCCGTCACCGGCCTGGTCCGCGTCGGGTCGAGCGTCACGCTCCGGGCGCTACGCACGTCCAGGTCGGCCTCACCGGTGAGCGTCGTCTCCAGCACGTCGCTGTCGACGTAGTAGGCGACGGAGGCGCCGAGCACCGCGTAACGGCCGGCCGGAACCCGAAGCGTGAAGGTGTCTCCGGGCGTGCCGCCCGCCCCACCGTAGTAGAGCAGCGGGTCGGTGAGGTTGGTGACCATGAGGTTGATCCAGGTCTCCGCCCCGTCCTGAAGTCCCGACAGCGGTTTCGTGCGGATCGTCAGGTCATAGCTGGGCTGCTCGACGTAGAAGCTCACCGGCGTGGTCGAGACCAGTTTGCGGCCGGCGGTACGGGCGGTGACGGTGGCCAGGTAGAAGCCCGGCCTGCCGGCCAGTGCCGCGCGGTCGAGCCGGAGCGTCGTGCCGGCGGTGACACCCCGCTTCAGGGTCAGCCGGCTCGTCGACAGCGTCGCCGCGCCGCGCGGTACCGGCGCTCCGTCGTGGTTGACGACCGACACGTCGAGGTCGAGGACGGTCGTCGCCGGCGTCGGCACACCGGTCCAGCTCAGCGTCGTCTCGCTGGTCCCGGACTGCGGGTACGCGAAGGTGCCGAGGTTGACCACCGGCTGGTTGCTGACCGGCCCGTTGAGGGCCCGCGCGGCGTTGAGCCGTCCGGCGCCGACCGCGTACGGGTCGACGCCGGTCAGCGGGTCGGCGGCGCCGACGAGGGCGGCCTTGAGCTGCTTTCCCGTCCAGTCCGGATACCGCTGGGCGAGCAGCGCGGCGGCGCCCGCCGCATGTGGCGCAGCCATCGAGGTGCCGCTGATGCTTTCGTAGTAGCGGTCGACGGGGTCCTGGAGGTTGGTGCCGGCGGCCCGCGCCGCGACGATGTCGACGCCGGGCGCGACCAGCTCCGGCTTGGCCACGTTGCTGGTGACCAGCGGGCCGCGGCTGGAGAAGTCGGCGAGATTGTCGTCGCGGTCGACGGCGCCGACGGTGAGCGCGCTGGCGGCCGAGCCGGGCGCGGAGATGGCGGCGCCGTTGTTGCCGGCGGCGATGACGAAGAGCGCGCCGGTCTGCTCGCTCAGACCGTCGACGGCGAGCGAGAGCGGGTCGTTGCCGTCGTCCGCGTCGCTGCCGCCGAGGCTCATGTTGATGACATCAGCCCGGGTGGCCGCCCACTCCATGCCGGCGATGATTCCGGAGTCGTCACCGTAGCCGTGGTCGTCGAGGACCTTGCCGATCACCAGCGTGGCGTCCGGCGCCACGCCACGACGCTGACCGCGGGCGGCCGCGCCGGTGCCGGCGATGGTCGACGCGACGTGCGTACCGTGGCCGTTGTGGTCGACGGCGTCACCGCCCTCGGCGGTGAAGTCGGCCCGGTCGGCGACCCGGCCGACCAGGTCCGGGTGGGTGAAGTCGGCGCCGGTGTCGAGCACCGCGACCCGGATCCCCTTGCCGGTGTAGCCGGCCCGCCAGGCCTCGGGCGCGGCGATCTGGTCCAGGTTCCGGTCGAGGTCGCCGCGGTCTGCGCCGCCGTGTCCGCCGGCGGTCAGCGCGGTGGCGCGGACCTTGCGGTCCAGCCAGATCTTCTTCGCGCCGGCGAGCAGCGAGTTCGTCGCCAGCTTCGCGGTGGCCGGGTTCTTCTTGGGTACGTGGCCGGCCACCGCGTCGATGCTGGGCAGTGGCAGTACGTCGTCGAGGGCGGCCACCCGGGCCGACTTCGTGGCCGGCTGGACGATCACCGGCAGTTCAGCGGTGTTCTCGTCGTCGTAGCCGTCGGTGATGAGCGCGGTGACGTCGAAGAGGTCGGGGTCGAGGACCGGACCGATCCGGGCCGCGACCTTCGCGGGGATGACGTGCAGATGCCCGTCCGGGCCGCAGGTCTGCCGGATCACCGCGTTCGGCTCGGCCGGCCGCACCGTGGCCTGCGGGCATCCCGACCCGCTGCTGCGTACGGTCACCACGTCCCCGGTCAGCAGGGTGACGGTGTAGGTCTTCCCGCCGGCGCGGGCGTCGGCTGCGCCCGCCGGGGCGGCATTGTCGGTGGCGGCCGTGGCCGGGTTGCCCGGCAGGGCGCCGAACGCCGTCGCCGTGACAGCGACGGCCATCAGCCACCGCATCGTCCTGTGCATCTTGCTCCCTGTTTCCACTGGACGCCGCGCTCCTGCGCGGCGTGGAGCAAGATCCTATGTGCGGCGACCGCACCGCAATGCCCTGCGGCGCAACGGATTGCGCGGCACTGAGCGGCCGGTGCCAGAACCGTTTCCCGGCTGGTTCGCCGTTGCTCTCCCCGACGTCGGGGGAGATCATCAGGTCACACCTTCGTGGTGCCGGCCGGACCAGCGGACCGCGCCAAACGTCACCCGGTAGGGCAGTTGTTGCTCTGACGCCGGACCGTGTATTCGGTGTCGTCGTTCGTGATGCCCGACGCCGATCCGTCGAAGTACGTCTCGACCTTCTCCCAGCCCCGGCGCTGCTCGTAGTGCAGGTGCGGAGCGCCGGAGTTGCCGGTGCTGCCGAGCCGCCCGATCTGGTCGCCCTGCGCGACCTGCTGACCAACCCGGACCAGCGGCGGCTCGAGCAGGTGCAGATACTGCGTCTCCCACTTGCCGCCGTGGTCGATCTTCACCCAGTAGCCCCCGCCACGGCCGCGCGGCCCCTCCGGGTTCTCCGGGGTGCGCCCACCCAGGGAGCCGTTGATCCCCGCCACGGTGACCGTGCCGGCGTACGAGGCGAGCACGGGTCTCCCCCACGCCTCGCCCTCGGTCGGGAAGAGGTCGACGTCGTAGTCGTCGTGGCCGGGATAGGTACCGAGCTGCCAGGTCTCGCCGCAGGCGACGGGGAGTTGGAAGAGCGGGCGCGGACCCGCGGGCCGCAGCAGCGGCACGACGACCACGGCGATCGCGACGAGGGCTGCGACCGCGCCGAGCACGAGGACCAGGCGAAGGGTACGGCGTGGCCCGCGACGGCGGTGGCGGAAGCGGGAGGGGTGGCCGGTCGTCACCGTCCAGAGCATGACAGACGCCGGCAAGGCCCCGACTGTCAGATGGCGTGACCGCTCGGGCCGGCGGCTCGGGCACAACGGCTCGGGCACCCTCGCTGCCGCCGGCCTGATGCGGCGGACCGTCCGATGCCTTGTACCCCGCCCGCCCGCCGTGCGAGTCTGCCGGGAGAGCAGCGCCGGAGGAAGCGGTTGCACATGTTGGCGATTGACGACCTGTCCGTCGGTTACGGCGACGCACCAGCCGTGCTCAGCGGCGTCTCGGTGACGGTCCGGCCGGGCCGGATGCTGGCGGTGACCGGCTCGTCCGGTGCCGGCAAGACCACCCTGCTGCACGCGATGGCAGGGTTGCTGCGGCCCCGAACCGGCACGGTGAGCGTCGCCGACCAGCGGTTGCGGGACCGCGATCACGCGGTGCAGCGCGGGGTCGTCCTCATTCCGCAGGACAACGGCCTGGCCCCGATCCTGACCGCGACGGAGAACCTGCAGGTGGCCCTGGTCGGCAGCGGCGTCACCGCCCCCGAGGCGCGCCGGCTCACCGCCGCGACGCTGGACCGCCTTGGTCTCGCCGGCCAGGCCGACCAGCTCGTGGAGGAGCTGTCGGGCGGCCAGCAGCAGCGTACGGCGATCGCCCGCGGCGTGGCGCTGCGCGGCGAGGTGCTGCTGGCCGACGAGGTGACCAGCGAGCTGGACGCCGGAAACCGGCAGCGGGTGCTCGACCTGCTGCACGACGAGGCGCGGCGGGGCGTGGCCGTCGTGTTCGCCACCCACGACCCGGAGGTTGCCGCCGGCTGCGAGGCGGAGCTGCACCTCGTCGACGGGCGAGCGGAGCGCGTGCGCGGCTGAGCAGGACGGTAACCGTCGGGTATCGATCCTCGTCGCGGGCCATCCCGATTCTCGGCCGCTCATAGTATGGCTGTCGATGCTGGCTGTGATCGCAGGAGCACTCGCCGCCCGCCGGGCACACGCCGTGGCGGTGCTGCTCCTGTCGGTGCTCGCCGGCGCCGCGGCCGCGGTCGCACCGATGTACGCGGCCGCCGCGGGGCGGGTCCTGGCCGACGCGGAACTCTCCGCCGCCACACCGGAGGAGCGCCGGCTGCGGTTCGTCGCGATCCAGGAGTCCCCGGGCATGCCCGGTGATCCGGCCCGGTCCGGCTTCGCCGACGAGGTCGAGCAGCTCGCACCGGCCGGCTTCGACGTCGTCTTCGGCTCGCAGTCCGGTGGCGTCGCCCGCGGCCCGGCGGCGGCCGTGACGACGAACCTGGTCTTCCGCACGGGGATCTGCGAGCGGGTCGTGGTGACCGGCCGCTGCCCGGCGTCCACCACGGCGAGCGAACGGCCCGAGGTGATGGTCAGTGCGGGCACCGCGGCGCACCTGAAGGTCGCGGCCGGCGGTGAGATCACGTTCAAGGCGGTGCCGCTGCGGGTGTCCGGTGTGTACCGGCCCGTCGACGCGACCGACCCGTACTGGATGGGCCACGAGCTTCTCCGGGCGCCCGCACCGGGGACACCGGCCACGTCAGCGGTGGGCGGCGCCGATGACGCCATCTTCACCGCCGAGTCGGCACGGCTCCCCGACGACGACGCCCTTCTGCACCAGCCGACGGCGGACGTGTTCGTCACCGAGCACCTGTTGCACACGCAGCCGACCGACGGGCTGCGCACCGCGGTCTCGGCGGCGGGCCGCGACGCGAGGCAGTTCGAGATCGGAGTCGGCACCGCCCTGCCCAACCTGCTCGATCGCATCGCGCTGCAGCGCGACCAACTGGCGGCCGGGGTGACGCTGGGTGCCGCGCTGCTCGTCCTGCTCTGCTGGCTGGTGCTCTTCGTGGCGGTCAGCTCGGCCGCCGACGAACGCCGACCGGAACAGGGCCTGCTGCTGCTGCGCGGGCTGCAGCGCCGCCGGCTGTGGGCGCTGGCGATCGGCGAACACGCCGCACCCGCGCTGGCCGCGATCCCGCTCGGCTGCCTGGCCGGCCTCGCCGCGACCGAGCTGCTCGCCGCGCACACCCTGACCGGTGACGCCGACGTCACGCTGAACACCACCGCGATCGGCTACGCCACCGTCGCCGCCGTCGGCGCGCTCGTCGCGGTCCTGCTGGCCCAGGCCCGCACCCTGGCCGCACCCGTCGTCGATCTGCTCCGGCGGGTGCCGGCGCGAGCCCGTGGCTGGCGGGCGAGCGCCGCCGACCTGGTCGCGGTCTCCCTCGCCGCCGCGGCCGCGGTGCAGTTGCGCGCCGGCGGGTCACCCAGCGGGCTCGCCCTGCTGGCACCGGTCGTCGGCGCGCTCGCGGTCAGCTTCCTGCTGGCGCGGGTGGCCATGCTGGTGGGGGCGGCGGCCGGCGCGGCACTGCTGGCACGCGGCCGGACCCGGATCGGCCTTCCGCTCGTGCAGGTGGCCCGGCAGCCACGGTTCCGACCCCTGATCGCCTTGCTCACGGTCGTTGTCGCGATGCTCGCCTTCACCGTGGCGGCGCGGGAGGTCGCGTCGGCCGCCTACGCGGATCGGGCGACCCTCGAGGTCGGCGCTCCCCGGGTGGTCGGCGTCGACGCGCTGTCGCGCCGGCATCTGCTCGAAGCCGTCCGGGCCGTCGACCCCGAGCGGCGGTTCGCGATGGCCACGGTGGTGACGAACCTCGCCGACGAGGTCGGCACCCCGGTCCTCGCCGTGGACTCCGACCGGCTTGCGGCCGTCGTCGCGCCGCACCCGTCGTACGGCGCGGACCTGGCGAAGCTGACCCGGACGCTCCGCCCGGATCCGCTCCCACCGATCCTCCTGCGGGGACGTCTGCTCACTGTCGACCTGACGGCCAGTTACGACGAGGCGGTCTTCGGCAAGCCCCAGCCCCGCCTCTACGCCCTGATCGCCAGCACGAACGGCACCCGTCGGGTCAGTGCGGGCACCCCCATCGTTCCCGGTCGGAAGGGATACTCCGTCGCGGCGCCGGAGTGCGCGTCGGAGTGCCGGTTGGTCGGGTTCGAGATCACCACACCGCTCGCCCTCCCCCAACCGCTCCGCCTGCAGTTCAACGAGCTGCGCTCGGACGACGCCGACCCGGTGCAGGTCAGCGGCGCGGAGTTCGCCGAGCTGAACCGGTGGCGGATGTCCAAGCTGGACGACGTCGCGATGTACGGCGTGACCGAGGGTGGTCCAGCTCTGGGCGTCGAGGCGCCGGACGGCCGGCGGCCGAGGCCGATCTCCCTGAGGGTGGCCGATACGCCGGAGCTGGTACCCGGTTGGCTGACCCGCTCGAAGCTGACACCCGTCGGCTGGCAGCACCCGTACGAGGGAGTCGACTCGCTGCCGACCACGGCCTGGGTCGTCGGCCAGGTGGACCGGCTGCCCCGGCTGGGGGGAACCGGTCTGCTGGTCGACCTGGACTACGTGGACCGGCCCGCCGTCGGCGGGCAGTCCGGGGTCAAGGAGGTGTGGTTGGGCCCGGCGGCACCCGCCGACGTGCTCGACCGACTGCGCGAGCGGGGTCTGGTGGTGCGCTACGACCGGACGATCCCCGCCGCCCGGGCGGACTTCGACCGGCAGGCTCCCTCGCTGGCGTTGACCTTCAACCTGTTCGCCGCGCTGGCCGGGGTCCTGATCGGGGCGGGTGGTCTGGTCGCGATGGCGGCGGCGGAGCAGCGCAACCGGGTGGCCATGCTGGTCGCGCTCCGCCGGCAGGGTGTGCCCGCGCGTGCTGTTCGCGGCAGCTACGGGTGGCCGGTCGCGGTCGCCACGGCGGCGGGCGGGCTCGCCACAGTACTGATCTGGATGCTGGCCCGGTCCGGGCAGCGGTTCTTCGTCGACGGCCGGTCGCCCGTCCCGGTCCCCGTCTGGCCGGACGCCGGCCGGTTGGTGTTGATCACGGTGCCGGCGGTGGCCGTCTTCGCGGTGACCGCGGCGGTGTTGGGCCAGGTCTTCGCCGCCTCGGTCCGCCGGCGGAGCCGTCGGTGACCGCGCGGGTGCCCGACGAGGGCGTGGCGGTCACCTGCCACCGGCTGATCCACATCTACTCGACTCCAGCCGGCGACGTGGTCGCGCTCTCCGGTGTGGACCTGCACATCTCCCCCGGCGAGATGCTCGCGCTGGTCGGGCCGTCCGGCTCCGGAAAGTCCACCCTGGTGTCGATCCTCGGTGGGCTCATGCGGCCCAGCGCCGGACGGGTGTACGTGGCCGACCACGACCTGTCGCGGCTGTCCACGACCGAGCTGGCCACCCTGCGCGGGACGATGGTGGGCACGGTGCTGCAGGGCGCCGAGCGCAACCTGCTGCCGTACGTGTCGCTGGCGCGCAACGTCTGGTTGGCGCAGCGATCCGCGGCCCGTCTCGCCGGGCGCCGACTGGATCCGCCGGAGGCGGTGCTCGACCTCGTCGGCCTCGCCGACGCCGGAGCACGGCGGGCCGGTGACCTGACCCCGGGCCAGCGCCAGCGGGCCGCCCTGGCCCAGGGCCTCGCCGCCGGGCCGGGTCTGCTCCTGGTCGACGAGCCGACCAGTCAACTCGACAGCGCCGGCCGGGACGAGGTGCTCGCGGCCCTGGACACGATCAACTCCGAGCGCGGAACCACCGTGGTCGTGGTGACCCACGATGCCGAGGTCGGTACCCGGCTCGGCCGGGCCGTGACCATCCGCGACGGTCGGGTCGGGGCCGAAGGGCGCGACGGCCGGGAATTCGCCGTGGTGGCCGGGGACGGCACCATCCAGTTGCCGCCCGAGACGCTGGCGGCCTTTCCGCCCGGCACGCTCTTCGCGGTCGACCACACCGCGGACTCCATCACCTTGGACGCGACGGTGAAGCCCACGGCCTCCGCGCAACGACAGGATGGCCGAGCGGAGCGGTGATTCGCCGGGCGACGGCGAAGCTGACGACCGGTCCTCAACCCGCGGTTCCGGCCGCAAGGAGCGGCGCGTCCCGGGTGAACTCCCGGAACCCGACGCTGTAGTACAGCCCGCGCGCCTGGGGATGCCCCGGCGCACCCAGGCAGGCGACCGTCACGTGAGTGGCTCCGGCCGCCCGCGCCAACCGCATCCCGTGCAGAAGCATCGCCCGTCCAAGCCCCCGACGCCGGTAGTCCGGTGCGTACCGACCGGCTCGAACTCGGCGGTCCTGTTCGCTTCGTCGAGCCACATGATCGTCGAGGACGCCATCGTCCCGTCCGGCGCCTCCACCAGGATGTGCAGGTCGCCGCGGTACCCCGCCGCCTGCCGGACGCCCTGGTAGCCCTCGTCGAGGGAGCCCAGGCGTCCAGATGGGCCTGGACAGCGGCCTCCGGCCCGGCCTCGTCGGCGGTGCGAAACCGGAATCCGCCCGGCAGCACCGGCTGCTCCACGTCAGTGAGGTCCCGCTCGCTGAGCTGGGTCCAGGACCCGGTGTCGCCGAGCGAGGCCGGGTCGGTCTCATAGCCGTGCGCCGCCCAACGCTGTAGGGCGAATTGATCGACGGCGCTCGGCATCACCCTACGCGCGACGTCCGCCGCCGTAGCGTCGTACCAGTCGATCACCTCGTCGACCAGCCCGGCGTGGTCGGGGTGGACCTGATACGCCAGATAGGCGCCGGTGACGTCCTGCACCGACCCGTCGCTCCGCCTGACCTGGTGCGGAAGATGCGTCCAGCTCCACGCCACCAGATCCCCGCCCGAGAACCACAACCGACGCCGCCAGGTCGCGCCGTAGCCGGCGTGCCCCTTGCCCCAGTTCCAGGCCAGCTCGCCGAAGGTCGCGTCGCTGTTCACCAGATCCGGGCGGGTGGCGGTGACCCGCTGCGCCAGACCCTGCATGAGCCGCACGTCCGCGGCCGTCACAAGCTCGCCGTTCGTCATGGTGCGCCACTGTGTCAGGGTCCCGCGGCACCGTCGAACCGTTAACGGCCGGCATCCATCCGCCACCGCCGCAACCGTGTGGCGCGGCTGTCAGCGTCAGTGCCGGAACGCGACCGGACCGAACTGGTCAGGGTGGGGGCAGGACCACCTAGGCGGCCGGGTCGAGGTTCAGCGCCTTCAGCACGACGAGCGTCAGGAGCAGGACCGCGAGCGCCACTGCCACGGCCGCCTGCGCGAGGCCACGACGGCGCTGCGGCGCGTACGCCATTCCCGCGCCTGCCGCAGCGCCGACCAGGAGGCCACCGAGGTGGCCCTGCCAGGCGGTGAACCCGGCGGAGATCACCAACCACACCGTCAACAGGATCAGCATCCGGTTGCGGTCGAGTGGCTCGTAGCGCAGGCGGCGGCTGACCACGTAATAGCAGGCTGCCAGGCCGTAGACCGCGCCGGACGCGCCGATCGCGGCGGAATGCGGATCGACCAGGAAGAACAACACCGAGCCGCCGAGCGCCGAGAGCAGGTAGACGGCGAGGAAACGCAGCACGCCCAGCCGCTCCTCCAGGATCCGCCCGAGCACCCAGATCCAGTACAGGTTGAACAGGATGTGGGTTATCCCGAAGAAACCCTGGGTCGGTTCGGTGTGCAGAAAGGCCGAGGTGATCAGGCGGTACCACTCGCCGTGCGCGATGCCGACGAGCTGGTAGCCGGCGTAGCTGCCGCCGTCGTCGACGAAGTAGCTGCCGCTCTCGTCGACCAGGCCGGTGCCCAGGCTGTCGAACCGAGAGATGATCGCCGGCCACACCAGCTCGGCCAGATAGACCAGGACGTTGAGACCGATCAGCACGTACGTCGCCACCGGCCGGCCCAGCGCCCGGCCGCCGAAGACGGTGCGGGACTGCCGCACCGTGCGGTTCTCCGAGCGGATGCACTCGGGACAGCGGAACCCGACGGGCGCCTCGCGCATGCAGTCCGGGCAGATGGAACGGTCACACCGGGTGCACCGCACGTACGTCTCTCGACGAGGGTGCCGGAAGCAGGTGGCGTTCGCCTCGGACGGTGGCTGCTCGGTGTTCAAACTGTCCATTGAGGTGTCCGGATCCTGGGAGGTCTGCCGCTGGGGGTGGCGGCGCGTCGGTGGCCGGGTGATACGCCTCCGGACGCGTCAGCCGCGTCATGGTAGCGGTCAGGACCGGCGCGCGCTTCCCCGTCCAGCGCCGGTCGTGCCGGCCCGCCCCGGAGCCGAACCGCACTCGCCGATCCCCTGGTCGGCCACGGCGGAGTTCACTCCGGCGGCCAGTTCCTGAGGACGGCGTCGAGGGCGTCGAGGGCTCTGGACCACGACACGTCGGCGGTGCGGGGGTGGTGGCGGAAGCCGCCGGTCCGCTCCAGCGACACGTACCCGTGGAAGGTGCTGTGCAGCATCCGGATCGCGTCCGTCTGGTCGGGCTCGGAGAGCTGGTAGCCGCGCAGGATCGCCCGTGTCATCTCCGAGTGCCGGCGGGCCGCGCTCGCGGCCGCCGTCTCCGGGTCGAGGTCGACCTGCATCGCGGCATACCTGCCCGGGTGCCGTTTCGCGTAGTCCCGGTAGGCGTTGGCGAAGGCCACCAGCGCGTCCTTGCCCGCCCGGCCGGCGAGCGCGTCGGCGACCTGGTCGGCGAGCTCTGCCAGGGCCAGCCCGGCCACCCGGATCCGCAGGTCCTGCACGTTCTTGAGGTGGAAGTAGAGGCTTGCGTCCTTCACCCCGAAAAGGCGCGCGAGCGCCGAGATCGTCACGTTCTCCAGGCCGACCTCGTCGGCCAGCTCCGCCGCCGCCAGGGTCAGCCGCTCGGGGGTCAGGCCCGCACGTGCCATGTGTCACGCTCCACCTAGATAATTAAAGCGTTTGCCTAGGCATACTAGAGTAATGCCTATGAAACCGGTGACCGAAGCCGCCGTCCGCGCCTCCTTCGTCAACTGCACCAAGGGCGAGACGCAGCGCCTGGCCGTGCCCAAGGACCTGGCCACCCGCCCCTGGGACGACCTCGACTTCTTCGGCTGGCGTGACCCGTCCGCGCCCGAGCGGGCCTACCTGATCGCCGAGTCCCCCACCGGGCTCGTCGGGGTCGCCCTCCGGGTGGCCGCCCAGACCGGGCAGGCGCGGCGCAGCATGTGCTCGTTCTGCCTGACCACGCACACCGCGGACGGCGTCTCGCTGATGACCGCGCGCAAGGCGGGCAAGGAGGGGCGGCAGGGCAACTCGGTCGGCGCCTACCTCTGCACCGACCTCGCCTGCTCGCTCTACCTACGGGGGAAGAAGGACGCCGGGCGACGCATCGACGAGTCGATCACGCTGGAGCAGAAGATCGAACGGACCACCAGCAGCCTCGGCGCCTTCCTGCAGAAGGTGGCCGGGTGAGCGCCGCTCACCCGATCCGGGTGCGCGCATTTCGATAGGGTGCCGCGGGAAGGGTCCCGCTCGGCCCGTCGAGGGCAGGGACGCGTCGCGACGCTCATCAGGGAGGCGCAACGGTGTCTGGTGTGGACGATGACGGCGGAACGAAACCTGCGACCGCGGCGAGGATCTACGACTACCACCTCGGCGGGACGCACAACTTCCCGGCCGACCGGGCCGCCGCCGAGGCGATGGCCCAGATGTTCCCGTTGGCGCCGGTGCTGGCCCGCACCAACCGGGCGTTCCTGCGGCGAGCCGTGGGTCACCTGAGCGGAGCCGGGGTGCGGCAGTTCCTCGACATCGGCTCGGGCATCCCGACCGAGGGCAACGTGCACGAGATCGCCCAGCAGATCGCGCCCGACGCCCGGGTGGTCTACGCGGACATCGACCCCGTCGCCGTGTCGGAGAGCCTGGAGATTCTCTACGGCAACGACCGGGCCACCGCGATCCGGGGCGATCTGCGGGAGCCGCAGGCCATCCTGACGCACCCGCGGGTGCGGGCGTTGCTCGATCTCGATCAGCCGGTCGGCCTGCTGCTGGGCGCGGTCCTGCACTTCGTACCCGACGACGACCTCGCGTACGAGGTGGTGGGGCAGTTGCGGGCGGCGCTCGCGCCGGGCAGCTACCTGGTGGCGTCGCACGCCTGCGCCGACGGCGGGGACGTCGACCCCGACGACGTGCAGACCGCCCAGGGGCTGTATCGGCGCAACACCGCGACCCCGTTCCACCTGCGCACCCGCCCGCAGTTCGAGCGGTTCTTCGCCGGCCTCGACCTGGTCGCGCCCGGCGTGGTGTGGCTGCCGCAGTGGCGGCCCGCCCCGGACGATCCGGCGGACTTCGCCGACGACCCGTCCCGCAGCTCCGGTCTGGTGGCCGTCGGCCGCAAGCCGTAGCCGGGCGGGCCGGGCGGCGCAGCGATCGCCGCCCCGCCCGTCAGCGGTAGCCGGGCACGCCCCGGTGAGGGCACCGACGCGGCCCCGGCTATTCGGGCAGGTCGGCGAGCATCCTGGCGAGCTCCGCCGGATGAGCCAGATGCGGGAAGTGACCGCCGGGCAGCACGGTCACGTCGATCGTCGGAAGCGCCGCGGTCAGCCACTCCCGGTATGCCGCCGGTGGTTCCGACGAGGTGACCCACCGGTAGTCGATCCCCCGCTCACCGATGACCGTCAGATCCCGCCGCCGCTCGGCGATGATCGCCTCGTCGGAACCGTGCAGGATCTCGTCCCAGTAGCCGAGCAAGAGGTCCGGTCGCGGGTCGGTCGCGGTCTCCACGATCGCGCGCGCATCCGCCGGGAGGGACTCGATCCCCATTCCAGCCAGCAGGCGGTCCCAGATCTGCCGCCAGTCCGGGCCGCGCAACACCGGCTCCGCCGCACGCACGACAGCCCCGAACGGGCCGGGTAGCAACGGCTGGTCCAGGTTCACCACGGCGCGGGCCGGATAGCGGGCGGCGTACACCGTCGCGATGACCGCCCCCACGGAGTGGCCCACCAGCACCGGATCCGCGAGGCCGGCCTCCCGCACCTTCGCGTGCACGAACTCGGCGACGTCCGCCGTCCGATAGGAGTCCTGGCGCGGAGACTCGCCGTGGCCGGGCAGATCCAGCGCCAGCGTCTGACGAACGGGGTCGACCACGTCGAGCTCACGCAGCAGCGGCTCCCACTGCCGCCGGTCGAAGGTCAGACCGTGCAGGAGCACGAGCGGCGCACGCTCACCGGAAACAGACAATGCCACGTTCTCCCATCCCAGCCCAGGGCTGGCGGATCACACCAGCAGCTGCGGCACATCCACCGCAGGCTACCCGGGCGGCACCGACGGGATGCGACTTCCGGCCCAGGTCGCGCGGGCCGCGGCGGCGGCCGCGCTGGTGGTGCAGCGCTCGCGGGCCTTCCTCGACCGGGTGGGCTGAGGCTCAATGCCCGTGCCCTTCCCGGCCGGGGCACCGGGGCGCGGGCCACCCGGCTGGCGCGGCCCGCGCGGGTAGGGTCAGAACGCGTCTCGCCGAAGGCGAGCCGCGGAGCACCCACCTGACCGAGCCGGCCCCCGGTGCCGTGCTGGCCGGCCGATCACGGTCGACGGAGAGGCAGAGCAACCATGGCGATCCCCCATCTGACGGCCGCCGACGGCACGACGTTGCCGGCGATCGGGCTCGGCACCTACCAGCTGACCGGATCGGAGGGTGCCGCCGCGATCGGTCAGGCGATCGCCGCGGGCTATCGGTTGATCGACTCCGCGGTGAACTACGAGAACGAGGGAGCGGTGGGTCGGGCCGCGCGCTCGGCGCAGGCACGGGACGAGCTGGTGGTCACCTCGAAGTTGCCGGGACGCCACCACCGCTACGACGAGGCGCTGACCACCATCGAGGAGAGCGTGTTCCGCACCGGCCTGGACCAGCTCGACCTCTACCTGATCCACTGGCCGAACCCCAGGGTCGACCTGTACGTGCAGGCATGGCGCGCGCTGATCGAGGCGCGTGAGCGCGGCCTCGTCAAGCACATCGGTCTCTCCAACTTCCTGCCCGAGCACATCGACCGGCTGGTGGCCGAGACCGGTGTCGCCCCGGTCGTCAACCAGATCGAGGTGCACCCGTACTTCCCGCAGCAGGAGGCGATCGACTTCCACCGCGCGCACGGGATCCTCGTACAGGCCTGGAGCCCGCTCGGCCGGGGCAACGACCTGCAACAGCAGCGCACCGTCGTGGAGATCGCAGCCGCCCACGGCATCAGCCCGGCGCAGGCCATCCTCGCCTGGCACGTGGCCCGCCAGGTGATCCCGCTGCCCAAGGCCGCCTCCCCGCAGCGGCAGGACGAGAACCTGGACGTCTTCGGCATCAAGCTCAACGACCAGGAGGTCGAGGCCATCACCGCGCTGGGTCGCCCCGACGGGCGCCTCGCGGGCCAGGATCCGGCGACGTACGAGGAGTTCTGAGCCACCCCGTCCGCGCCGCGCCCCGCCCCGCACGTCGCCGTGGGGCCGGGAGAGCATAGGGCGTGCTCGACGGACTTGACGACATCCAGTGGCGGCGGCTCGGCCACGCCTACGGGGCGGCCGACGACGTGCCCGGCCAGCTGCGCGCGCTCCGATCGCCCGATCCGGCGGTACGCGACGAGGCCCTGGGCGAGCTGTACAGCAACATCCTCCACCAGGGCGGCCGGTTCGAGGCGAGCGCGTACGCGGTGCCGTTCCTGCTGGAACTGCTCGCCGATCCGGCGACGCCGGACCCGACGGCGGTACTCGGGCTGCTGGCCTCCCTGGCGGTCGGGCGCGACGAGAGCGTCCTGCCCGACGGCTTCCCGGTGACCGGGTACCGCCGGGCCGCGGCGGGCGGGCGTGAGCTGCTGGCCGCGAAGCCACCACCGTGGGTTGGCGAGGACGAGGCCGAGAAGGAGTACGTCGAGTACGCGTACGTCGAGTCCCTCCACCCGTCGGAGCAGGCCCGGTTCTGGGCGTACATCGAGTTGGCGGTCTACGACGCGGTACGGGCCGGAGTGCCGCTGTTGCGCACCCTCCTGGCCCACCCCGACCCGGGGTTGCGGATCGGGGCGGCCTACACCCTCGCCTGGTTTCCGGAGGAGGCCGCGGGCAGCGTGGCGGCGCTGGCCCGCGCGATCGACGCCGCTCGGGAACCCGCCCGAGCCGGGGTCACGCCGGGCGAGGTGGCCACCATGCTGGTGGCCGGGGGGCTGCTCGGCGTCGCGCCGGACGACCGGTGGCTGACCGACCCGCGCCCGGTGGTCCGCTGGGGCGCCGCGGTCGGCCGCGCCCGGGTGCTGGGCGCCGGGGCCGACCCGGTGACCGTCGACGAACTGCTGGCCTGGACGGCGGCCCCACCCGCCGACGCGCCCGTCCCGGCCGGCGACGCGGCGACCGCACCGACGGACGACTGGGTGCCGTTTCTCGACGGCGACCTCGGCGGCTACGCGGGACTGGCGCTGCGGCAGCTCGGCCCGCAGCACGCGGAGCGCGCCTTCGACGCGCTGCTGGACCGGCTCCCGGCGGTCAGCGGCGACCGGTCGTTGACCGTGTTGGGTACGGCGTTGCGCCTCGCGTTCCCGGACGGGCCAGCGCCGGCGGGGACGCCGGCCGCGGCGCTGGCACCCCGGCAACGTCGGCTCGCCGAGGTGCTGGGCCGGTCACCCGAACCCTGGCTGATCGACGGGCAGGAGTTCGGCAACGTCGCCATGCTCGTCGACGAGTACGGCCTGCCGGACAGCCGAGCGGCGATGCTCGCCTATCTCGCGCCGCTGCCGTAGCCGGTCGCGCGCCGCGGCGGGGTCAGCGAGCGGTCCGGCGCCGAGAGGACCGCACGGCGCTCAACGGTCGCGGTGGTCGTCGGCCGGCAGACTCGGCCCGTCCACCGGCTCGGGGCGCTGGTCGGGCTGGCCGAGCTGGGCGACGTGGGTCGGGTCGAGGACCCGGGAGAGGAACGAGCGGGTCCGTTCGTGCTTCGGCGCGCCGAGCACGTCCTGCGGTGGCCCCTGCTCGACCACCACACCGCCGTCCATGAACACGACCCGGTCGGCGACGTCCCGGGCGAACGCCATCTCGTGGGTCACGACCAGCATCGTCATGCCGTCCTCAGCCAGCTTGCGCATGACCGTCAGGACGTCACCGACGAGTTCCGGGTCGAGCGCCGAGGTCGGCTCGTCGAAGAGCATCAGCTTCGGATCCATCGACAGCGACCGGGCGATCGCCACCCGCTGCTGCTGGCCGCCGGAGAGCTGCGCGGGAAACGCGTCGGCCTTGTCGATCAGGCCGACCCGTTCCAGGTTGCCCCGGGCGACCTGCTCGGCCGCGCCACGGCCGCGCTTGAGCACCCGGCGCTGGGCGATGGTGAGGTTGTCCAGCACGGTCAGGTGCGGAAAGAGGTTGAAGGACTGGAAGACCATGCCGATACCGCGGCGTACCGCGTCGATCTCGACGTCCGGATCGGTCATCTCGGTGCCGTTCACCCAGATCTTGCCGGCGGTCGGCTCCTCGAGCAGGTTGACGCACCGCAGCAGCGTCGACTTGCCGGAACCGGACGGCCCGATGACGCACACCACCTCGCCGTGGCCGACCTCGAAGTCGATGCCCTTGAGCACCTCGAGCGGCCCGAAGGACTTGTGCAGGTCACGGATCTCGACGGCGGGCCGGGGTTGGGTGGTCGTCATCTGGGTCACCGAGCCTTGGCGTAGCGGAGTTCGAGGCGTCGTACCACCTGGGACAGGGGCAGGGTGATGATCAGGTAGGTGAAGCCGGCCACCAGCAGGGGGGTGGCGTTCACCCGGTCGTTGAGCGTGTCCCGACCGAACTTGGTGACCTCGATGGTCTGCGCCGTCACGCCGAGCACGTAGGCCAACGACGAGTCCTTGGTGAGCAGGATGAGCTCGTTCGTCAGCGGCGGGATCACGATCCGGAACGCCTGCGGGATGATGATCGTGCGCAGCGCGGTGAAGTGGGACATGCCGAGCGTGCGCGCCGCCTCCATCTGCCCCTTCGGCACGGCCTGGATGCCGGCCCGGATGGTTTCGGCCATGTAGGCGGCGGCGGTCAACCCGAGACCGATCGCGATCGAACCGAACACGCCGCCGGGGATCTCCCGCTCGGGGAAGGCGATGGGGATGCCGTACCCGACGAGGAAGAGCACCAGCAGCGCGGGCAGGCCCCGGAACAGCTCGATGTACGCCGTCGCCACCCACCGGTACGGCGCCACCCGGGAGAGCCGCATCAGCGCCAGCAGGGTGCCGAACACGAGGCCGAAGGCGAACGCACCCAGCGTGTAGAGGATCGTGTTGCGCAGCGCGACCGTGATGATCGTCGGGAACATCGACTTGATGATGTCGACGCGGAAGAACGCATCGCTCAGCCGGCCCCAGTCGGCGGCGAAGATCACCGCCACGATGACAACGACAAAGGCCAGGTACTGGAGCCAGAGGGACAGCCGCTCTCGTTGGCGGCGTCGCAGCTTCACGGTTCGGCGCTCCTTGACTGTGCGCGGGTTACCGACGCGGAGGGCGCGCGCCCAGCGCACGCCCTCCGGTCAGGAGTCTCAGGTCACGCGTTCGGCAGCTTGCCGATCCACTTCTCGTAGATCTTGTTGTACGTGCCGTCCTGCTTGGCCTTCGCGAGCACCTCGTTGATCTTCTTGAGCAGCTCCGGGTTGCTGTCCTTCTTCACCGAGAACCCGTACTGCTCGCCGGTGTCGAATTCGGCCGTGACCTCGAACCCGCCCTGGTGCTCCTTGATGTACTCGGTCCAGACCGGCAGGTCGTTGACGGCGGCCTCGACCTGGCCGTTGGCGAGGGCCTGCTGCAGGGCGGCGAGGTCCTCGAACTCGACGAGCTGCAGGCTCTTCTCGGCCTCGTGCTTGCGGGCGTAGTCGCGGCCGGTGGTCGCCGCCTGGACGCCGACCTTCTTGCCCTTGAGGTCGTCGAGCGACTTGTACGGCTTACCGGTCTTGACCAGCAGGGCCTGAGTGGCGTCGAAGTACGGATCGGAGAAGTTCATGACCTTCTGCCGTTCCTCGGTGATCGTCATGCCCGCCGCGGCCACGTCGCACTTGCCGGTGTTCAGGTCCTGGCCGGACTTGATGCCCTCGAACGGCGTGTCGATGATCTTCTGCTCGGCGCCCAGTTCCTTGGCCACCAGGTCGATCACGTCGACGTCGAACCCGACGACCTTGCCGCTGGCGTCCTTCGACTGGAACGGCGCGTACGGCAGGTGGGTGCAGACCGTCAGCTTGTCCTTCTCGACCAGCTTGACCCCGCTCGCCTGGACCTCGCCCTCGTCCTTCTTGGCGCATCCCGCGGTCACCGCGAGAGCGCCGATCGCCACGATCAAGCCAGCCTTGCGGACTGCGCTATGGAAGTTCACGGCGAGGTCCCTCCGTTTCGGCTCCTGTGACAGGCAGCCAAGGTTCGTGCAAAGACGGTGTGACAGGCGACGGTACCTGATGTGAATGGCCTTACCTAGATCACGTCCAGGCGTTGGGCCGATGGTGCAACCCGTCACACTCGGTAATCGGGCAGTCGGCGGGCAACCGGACGTCGGGGACGCCCGCAGAGCGCCGTCACCCGGGTCTTTCGTCCACGTCAGGTCCGGGCCGTTCGACCCGGGTGGGGTTGCCCCGGACCAGCTCGTCGTGGATGCGCCAGCGGCCGGTGGTGACCGACCGGGCCGTTGCCTCGTCGCCCCGCTCGATGCGCTGCCGCAGCCGCTGCAGGGCCAGGCGGCGGTTCAGGCTGAACTGCCGCTCGGTGTCGACCACGACGACCAGCCCGGAGGGGCGGTGGGTCGCCCGCACCGCCGTGCTGGCCTTGTTCCGGTGCTGGCCGCCGGGGCCGCCGGTGCGGCAGGCGACGACCTCGACATCCGCCTCGGAGAACGTGCTGCGCGGGCTGTCGACCTGGCACGGCCGGGCGATGACGTACCAGTTCTTACGGCCCGTGGCGGCCCGGTAGGGGCTGGCGGCCTGCCAGCAGAGGGTGCCGGTCCACGAGGCGGCGAAGCCCTCGGCGTCATCGCCGGAGATCCGGACCAGGACCGACCGGTAGGTGCCGGGCCGGTCGCCGGGGACGGTCTCGACCCGATGGGTCCGCAGGTCGTGCCGGGTGGCGTCGACCTCCAGGCGGCGCAGCAGCCGGGCCAGCGCCCAGGCGCACTCCTGCGGGCCACGCCCGGCCGACAGGAACAGGTGGAATCTCATGCTCGGCCGCCCCCGCGTCGGCGATCCCGACGGTCCCGTGCGGGTGCCGGCCCGAGGTCCGCCGTCTTGTACGTGACCAGCGGGACCGTGGTGGCCACGGGAGTGGCCAGGTCGTGGTCGACGAGGTCGGCGATCACCTGCTCGACGCGCTTGTAGGCCGTCGGGGCCTCTTCGAAGAGCAACTGGCGATCACCGCACACCACCAGCGACCCCACCGGGGTGCGGCGCAGCTCCTCGACGGTGTGCTTGGCCCGGCCCCGGCGCAGCGCGTCGGCGCGGGACATCTTGCGACCCGCGCCGTGCGCCACCGAATGGTTGGCCTGCGGGCCGGCGTGCGCGGCCACCAGGTAGGAGGGGGTGCCGCGGGTGCCGGCGATGAGCACGTCCCGACCGTCACCGGGCGCCGCACCCTTGCGGTGCAGGTAGACCCCGTCGCGGACCTCGACCAGGTTGTGGCACTGGTCGACGATCGGCTCGGTGGGTTCGGCGCCCAGCGCGTGGGCGACCCGGGCGGCCAGCAGCCGCCGGTTGAGCGATCCCCAGCGGACGGCGTCGTCGTGCATGGCCAGGTACGCGGCGGGATCGGCGGCGGGGCCCGCGCCGTGCAGCTCGGTGTGCGCCCGCAGGATCCGCTCGCCCAGCCCTCGGGAACCGGTGTGGACGACGAGCACGAGGTCGCCGGCGTCGAGCCCGAGCCGGTCCGCGTGGTCCGGATCGAGGACGGTTCCGATCCGGGCCAGCTCGACGAAGTGGTTACCCCGGCCGACCGTTCCGAGTCCGTCCAGGTGACCGGCGGGAACGTCGCCCGCCAGCACGGCCCACGCCGGGTCGCCGGCATCGCGCTCGGGGTCGAGCGCGCGGTCGAGGTCGGGGAACCGGGCGGCGAGCCGCTCGGGTACGACGCGCTTCAGCCTGATCGGGAACACGGCGATGCCGCATCCGATGTCGGAGCCGACCAGGAACGGGTACAGCACGGTCGATGCCATGGCGGCGCCGATCGGTGCGCCCTTGCCGGGGTGCAGGTCCGGCATCGCGGCGACGTGGATCATGCCGTCGAGGGCGGCCACCTGCTGGCACTGTGCCAGGGCGTCGGATTCGATCCAGCTCGCGGCCGAGGCGAACACGGTGACGGAGGCCGAGGTGGACTGCGGCGGGGGAACCCGCCGGGGGTCTCGCTGAGACAAGGACGTTCTCTTTCCGGAGAAAGGATGGCGGACGGCGGCGCGGCGCCGATCGGCGCCGGAATCGCGGGTTGCTGGGTGCTGTCCGTCAGAACGTCATGCCGAGCAGCCTCCCCGAGTCCGCCCCGGCCGGCAAGCCGTTTTCGCCCGCGGAGAAGGCGGAGACCGCGTGCTGTCCAGCTTCCCGGAAGGGGTCGGGAGGCGGCCCTCTCCCGTCGCCCGGCGCGGCCGGTGGGAGTCCGGGCTCAGCGGCGGGAGGAGGCGCAGCCGATGCAGGTGCGGGTGGCCGGGAGCGCCTCGAGCCGCTCCGACGCGATCGGCCCGCCGCACCGTTCGCACCGGCCGTAGCTGTCGTCGTCGATCCGGTCCACCGCGCGGTCGATCGACGCGAGCCGCTCCCGAGCCTCCCGCAGGAGCGCGCTCGCCTGGGCACGCTCGAAGGCGATCGTCTGGCCCTCCGGGTCGTGCTCGTCATCGGTGTTCTCCGACGACGCGGCGGCGATGATCCCGGCGACGACCCTGGTCAGGTGGTCGATCTGCTCGATCGTGTGGGCGCGTTCGGCCCGGAGCCGCCCGACGGCGCCGACGACGGCCTCGTCGGCGCGGTCCGGAGTGTCAGCCATCGACCCAGCGTAGGCGCAGTTCGTCGGCGGGGCTGCCACGGCGACCCGGCGACGCGTACCCGCGGCAGGCCCGGTGCGCAGGCGGCGAGCCTGCGCACCGGGCCCCGACCGGTCGGCTCAGCCCGCGGCCGGCGCGCCCCGCGCCTTCAGCCGGCGCAGCTCCTCGGCCGACATCAGCCAGGTCGAGTTCGTCGCCCCGAGGCCGAGAAGCACCTGGTCGAACGAGTTCCCGTCGTTGTCGTCGGTGTAGCAGACGCTCACCTCGCCCCAGGGCGACGCGGCGACGGCCATCTGGTCCTGCCGGCCCGTCGTGGTCTGGCTCAGCGCCTGGACCGCCAGCCGGCCGGTGGTCGTACCGTCCGGGTTGAGGCCGCGCGCCCAGACGTCCGGATTCGCGCCCGACACCGTCCAGCCCACCACCACGTTGCCCTGGTCGTCGATGCCGGCCCCGGCCTCGGTGGCCCCGGCGCCGGTGGAGACCTCGACCTCGGCGTGCCGCGGCGCGCCGGCCGCGGTGAACGAGCGCCCCCAGACGCCGCGGGTGCCGGTGTGGTCGGACTCCCAGGCGATCGTGAAGTCACCGGCGAAGTTCGCGGCCACCGAGGCACGCTGCTGCTGCCCGCCGCTCTGCGCGTTGGCCGTCCGCCGGGACAGCGCCACCGCCCCGTTGGACCGCGCCAGCCGGGTCAGCCCGATGTTGTACGCGCCGTTCGCGTCGGCGTCCTCGTCCCAGACCACCAGCGCCTCACCGGAGGCGGACACCGCCACGTCGGGGCGATGGTGCGCACCCGTCGTCTGCGAGGCCGTCACCTCGTACGCCTTGGTGGTGGCGGCGGTGAAGCCGGCGGCCTTGACGGTGGCGGGGGCGGTCCCCTGCACGTCCTCCCAGACCACGGTGAAACCGACCGCGGCGGCGTTGTTGGGCGCGCCGTCCGGATCGACCGCCACCCTCGGCCAGATCTGCTGGCCGGCGTCGCTGGCGTTGGCCTGCCCCGACCCGAGCACCGCGCCGGCCGGCGACACTACCCGGTACTGGATGTTGTAGACGCCGTTGCCGTCGCCGTCGGCGGCCCATGCCACCACCGCGTTGCCCCGGTCGTCGAGCCCCACGTCCGGGCTGATGTGGCGCCAGGCGGCGCCGCTGGTGCCGCCGCCGGAGAGCTTCAGCTCGTAGGCCGGGGTGCCGTCGCCGAACAGGCGCAGGAAGATCTCGCTGTGGGTGTCGTCCTCGGGGCCGGTGCTGTCCCGGTCGTCCTCCCACACCACCGCGACCTTCCCGGTGCGGTTCATCGCGATGGCGGGCAGGTCCTGGTCGCCGGCCGAGGCGCTGTTGGCGGTGGTCCAGGTGACCGCCGCGGCGGTCACCGCGATCGGCGCCGGTGCGGCGGCCGCGACCACGCCCGGGACCAGCACGGACGCGGCGAGCAATGACGTGAATGCTGACATCGGTGGTCTCCTCCTAGCCGGCCTGCAGGCCGGGCTGGCCGTCGAGAATGACGAACGAGCGCACCGTGGACGCGGCCGCGCCGTGCTCGGTCACCGTGCTGACCGCGCGGAAGTCCGCCCGGACCTGGCTGCGGCCGATCGTGGTACGCACGTAGCCACGCCGGTCCGAATGGAACTTCAGGTGCGGGTTGGTCGCCGCGTTCGGGATGGTGGTGCTGCCGCTGCCGTTGCCGCCGGAGGTGATCGAGGTGCAGACCAGCTCGGTGCCGATCGTGGCGGAGGACGGGTTGGCGTAGTCGGCCTTGAGCTCGTTCGCCCACGCCTTGTGCACGTCGCCGGTGAGCACCAACGGGTTGCGCACCCCGCGCTGCTGCCAGCCGGTCTGGATCCGGCTGCGGGAGGCCCGGTAGCCGTCCCAGGCGTCCATGTTCGCTGCCCCGCTCGCCTCGAACTGGCGGGCGAAGAAGACCTGCTGGCCGAGGATGTCCCAGGTGCCGTAGCGCTGCGCCAGCCCGTCGAGCAGCCAGCTCTCCTGCGTCGCGCCGGTCAGCGACCGGGAGGCCAGGTCCGCGTCCGTGCAGACCTTCCAGCCGTCGCCGCACGCCTGGTCGTCGCGGAACTGGCGGGTGTCGAGCATGTGGAAGGTGGCCAGCTGCCCCCACCGGACGCGGCGGTACAGCGGGATGCTGTTGCCGCTCGGCGCCGAGGCCGGCCGCAGCGGCATGTTCTCGTAGTAGGCCCGGTACGCGGCGGTACGCCGGGCGGTCCACTGCGCGGCGGTCAGCGCCGGGCTGCTGTCCGCGCGGACCATGTTGGCGTAGTTGTTCTCCACCTCGTGGTCGTCCGGCACGACCAGCCAGGGCGCGGCCGCGTGTGCCGCCTGCAGGTCGGGGTCCGACTTGTAGAGCGCGTACCGGCGTCGGTAGTCGGCCAGCGACACGATCTCGCTGCCGACGTGCTGCCGTACCGCGGAGGTGTTGGTGCCACCCTCGTAGATGTAGTCGCCGAGGTGCAGGATCAGCCCCGGGTTCTCCTCGGCCATCCGCCGGTAGGCGGTGTAGTAGCCGGTCTCGTAGTGGGCGCAGGAGGCGAAGGCCATCACCAGGTCGCGGCCGAAGGAGCTGGGAGCCGGGGCGGTACGCGTGCGCCCCACCGGCGAGATGTGCCCCTGGGCCCGGAACCGGTAGTAGTAGTCGGAATCGGCGGCGAGCCCGCCGGCGATCACGTGCACCGAGTGCGCGTCGGCGTAGCGGGCCACCACCGAGCCGGAGGCGACCAGCGAGGTGAAGCGGTCGGTGGTCGAGACCTGCCACTCGACGGTCACGTCCGCGTTGGCCATGCCACCCTGCCCGTCGGCGTTCAGCGGCGAGGGCGCCAGCCGGGTCCAGAGCACGACGCTGTCGGGCGCCGGATCCCCGGACGCCACACCGAGTTTGAAGGGGTACGGCACCGCGGCCCGGGCGCCCTGCCAGGGGGTCACCGCGGCGCCCGCGGCAGCGAGTCCACTGAGGACGAAGATACGACGGCTCAGCCTTGTCATGAGCCATACCTTCGTGATCGTCGATGAACGGCGAGCGGTGTGGCGCGGAATCCGAAGTGACACCATGCTGTCCGCGCCAAGGCGGTCAGGTGTCCTGAGCCAGCCGCGCCCGGCTCGCCGCGACCACGGCCCGTTCCGGCCCGTGCCCGGCCCAACCAACAACCCGGGGTACGTCAGGGCCGGCGCGCGGCCTGGGCGGCGAGCGTCGCCCGACCGCCGCCGGCCCGTCCACGACGGGCCGGCACCCGTGGGTTGCCGCCGATCCGACCGGGTCGGCGGCAGCCCGTCGGGGCGCGCGTGAATCCGGTGGCGACCGGCCGGGATCAGGTCAGCGAGCGCGCCGGTTGGCCCGCAGGGCGCCCAGGACCACGCCGGGCGTGGCCAGCGAGCTGGGATGCTCGCGCATGGAGACGACCTGGTTGAACCGCCGGGCGATCGACACGTCCGTGACGGTCGCCGTGACGATCTGGTTGCTCAACCAACTGGTGATCCGGTAGCCGCGCGGGTAGGGGCCGTCGACGTGCGGCAGCGCCAGGTCGGCGGAGGTCGACATCGACCAGGCGGCGTCGACCACGACCTTCTGCACGGCGAGGAACTCGCGCGCGGGCACGCCCAGGTCCGGCTTCGACCGCAGGTACATCGACAGGCCCGCCGCGTGCAGGGCGGCCGCCGTCATCCCCTGCCCGTACACCGGGTTGAACGACGCGACCGCGTCACCGACGCTGACCAGACCGGCCGGGAACCGCTCCAGCGCGTGGAAGTCCCGCCGCCGGCTGTCGGCGTGCCGGTAGGTCTGGACGTCGCCGAGCATCTCGCCCCCGGCGACCTCGCCGAACTCCGGTGGGAACTGCTCCCGCAGCCGGCGGACGAAATCCTCGGCGGTACGCCCGGGACGGTTGTCCCCGTAGCCGGCCATCATGGCCATCCACCGGCCGTCCTCGATGGCGAAGAACGCGGCCCCGGCCACGTCCAACCCCATCCGGGGACTGTGCAGCGCCAGCGCGATGGTCAGCTCCGGGCTCGCCTCCGGACGTCGGAACAGCGCCGTCGCGTAGTTGAGGTCGACGGTCATCCGCCGGGTGACGGGTCGCTCCCAGCCGGCCTGCTCCAGCCAATCGGACAGCCTGCTCGAACGCCCCATGGCGTCCACCACGAAATCGCCGCTCTCCACGCCGGAGACGCCGCCGACGTCACAGCGCACCCCGGTGGTCACCGCACCGTCGAGCACGAGACCGGTTGCTCGGGCGGTCACGGTCTTGACGTTGGGCAGTCGAAGCACCTGCTGGCGGATCAGCCCCTCCAGCAGGGGTCGACTGCCGGCCAGGCTGTCTGCGTCGTCGGGTACGACCACCTTCCGCCGGCCGTCGAGGTAGTTCCGCCTGGTCGCGGGCGGAGCCTCGATCGCCCCCCGGGCCACGGCCTGCTCGCGGAATCCCGGCAGCAGCTGCTCGAGCTGGGCAAGTCCGCCGGGCAGCAGCGCGTGCAGCTGCGTCCCCTGTGGCACGCCGGGTCGCGCGCCGGTCGCGTGCAGGTCGTCCCGGTCGATGATGACCACACTCTGCGCGTGGTCGGACAGCACCCGGGCGGCCAGCAGGCCGGCGACGCTGCCGCCGACGACGACGGCCTTGTCCATGAGCGGCGTTGCCTCGTCGGGTGGCCGTTGCGCGTTCAGCGCGGCGAAGACCCGAGCCGGGGAGGGGGGCATCCTGCTCTCCAAGCGGTGCGAGATGGCGACATGACCGTCCGTCGATCCTCGCACGGCCGCCGGGCGCGGGCGGGGCAGGTCCTGGCTGCCCCGCCCGCGCGCCGGTCAGCGGCTCGTCGGGCCCGCGTGGTCCCGCCACGAGTGCCGGGGCTGGTAGCCCAGCACCCGTCGGGCCTTGTCGATGCTGAGCAGGGTCTCGTGTTCGCCGAGTTCCTTGCGGAGCTCGACACCCGGGTACACCTCGGCCATCAGGCTGGCGCTGGACCTGCTCATGACCGTGTCGGCGTTGGCGATGATGAACACGTCGGCGCCGGGCTGGTCGTGGGCGAGGCCCCGCTCGACCGCCTGGGCGCCGTCGCGGGCGTCGATGTAGCCCCACAGGTTCCACCGGCGCAGTCGGGGGTCGGCGTCGAAGGAGGGGAACGGCGCGTAGTCCTCGACGTCCATCACGTTGGAGAAGCGCAGGCCCACCATGACCAGCTCCGGGTCCCACCGGCAGAAGTGCCGCGCCATCTCCTCCTCCAGCGCCTTGTTCAGCGAGTAGGTCGACTCCGGGCGGGGCGCGTACTCCTCGTCGACCGGCGCGTACGGCGGCGGGGTGTCGAACGGCAGCCCGAGCACCGTCTCGCTCGACGCCCACACCACCCGCTTGATCCCGGCTGCCCTTGCCGCGGCGAAGACGTTGTACGTCGCCGCGGAGTTGTTGGCGAAGGTGGTCGCGTTCGGCAGCAGCCCGGGTGCCGGGACCGCCGCCAGGTGCACGATCGCGTCGACCCGGCCGGCGTGCTCGTCGGCGCCGCCGGTGAACGCCTCCACCACCTGCCCGTAGTCGGTGAGGTCGACGAGGAGGAACTCGCCGTCGACGTCGCGGGGGTCCCGCCCGCCGGCGCGGTCCACCGCCAGCACGTCCACGCCCACGTCACGCAGGTGCCGCACCACGGCGCGGCCGAGTTTGCCGGTCGCCCCGGTGACGACAACGCGCCTGGGGAGTGCGGATTCGACAACAGGATCGGTCATGGCCACATCCTTCCCGCGGTGCGCCGTGCCGCAGAAGCTGGGGTCCGGCCGCTCGCGGGGCGACACGCGATCCGGTCGTCCCGGCGACCCCCGGTTCGGCGGGGGCGTGAGGGAACCTCGTGTTCTGACCCGACCGGGTCAAATGAGCCGAACGGCGAGGCGCGGGCGGCCCGCAGCCCTGAAGATGGAGAAGGCATGGATGCGACGAAGGAGTGAGCGGCATGAGGCGTCGACGGAGCAGAAGAGGCCCGCTGTGGCAGGCGGCGGCGATGGTGCTGACCGCGGCGGTGGCCGCGGCTGCCGTCGCGCGGGCGGCACGTCGGCGCGCCGGCGATGACCAGACGGCCGCCGACCTTCCGACCTTCCCGACGGGCACGTTCGCCGGCGCGGGGGTGGATGCGCCACCGGTGGCCGGCACCGCCCCGGGCCGTAGCAGCGCGACCGCGTCATCGGCCGGGCCGACCCGCTGAGAGCGGGCGAGCACCGGACCGGAACCGCGATGACGCCGGCCCGGCCGCCGAGCATCGACCGACCGAGATCGCCGAAGTGGGCGGAGCCGTCACCATGAGCGATACGACCGTCGACACCAGCCGTCAGGGCGGCAGCGAGTATGCGGACCTGTCCCGCCTGGTCCGTCGGGCGGGCCTGCTCGACCGGCGACGCGGCTACTACGTGGCGCGGGTCGGCCTGCTCGGTGCCGGCTACGTCGCAACCTGGGTCGTGTTCGGGTGGCTCGGCGAGTCGTGGTGGCAGATCGCCGTCGCCGCGGCCCTCGCCGTGATCTTCGCGCAGGCCGCCTTCATCGGTCACGACGCCGGACACCGGCAGATCTGCCGCACCAGGCGCGCGAACGACCTGGTCGGTCTCGTCCATGGCAACCTGATGACCGGCATCAGCTACGGCTGGTGGGTGGGCAAGCACAACCGGCACCACGCCCACCCGAACACCGAAGGCCGAGACCCGGACATCGCCGTCCGGCCGCTCTCCTTCACCTCCGAGCAGGCGCGCCGGCAGCGCGGGCCGGGCGCGTGGCTGGTCCGGCACCAGGCCTGGCTGTTCTTTCCGCTGCTGCTGCTGGAAGCCGTCCACCTGCACGCCATCAGCCTCAGGGCCATGGTCGGACGACGGGACCGGGTCAGGCGCCGCCCGGTCGAAGCGACGCTGCTGGCCCTGCACTTCGGCGGGTACGTCGCCGCCGTGGTGACGGTGCTGAGCCCCGGCCAGGCGGTCGCGTTCGTCCTCGTCAACCAGGGCCTGCTCGGCCTCTACCTGGGCAGCTCCTTCGCGCCGAACCACAAGGGCATGCCGATCCTCGCCGCCGACGACGAGGTCGACTACCTGCGACGCCAGGTCCTCACCTCCCGCAACGTGCGCGGCGGGTGGTTCATGGACGGTCTGCTCGGGGGTCTCAACTACCAGATCGAACACCACCTGTTTCCCAGCATGCCCCGGCCGAATCTCCGCCGCGCCCAACCGCTGATCCGGGGCTTCTGCGCCCAGCACGACATCTCCTACCACGAGACGACGCTCTGGATTTCCTGGTCGCAGGCGCTGAGCCACCTGCGGTCCGTCGGCGCCCGGCCGGCGCCGGAGGAGACCCGGAGCCGCTGAGCGCGGACCACACCGGAGCAGGGGGCGCACCAGCCGCGCCGGCGCGCTCCCCCGAATCCCGGCCCGCTACCGCGGTGGGTTCGCGTCCTGCTGCTGTCGGAACTGCTCGACCGGGAGACCGCCACGCCCCCAGTTCTCGGTCTCGACCTCGTCGATCACCACGAAGGTCGACGTCAACGGCTTGTTCAACACGTCGAGCAGCAGCTGGCTGACGCCCTTGATGAGCGCCGCCTTCTCCTCGGCGGTCGCCGCGGACGCGCCGGGCGTGCTGCCCTCCCGGGTGATCTGGATGGTGACGATCGGCATCGTCTGGTCCTCTCTGCGTGGGATGGGGTCAGTGACCGGCGTTCTGGCCGCCGTCGACGTGCAGGATCTCGCCGGTGACGAAGGGCGCGGACTCGAGGTAGAGGACGGCGTCGACGACGTCGCTGGTCTCGCCCATCCGGCCGACCGGGTGCAGCCCGGCGAGCGTCTCGTGGGTCTCGACCGGGTGCATCGGGGTCTTGATGACGCCCGGCGCGACCGCGTTGACCCGGACTCCGCGGGTGGCGTACTCGATGGCCAGGGACTTGGTCGCGGAGCTGAGGCCGCCCTTGGTCAACGACGCGAGCACGGACGGGACGTTGGAGTTGGGCTGGTCCACGAAGCTGGTCGTGATGGTGACGATGTGCCCCTCCCCGCTCGCCACGAGGTGCGGCAGGACGCGCCGGGTGAGGTGGAAGAACCCGGCGAGGTTGATCCCGGTGACCAGGGCGTACTCCTCGTCGGTGTAGTCGGTGAAGGGCTTGGCGACGAAGATGCCGGCGTTGTTGACGAGGGTGTCGATGCGGCCGAAGCGCTCAAGGGCCGCGTTGGTCACGCGCTCCGCCGTGTCGGCGTCCGCGATGTCGCCCCGGACGACGACGATCTCCGGGTCGTCGGCCTCGGTGATCGAGCGCGACGTCGCCACGACGCCGTAGCCGAGCTTGCGGTACGCCTGCACGAGGCCGGCGCCGATGCCCTGAGAGGCACCGGTGATCACTGCGACCTTCTGTTCCTGACTGGTGCTCATGACGACCCTTCCTGACTCGCCGCGGACCTTGCTGGCTGCGGCTTCCGAACCAGTAGACGACTGGTCGACAAAAAGCTAGCCGACCGGTCGTGTATCGTCAAAGGCATGGGACGGACGAGTGACGCGCGGAACAAGATCCTCAACGCGGCCGCGACGCTGCTGGAGCAGCGGGGATATTCGGCGCTGGGCGTGGCGGAGATCTGCGCGACGGCGGGCGTGCCGAAGGGCAGCTTCTACTACTTCTTCGAATCCAAGCAGGCGCTCGCGCTCGCCGTGATCGACGAGCACTGGGTGAGCCAGCGCCGACAGTGGGTCGAGCTGCTCAGCAGCGACCGCGACCCGCTGCGGCGCCTGCGGGACCTCTTCGAAGCCACCGAGGAGGTGCAGCGCACCGGGCAGCAGGAGGCCGGCCGGGTCGTCGGCTGCCTCTTCGGCAACCTCGCGCTGGAACTCAGCACCCAGGCCGAGGAGATCCGCAGCCGGCTCCAGGAGATCTTCGAGGCCCAGATCGACCTCATCGAGGCGGTGGTCGTCGAGGCGAAGGACCTGGGCCAGGCCGGCCCGTCCGTCGACACCCGCGAGGCCGCGCGGTCGATGGTCGCCCAGATCGAGGGGCGCGCGCTGCTCGCGAAACTGCTCAACGATCCGGCTCAGCTCGAGACGCTGTGGCGGAACAGCCTGGACCTGCTCCAGGTGCCGCCGGGGGTACGGGCCGCGGTGGACTGAGCAGCGCCGACGCCGTCACGCCCGAGAGGCTGGCTGCAACCATCACCGGGCCACCGCGCGTGTAACCCACGATGGAAAATCTCAACCCGCCCGGCGGGACGGTGCCGACGGTCCCGGCCTCGGCCGCCCCTCGGGCATCGCAACCTCGCGCCACCCGCCGCACCCTGCTCGGGGTGGCAGCGCTGCTGCCACTGGCCGGGTGCGCGGCCGGCGACCCGCCCGCCTCCTCTCCCCCCGCCGCTTCTCCGCCCTCCGATTCTCCGCCCTCCACCGCCCCGGCCGTCGATCGCCACGACCGCCTGGTGGAGTTGGAGCGGAGGTTCGACGCACGCCTGGGCGTGTACGCACTCGCGACCGGGACCGGCGCCACCATCGCCCACCGGGCGGATGAACGGTTCGCCTTCTGCTCGACGTTCAAGGCCCTCGCGGCGGCCGCCGTCCTCGATCGGAAGCCACTGTCGCAGCTGGAAACGGTCGTCAGGTACGGCAGGCGCGACCTCATGAAGAGTGCCGTGATCACCGAGAGGCACGTGGCCACGGGAATGTCTCTCCGCCAGCTCTGCGACGCCGCGGTCCGCTACAGCGACGGCACGGCCGGCAACCTGCTGCTGCGCGAGCTCGGCGGGCCGGCCCAGCTGACGGCGTACGTGCGCAGCCTCGGCGACACGGTCACCCGGATGGACCGGATCGAGCCGGACATCGTGTCGGCCATCCCGGGCGACCCCCGCGACACGACGTCACCCCGCGCCCTCGGTGCCGATTTCCAGCGGATCGTGCTGGGCGACGCCCTGCCGGCCGACCGGCGAGCCTTCCTGCGCGATCTGCTGGAACGCAACACCACCGGTGCCCGACGCATCCGGGCCGGCGTGCCGCGGGGATGGACCGTGGCCGACAAGACCGGGACCGGCGACTACGGCACGGCCAACGACATCGGCGTCGTGTGGCCCCCGAACTCCGCGCCACTCGTCCTCGCCATCATGTCCAGCAGAGCCGCCGGAGACGCCGAATACGATCAGGCCCTTCTTGCCGAGGCGGCCGCGTACGTGGTGGCCACCCTCACCTGAGCCGGTCACCACCCGCCAGGTGACACCTACAACCGCCGCGCCGGCCAGCCGGCGCGGCAGTCGGGGGAGATACACGATGCTGGACGCCGCGACGACCCAGGTGATCGAGCCGGTCCCGCCGCAGCGGCCGAGCCGGCGCCGCGGCCTACGGGTACTGGTCACCGGACTGCTGACCCTGCTGCTGGCCGGCGCCGGGGCTGTCGCGGTCGAGCCGCTACGGCACCCGTTGTCCGCGCCGACCGTCACCCGGACCCTGCCCGCGTCGACCGTCATCGCCGGGACGCCCCCGACGGTGCCGTGGCCGAAGACCGGGCAGGCCGCGCTCTCCGTGGAGGGAATGGGCTCGCTCGGCACGTCGGGCGGAAGCGACCCGGTGCCGATCGCGAGCGTGGCCAAGGTGATGACCGCGTACGTCATCCTGACCGAACACCCGCTGAAGCGCGGCGAGCAGGGGCCGCGGCTCACGGTCAGCGCGGCGCAGGCCGCCGCGTACCCCCGGGAGCGGGCGCGCGGCGAGTCCCTCGTGCCGGTCGTCGCGGGCGCGGTCTTCACCGAGCGCCAGGCGCTCCAGGCGGTGCTGCTCCCATCGGCGAACAACATGGCCCGGATCCTGGCCGCCTGGGACGCCGGCAGCGTCGACGCCTTCGTCGCCAAGATGAACGACACGGCCGCCGCGCTCGGCATGGCCGACACCCGGTACACCGACCCGGCCGGGCTCGATCCGCGCACCGTGAGCACCGCCGTCGACCAGATGATCCTCGCCCGCAAGGCGATGGAGCTGCCGGCGTTCGCGGAGATCGTGGCGCAGAAGAAGGCCACCCTGCCGGTCGCCGGCACCGTGCGGAACTACAACTCGTTGGTCGGCAAGGACGGCGTGGTGGGGATCAAGACCGGGTCCACCGACGAGGCCGGTGGGTGCCTGGTCTTCGCCGCCGTCGTCGAGGTGGGTGACCGGAGGATCGTCATCGTGGGCGCCGTCCTCGGGCAGCCCGGCGCCAACACTCCCGTGCAGTTGGACCGGGTGTTCCGGGTGACCCGTTCGCTGGTCCGCACCGCCACCGCCGCGATCGCGGTACACCCGGTGGTCCGGGCCGGTGATCAGGTCGCCACCGTGCGCGGGCCGCTCGGCGCCAGCACGAGCATCGACGCCGCGCAGGACCTGACCGTGCTGGGTTGGCCGGGCCTGCCGGTACGCCTCGACGTCGACATCCCGGCCGTACCCGCTCGGCTGACGGCCGGGGCCGAACACGGCCGGGTCAGCGCGGTCGCCGGCGATGCCGCCCCGGTCACCACGGCGCTACGCACGGGCATCCGGCTGGAGCCGCCGAGCACCTGGGAGCGGATCCGGGCGCACCGCTGACCCGTACCGCCGACCGGGCCTCGGTCATGCCGGTCCGCTCGCCGAGGGCGCTGGGCCGGGAGGGCGCGCCGGGAGTGCGGTCGCCGGCCGGATACCGTACCCGGGCGCGGGTCGCTCCGCGCCCGGTCGCGCGGGGTGGGAGGCTCGGATGCGCCTGCACGTGGGGTGTGCGATGTGGACGCACAAGGCCTGGCAGGGTCGGTTTCTGGAACACCCGCTGCCGGCCCACGAGCGGCTGCGCGCCTACGCCGGCTGGTGCACCGCGGTCGAGGGGAACACCACCTTCTACGCGACTCCCGCTCGGGAGACGGTGGCGTCGTGGGCGGCGCAGACCGGCCCCGACTTCCGGTTCGTGCTCAAGCTGCCGAAGGTCGTCACGCACGAACGCCGGCTCACCGGCGCCGACGAGGAGCTGCGGGTCTTCCTGGACGCGATCGAACCGCTGGGCCCGCGAGCGCACGCGCTCTGGATCCAGTTGCCGGGCTCGTTCGGCCCCGCCGACGTACCTGTGCTGGCCCGGTTCCTGCGCGGGCTGCCCACCGCCCACCGGTACGCCGTGGAGGTCCGCCACGCGGCATTCTTCGACGACCCCCGGGAGGCGCGGACCCTCGAGGAAACGCTCGGCGCGGTCGGGGCGGAGTGGATTCCGTTCGACACCACCGGGTTCTTCCGCACTCCGCCGACCAGTGACGCGGAACGAGACGCGTGGACGAAGAAGCCACGCACGCCGCTGCGTACTCGCGCGCTGACCGATCGTCCGATCGTCCGGTACCTCGGTCGGGACGACCCGGCACGCACGATCGAGGGCTGGCGACCCTGGCTCGACGTGGTGACCGGCTGGCTGCGCGAGGGGCGTTCACCGACGGTCTTCGTGCACACCCCGGACAACGCCGACGCGCCCGAGCTCGCCCGCAGGTTCCACGCCGAGGTCCGGGCGCGGCTGCCCGAGGTCGAGCCGCTGCCGGAGCCGACGCCGGTCGGGCCGTCGACGCTCTTCTGACCCGCTATTCGTTGTACGCCAACACGTCTGCTGATCAACATATTGCCTGCTAGGGTCGGGGCTGTGTCCGACGCCGACGACTGCGAGCTGCCCGCCGACCGTACGCGCGGTTCCAACTTCGGTTGGTCCCTCGGCATGGTCCTGCGCCGCTGGCACGACTACGTCGAGGAGGCGCTGAAGGACCTGCCGCACGGCAGCCGCGGCTACCACATCCTGGCCGTGGTCGTGCACGAGGACGTGCCGACGCAGGGGGCGCTGGCGTCCCGCCTGGTGATCGACCGCAGTGTCCTGACGTACGTGATCGACGATCTGGAGAACGCCGGCCTCATCGAGCGGCGGTTGGACCCGCGCGACCGGCGTGCCCGGCGCATCGTGGCGACCGACAACGGCCGGACGGTGCTCGCCGACGCCGAGCGGCGGGTCGCGCACGCCGAGGACCACGTGCTGGGCGGGCTGCCCGAGCCGGAGCGCGCGACCTTCCGCGAGTTCGCCGAGCGCGCCGCCGAGGCGATCCAGGCCGCCGCACCCGGGACGGACCCATGCGCGGCGGTGACGGACGTCCTCTCCCCGCCCGACCAACCCGGGCGCTGAGGCGGGGCGGCGGTGTGTCCGCCGGACGTGATCAAGCGACATCGTCGGTCTCCGCTCCGGTCTGCCGCGCACCTGCCGGCGGGATGGGGAAGTTGCGGTTGAAGATGTTCTCCGGGTCGTACGTGGCCTTGATGGCACGTAGCCGGCTGAGGGTCGGCTCGGGGAAGGCGTCGAGGAGCCGCTCCGGGCTGGTGTCGGACTCGAAGCTGAGATACATGCCGTCGAGGTGCTCGTACAGGTCGGCCCAGAGCTTGTCGAGCCGGGCCCGGCGGTCCGCGACGGTGGCGGCGAGCACCGAGAAGTTCTGGTCCCGGTGTGCGTAGGCGGTCGCGTCGCGGGCGACGTCGTTGACCGCACCGCCGACGGACCGGAACTGCATGATCATCACGTCGCCGGAGCGGATCATCGTCGCCATGGCGTCGGCCGCCTGCGGCGTGATGTGGTGCAGCAGGCCGCTGTGGCTGTCGGACAGTCCCTGGCCCCGGTGCTGGTTGCCGGGCGGCGCGACGATCGCCGGGTAGGGCGCGAGCTGGGCCTGCTGGTCGAGGATCGGTCCGATCTCCAGGAACGGGCTCAGGGCGGCCTGCGCGGCTTCGACGTCGTCGCCGGCGTAGACCAGGGTGACCTGGGCCATCGGCGGGTTGCCCCGGCGACCGGGGAACAGGGCGAGGAAGCTGGTCAGCTCCCGGGGCGCGTCCTCGACGAGCTGGCCCCAGCGACGGAGCAGTTCGGCGGTGTCGGTCGCGTCGGCGACGAGTTGGGCGTAGACGACGTCGCCGACCTCGTACGCCTCCAGTTCGAGGGCGGTGACGACGCCGAAGTTGCCGCCGGCGCCGCGGATCGCCCAGAACAGGTCGGGGTGTTGGTGTTCGTCCACCCGGAGCAGGCTGCCGTCGGCGGTGACGATCTCGGCGGCGACGATGTGGTCGATGGTCAGGCCGTACCTGCGGACCAGGTACCCGATGCCGGCGGTGGTGGCGAGGCCACCGACGCCCACGTCGCCGTAGTCCCCCGAACTCATCGCGAGGCCGTACGGGGCGAGCGCCTGGGCGACGTGTCCCCAGCGGGCGCCCGGCTCCAGCCGGATCCGGCGGGTTGCCCGGTCGAGCACCTCGACCTTGTTCATCGTGGACAGGTCGAGAACGATTCCGCCGTCGTTCGTCGAACGACCGCTGATGCCGTGCCCGCCGCTGCGCACGGAGAACGGGAGGTTCTGGGCTCGCGCGTAGGCCACGGCGTCGATCACCTCGGCGGCGGCGCGGGGGCGGAGGACCAGCGCCGGCGAGCCCTGCCAGCTGTACGAGTGGCGCACCCGCTCGTACTCCGGGTCGCCGGGCTCGACGGCGCGGGCGGCCAGTGACGCGGGCAGCGCGTCGTAGTCGACGCCGGGCTGACGCCGGGCCAGCGCGACGGCCGACCGGAGCGGGCCGGTGCTGCTCCCGCTCCCCCGGCGCTCCCTGGCCACGGCCTCGCGGAGAGCGGGCGCGATCTCCTGCCCGAAGGTCTGGATGAGGCGTGGGTCGTCGCGGCCGATCAGGAAGGCGCTGAACCCCTCGTCGAGCACCAGCGGGAGGAGCTGGTCGACCCACTGCTCGGCGGGGCCCTGCAGGAAGCCGCGGTCGCGCGACGACACGTCGACGGTGAAGATGTTGAGCAGCCGGCGGATCTGCCGCGGGTCGCGTCCGGCCGCGACCGCCGCCTCGTCGATGAGCCGGTTGGCGGTGACCCGGTCCGGCGACCGGAGGTACTCCAGGGTCGGCAGCCAGCCGTCGGCCGTCTGGCCGGTCAACGCCAGCATCCGGGGCTGATAGGCGCCGAGCCAGATGTCGATGTCGTGATCCGGCGCCGGCCCGCGCTGCATGCCCGGGATCGGGTAGTACTTTCCGTCGCGCTTCAGCGGCCCCGGGGTGGCGTCGTCCCAGACGCCGCGCAGGATGTCGATCGCTTCCCGCAGCGCCGCCACGCCCTGCCCCGCGGTCAGCCGACGGCCGCCCATGCCCTCGACCCCGTCGGGGAAGGCGCCGGCGCCGAGGCCGAGTTCGAACCGGCCGTGGGACAGTCGGTCGAGGCTCGCCGCGGCCCGGGCCAGGACGGCCGGCGGGCGAAGCGGCAGGTTCAGCACGTTCGCGGAGACGCGCAGCCGCTCGGTACGGGCGGCGACCCAGCTCAGCAGCGTCCAGGTGTCGAGGAACTCGGCGTTGTACGGATGGTCCTGGAAGGTGGCGAGGTCCAGCCCGGCCGCCTCGGTCAGCTCCGCCAGCGTCACGACCCGGTCCGGATCGTGTGCGCTCGGCGTGAGGAACGTCCCGAACAGGAGTTCGTGGCCGTAATCGGGCATTTCTACGCTCCCGCTTGTCATCGTTGATCGAACATGAATTCTGTCTGGCATATCTGTTGTCGAACAACGCATCTTGTGCCGGGGTGATTCCCGGGGTGCGGTGCGGCGCCGCCGCGCAGGCCCCTCAGCGCCCCGTTCGGCCGTCGGCGGGAGACCCAGTCCGTCGAAATCCATCTATCCTTTCTTCTCTCGACGGACACGCCCCTGGTGTCCGGGGCCACGATGATCCATTGCGATTTGTCAATTCGGACGCAGGAGCACACATGCGCGACAGCAGCAGCAAGTCCTGGCGATCCCGGGTGGTGAAGGCGCTGACGGCCGCCGGCGCCGTGGCGACGCTGGCGGCAGCGCCGCTCACGGCAGCGGCCCCCGCGAGCGCCGCGGTCAGCCGGGCCGAGCTCGCCCTCCGCTGGGCCCCCATCCACTACCAGGACGTCGACGCCACCGGAAGCCACGCCCTGGGCGGGCAGTCCGACTACATCGCGAAGGTCGACTTCGACGGCGACCTTAACGGCCGCAACAACTGGGACCGGACGGGCCAGGCCGGCACCTCGCTCGCCGCGCACGCGTACTACTCCGTCGTGGAGACCAGCACCCACTGGTACATCACGTACCTGTTCTTCCACCCTCGGGACTGGACGGACCACCCGTTCTTCGAGACCGAGCACGAGAACGACGGCGAGGGGGTGCTCTTCGCGATCGAGCGCGACGGCTCCACCTACGGTGTCCTGCGGGCGGCCGTCACCGTGGCGCACAGCGACTTCTACTCGTACACGCCGACCGGCAGCACCTGGACCAGCGGTCGCGAGAGCGTCGACGGCACCCTGCAGTTCCAGACGTCGCCGCACGACGCGTTCCCGCACCCGGTGACCGCCCAGGAGGCCCAGGGCCACGGCCTGAAGGCGTATCCCCAGTACTCGATCAACGGTGACGGCCTGATCTACTACCCGTCGACGGTCGCCGAGACGCCGAGCAACGGCAACGACCGCGACGTGCGATACCAACTGATCGACATCTTCGCCGCCGGCGGCCTCTGGGCGCAGCGAGCGAACTCGAGCCTCTTCGCCAGCCTCGGCACCTTCGCCGGGGACGCCTCCGGTGACTGCGGCTCGGACACCTGGAGCTGCTCGTCCAACTCGGCCAACGCGCCCTGGGGCTGGGACGACGGCAATGACCTGCCCGCCCGCGGGGAGCTGGCCAGCGACCCGGCGAAGCTGTCCGCCGAATACTTCACCGTCCCGGCCGGCCTGGCCCGGACCTACGCCCACAATCCGTACACCGCGGCGGCGGCGGCCCTCAAGGAGGCGGCGCGGACCGCACCGCCGACCATCGACTGACCGGTCCGCCTGAGTGTGGTCTCGCCCGGCCGGGCCTCCCCCGGCCGGGCTTCGCGTCTATTGTTCAAGCTCGGCGAGGCGAGGTCGGTACATCGTGGACCGGCCGACGCGCGCGTCGGTGGCGCGGCCGGCCGCATCCGGTCCCGCCACCACCACGGGGAGGACGAACGGTGGACACCACGACGGTTCTCGGCAGCGGCAGGTGAGCGAGAGCCCCGACACGGCCGGTCGGCCGAACCGGTGGTGGCGGCGGCTGGCGCGTACGGCCGCGCTGGGCCTGGCCGGGCTGCTGCTCGCCAGCGTCCCGTGGCTCTGGACGACGATCGCCGCGCGCGGCCACGTGTACGACGAGGCCGACGCGCCGGCCGCCGACGTCGTGATCGTCCTGGGCACCAGCGTGGCGACGGACCGACGTCAGCCCGGGGACCGGCTCACCGGCCGGCTGGAGACCGCCGCCGAGCTGGTGGGCAGCGGCCGCGCCCGGGTGGTCCTGGTCTCGGGAGACGGGGGCGGATCATCCGGTGACGAGCCGACCGTGATGACCTCCTACCTGACCGAGCGGCTCGGTGTCGATCCGCGCCGCGTCGTGGCCGACCCGTACGGCCTGGACACCTACGACACCTGCGCGCGAGCGCGCGACGTGTACGGAGTCGACCGCGCCCTGATCGTCACCCAGTCCTACCACGTGTCCCGGGCGGTGACGCTCTGCCGACACCTCGGCCTCGATGTCGACGGGGTGGTCGCCCGCTGCGCCGACTGCCGGTTCGCCCTGCTCGCCGAGAAGTCGGTCCGGGACTACTTCGCCAGCGGCAAGGCGGCGTGGGACGCGATCCGCCGCAGGCCGCCGGCGGTCAGTTCGCCCGCGGATCCGGCGGTTCAGGACGCGCTCAGCCGCTGACCGTCCGGCATGCGGGGAGCCCGATCGTCGGTCTCGACGATCAGCGTGCGGGCGATGCCGACCATCCACAGAAAAGTGAAGGCGATGACGGTGGGATTCTTGACCGCCACCACGACCGCGGTCACCGTCTCCCGACCCGCCTCGGGCACGACGGCAGCGATGACCGCGTTGGGAATGACGTCGAAGACGACGAACGCGACCGCCAGGACCACCCACTGGAGCCAGAACGCGACGCGCCGCGCGTCGATACCGGCCGTGAGACGCGCCCAGGCGCGGTGACGGTCGATTCCCGACGCCGCCAACTCGGTCAACAGCAGCCGGATGATCAGGAGCAGCAGGAGCAGCCGGACGAGCACGACCAGCGCCTCGGTCGTCACCGCTACCGGCGTGACCACGTCGTAGCGCACCACGAGGAACCGTTGCACGGTGGGCACCAGCGACAGCCCGAGGACGAGCAGCAGGTGACGGGCGTAGAAGACGGCCGCCCAGTGGAGCGCAGCTTTGCTCAGTGCGAGTGTCTGCCTCATACTTTACGAGAATGAACTATCCAGATAGATGAAGCAATGGGTGAGTCTGATGCGGGACTACGGCTGGGAGTTGAGCACCGCGGTGGTGCTGTTCCACGAGGCGATCGCGCGACGGCTCGGCCTCAACGCCGCCGAGCACAAGGCGCTCGGCCTGATCGTCCGGTCCGGCCCCATACCGACCGGCACGCTCGCCCCCGAACTCGGAGTGGGACCCACCGCCGTCACCGGCATCGTCGACCGGCTGGAGCGCGCGGGGTACGTCCGGCGCGAACCGGATCCGACCGACCGTCGCCGGGTGCTCCTCGTCGCCGACGAGTCCGCGGTGCCCGACCTGAGCGGCATCTTCGCGGACCTGGGCCGGGAGATGACCGCCTTCATGGCGGCGTACGACGAGCGCGAGATGGCGGCGATCGTCGACTACATCGAGAACACCATCCGGGTCCTGCGGGCGCAGACCGTCAAGCTCGCCGACCCGCCGGCTCCCTCCTGAACTCGTGCGCGCACGCGGTCCGACGTCAGGTGCCGGCGTCGGCCCAGCTCGCCGTCCAGCTGTCGGCCGCAGGGGCCGGGCGGGAGGCCACCAGGTGCCGACGCAGTGCGGCGAGTGTCGGGTGCGGGTTGTCCGCCCGGTGCACGAACGAGTGCGGGTAGACCGGCGTCGGGCCGCGCAGCGGGATGCGGCGCAGGTCGTGGGTGGCCGGCCAGCTGTACCGGTCACCGGCGCCCACCAGGGTCGCCAGCTCGGCGGAGCCGGCGATCTCGTCGATCTCGGTGCCGAAGTTCGGGCCGATGGCGTCGATCCGCAGGTCGAACGCCTCGGTGAGCTCGTCGTAGTAGGCGGCCCACTCGGTGCCCTGCTTGATGCCCGGGATCCAGATGCGGTGCCCGACCAGGTCGGCGGGGGTCAGCGAGCGGGCGGCGGCGAGCGGGTGGGCCGGGCCGACGAGCAGTTGCAGCGGGTCGTCCAGGACCCGTTCGACCAGGATGCCGTCGGGTAGTTCGCGGGCGGGCACGGGTACGGCCCGGAACGTCGCGTCGATCTCGCCGGCCCGGACCGCCTCGATCGCCGTCTCGACGTTGGCGTTGGAGAGCGTGGCGACGTCCAGCTCGGTGCCGGGGTGGGCCCGGTAGAAGCCCTGCAGGGTCACGGCCGGGGCGATGCGCCGGTTCAGGACGTCCACCCGCAGCGCGCGTTCGCCCGGCCGGACCGAGGCGGCCGCCCGTTCGGCGGCTCGGAGCAGTTCACGGGAGTGCGGGAGAAAGGCTTGCCCGTCGAGGGTGAGCCGGGCGCCGCGGGCGGTGCGGGCGAAGAGGGTGACGCCGAGGTTGCGTTCGAGGTTGGCCACACGCTTCGAGACGGCCTGCTGGGTGATGCGCAGGTCGACGGCGGCTTCCTGGAACTGGCCCGCGTCGGCGACGGCGACGAAGGTGCGCACGGCCTCGATGTCCACGCCCGGATGATACGGACGCACAACCGCTGGTTGTGGCTCGCCGGCGGGCCCGTTGTTGGATCACGGATCACCGGGCCTGGTCGAATCCTCGCCGTCAACGATCGGTGGTGGCGGAAGGGTCAGCATGGCGCGGGAGCGGTTGGGGCGGTCGTTCGGGTGGTTGTGGTCGGCGTACGCCGCCAGCACCGTGGGCACCTGGTTGGGGTTCGGGGCCTTCCCGCTGATCGCGATCCAGGTGCTGGACATCGGTCCGGCGGCGGTCTCCGCGCTGGCCGCGGCGGGGCTGGCGGTGGGTGCCGGGCTGGCGCTGCCGCTCGGCCCGTGGGTCGAGCGGCAGCCGAAGAAGCCGGTCATGATCACCACGGACGTCATTCGGTTCGCGGCCCTGCTGAGCATCCCGATCGCGTTCGGGCTCGGCCTGCTGAGCTACCCCCACCTGCTGATCGTCTCGGTGCTCAGCGCGGCGGCGAACATCGCGTTCAGCGCCGCGAGCGGCGCCTTCCTGAAGTCGATCGTGCGCCCCGACCTGCTGCTCGTCGCGAACGGCCGCTTCGAGTCGACCACCTGGACCGCGACCGCGGTGGGGCCGACCCTGGGTGGGGGCGCCATCAGTCTGCTGGGGCCGGTGGTCACCCTGATCGCCAACGCTTTCGGGTTCCTGCTGTCGGCGCTCTCGATCGGCATGATCCGGGAGCGCGAGCCACGCCCGACGCACCGGAGCGCCACCCGGGCACGCGGCGCGGATCTGCTTGCGGGGTGGCGGTTCATCGTCGCCGACCGCGAGCTGCGCCTGCTGTTCCTGAACACCGTGACCGTCAATGCGCTGATCATGGCGACCGAGCCGCTGCTGGCGGTGCTGCTGCTGGGCGATCTGGGCTGGGCGGCCTGGCAGTACGGGCTGGCGTTCGGGCTTCCGTGCGTCGGCGGGTTCATCGGCTCCCGACTCGCCCCGCGCCTGGCAGCCCGCTACGGGCGCCGCCGGGTCCTGGTGGTCTCGGGCGTGCTGCGCGCGCTGTGGCCGGTCGGCTTGTTCTTCGTGCTGCCGGGCACGGCGGGCGTGATCCTGGTGATCGCGGTCGAGCTGATGCTGATCACCTGCATCGGGGTGTTCAGCCCGCTCTTCGCGACCGAGCGACTCCAGCGGGTGCCGGCCGGACGGGTCGGCCGGGTGCTGGTCGCCTGGAACGTCACGGGTACCGGGGCGATCGCGGCGCTGACCGCGCTCTGGGGCGTGCTCGCCGCGGCCACCGACGTCCGCATCGCGATCGGCCTTGCCGGCGTACTGCTCCTGGCCACCCCGCTGCTGCTGCCGCGCGGCACCGGCGCGCCGTCGCCGGCCGGCGAGCCGGTCCCGCCGGCGGTGACCGCCGCTCGATGACCTTCGCCGAGCGCGCCCCCGGCTGCCCCGAGGTCGACGGCGGCACGGGCCGGTGTGACTTTGGCGTCGGCTCCCACCCCGAGCCCGGCCGCGGGATGCGTGGGAGGCCGTGCGGTGCGTACAGTTCCGGGTCGGATCTGGGGTGGGCCGGTTAGCGCCGGCTCAGGGAACGGGACGAGACAGCGACAGCATGACGGCGGAAAATCTTACCGAAACCGGTCAGCACGGCATTGACCGCAGCCAGCTCGAAACCTGTCTCAGCGTCTTCGAGGCGTTGGAGGATCTGCCGCCGGACCACCCCGACGTGGTGCGGGTGCAGCGGGCCACCGCGAAGCTCTACAAGATGATCAAGCAGCGGCGACGCGAGGAGCGGCGGGACGCCATCGCGGCGGCCGACCGCGCCGTGACGGCGGCCACCGCCACCGGCGCCCCCGGCCGGATCGACGACGAGACCCAGGGCATCCCGCTCGCCTCCCCCACCGAGGGCGCCACGGCCGGTTTCCTGCACAACCCGCGCGGTTGCTACGTCTGCAAGCAGCGCTATCGCGAGGTGGACGCCTTCTACCACCAACTCTGCCCGTCCTGCGCGGCGCTCAACCGGGAGCGGCGAGACGCCCGCACCGACCTGACCGGCCGGCGGGCGCTGCTCACCGGTGGCCGGGCGAAGATCGGCATGTACATCGCCCTACGGCTGCTGCGCGACGGCGCGCACACCACCGTGACCACCCGGTTTCCGCACGACGCGGTGCGCCGATTCGCCGCGATGCCGGACAGCGACCAGTGGCTGCACCGCCTGCGGATCGTCGGGATCGACCTGCGCGACCCCGCCCAGGTGATCGCCCTCGCCGACTCCGTCAGCAGCCAGGGACCACTCGACATCCTGATCAACAACGCGGCGCAGACCGTGCGCCGCACGCCCGGGGCGTACGCCCAACTGGCCGCCGCGGAGGCGGCCGCCCTGCCGGACGGTCCGCTGCCCGAGATGATCACGTTCGCCAAGCCGGGTGGCTGGGGCGACCCGGCGGGCAGCCTGACCGCCGCGCCGGAGTCGACCGCGATCACTCCGCACGCGCTCACCGCGCTGGCGCTGACCAGCGGCTCGGCCTCGCCGGAACGGATCGCGGCGGCCACCGCGATCGACGCCGGCGGTCTGGTGCCGGACCTCGACCCGGTCAACAGCTGGGTGCAGCGGGTGCACGAGGTCGACCCGGTCGAGTTGCTCGAAGTGCAACTGTGCAACGTGACCGCGCCGTTCGTGCTGGTCAGTCGGCTGCGCCCGGCGATGGCAGCGGCGAGCGCACGCCGCAAGTACGTGGTGAACGTGTCGGCGATGGAGGGGCAGTTCGCGCGCGGCTACAAGGGGGCGGGGCACCCGCACACCAACATGGCCAAGGCCGCGTTGAACATGCTGACCCGCACCAGCGCCGAGGAGATGCTCGCCGACGGCATCCTGATGACCAGCGTCGACACCGGCTGGATCACCGACGAGCGGCCGCACCCGACGAAGATGCGGCTGGCGGACGCGGGCTTCCACGCCCCGCTGGACCTGGTCGACGGCGCGGCCCGGGTGTACGACCCGATCGTCCGCGGGGAGCAGGGCGAAGACCTGTACGGCTGCTTCCTGAAGGACTACGCGCCCTGCGCCTGGTGATCGGCACGCAACTCATTGCGACCGGGACGGCAGGAGCTGCCGGGTCGCTTGGACATCGGCGTGCTCGAAGCTGGTAGCCGCCGCAGGACCCAACCGGCGCCGCCGCACGTGGTCTTCGCGGCGCTCACCGAGCCGGACCGCGACCCGGCCCGTCCGTGGCTGCTGCTCCTGGACGACGAAGAACGGCCGCGGACGCTCGACGCCCACGAGCCCGCCCTCGTCGTGTGGTCCTCGATCTGGATCAGGCGGCCGGACGCCCTTGTGCGCTTCGACCTGGCGACCGACGGCGGCGGTGGGACCGATCTGCGCTGGACCCTCCTGCTGGCAGCGCCACTGCCGGACCCGGCGCTGCTCGGGCACCTGCGCAAGCGGGTCAACCAGTTGATCAACGCGAACCTGCGGTGCACGTTCGGCCAGTGAGGCCCGCGCGCCCGCCCAGCTCTTGACCGCGGAATGTGATCGGCTTAACTTCATCAATCAGAAAGGTCTCTTAACTAATTCCGCTCCATTCACCGTGGAGAGTGCCGATGCGACCATTCCGTCCCCGCCGCCTCACCGCCCTCGTCGCCCTGGCGACCCTGCTGGTCACCGCCGCCCCGCCCGCCGCCGCCAGCGCCGGTGCCAGCTCACACCGCCGCGACGGCTACCACCGGGTCGGCTACTTCACCCAGTGGGGCATCTACGGCCGCGCCTTCCCCGTCAAGAAGCTCGACACCTCGGGGGCGGCGAGCCGCCTCACTCACATCAACTACGCCTTCGGCAACGTGAGCGAGGACGGGCGCTGCTTTGTCGACGGCGGGCCCGGCGAGGGCGACGCCTGGGCCGACTATCAGCGTCCCGTCCCGGCGGAGGAGAGCGTCGACGGCGTTGCCGACGCGTGGGGCGAACCGCTCAACGGCAACTTCGGCCAACTGGCCAAGCTCAAGGCGAAGCACCCCGACCTGAAGGTGCTGATCTCGCTGGGCGGCTGGAGCTGGTCCACGTACTTCTCGAACGCGGCCCGCACCGACGCCTCCCGCAAGGCGTTCGTCGCCTCGTGCATCGACCTCTACCTCAAGGGAAACCTGCCGAACCTGGACGGCGGCAGCGGCGGACCCGGTTCCGGCGCCGGCGTCTTCGACGGCATCGACCTGGACTGGGAGTGGCCGAACTGGCCGGGCGAGCCGGGCAACGTGATCCGCCCGGAGGACCGGCAGAACTTCACCAAGCTGCTCGCCGAGTTCCGCCGGCAACTCGACGCCTACGGCCGGACGACCCGCACGCACCACCCGCTGACCGCGTTCCTGCCGGCCAACCCGGCGGCCATGGACGCCGGATTCGAGGGCCGCAAGATCTTCAAGTACCTGGACTTCGCGACGGTCCAGGGGTACGACTTCCACGGCTCGTGGGACGCGGTGACCAACCAGCAGTCGGCGCTGCGCGTGCCGGCGGGCGCGCCGGACGACCCGGACTTCTCGGTCGAGGTGGCGATCGACGGCTGGATCGCCCGCGGGGCGCCGCGCGGCAAGCTGGTCCTCGGGATCCCGTACTACGGCCAGGGTTGGACCGGGGTCACCGGCGGCGGTGACGGCCTGTTCCAGCCCGCCGCCGGGCCCGCGCCGGCCACCTTCGCAGCCGGCTACGAGGACTACAAGCAGCTCAAGACCCTGCCCGGCAACGGCTACAGCGTCCACCGCGACCTGCGCTCCGGGCACGCCTGGTTGTTCGACGGCACGACCCTCTGGACGTACGACGATCCGGCGGTCGTGCTGCAGAAGATGCTCTACATCCGGCGGGCCGGCCTGGCCGGCGCGATGGCCTGGTCGTTGGACGGCGACGACGACAACGCCACCCTGACCAGGACGATGAGCCTCGGGCTCACGACGCGCTAGCCGTACCTCACGACGCCGGCCTGCCACCGACCAGTCCTCGGTCGGTGGCAGGCCGGTGGCCGTTTCAGTGCCCCACGCCCGGCCCCGGTTCGGCCGGGAGCGGCGCGGCGTCGCTGGTGGCTACGGCTCGGGCCGGGCCGTCGGTCGTCGGTACCGCCGCCTCGGTCGCCATCCGTCCCGCGCGCGACCTGGCCGCCGTCGCGGCGGTGCGCCGGATCATGCGCGGCGTCACCCGCCGGTAGGCGCCCGGATCGACCGGCAGCAGCCACTGCCGGGCGCGGGTCAGGGGGCCGACGTTGAGACCGAGTTCGTCGAGCACCTCGTCGATGTTGTGCATCGAGAACGGGATGATGTTCGTGCCGCGGGCGTGGTGTCCGCCGGTGCGCTCCTGCATCCAGGCCAGGCGGTCCCGCACCTGCGCCCGCATCTCCTCGGCGCCCGGCAGCGTGACCCCGCCCCGCAGGTACGCGGCGATCCACACCGCCGCCATCTCCGCGCTGAGCGGGCTGAAGAACGACGAGTTGTAGCCGGCGAAGGTCAGGCACGGGACGTCGATCGGCAGGATCTGCCGGTGCAGCATGAAGTTGCCCGCGCCGTCCTCCAGCCGGGCGTGCAGCGCGGCGTCGAAGAAGGGCACGTGCTGCCGGAAGCCGGTGCCACAGATCACCAGGTCGGCGGGGAGCACCGTGCCGTCGGCGAGACGGGCGGCCGGTCGTCCGCCGTCGACCAGGAGTTCGCTGATCACGCGGTCGCGGTGGACGGTGATCCGGCCGTCCGCGACGCGCTCGGGAAAGCCCTCGGTGGCGAGGCTGACGGTGCTGCGGGCGATGTCCGCGAACGTGCCGTGCGGCACCAGATCCAGCTCCCGCAGCTTGAGCTGCCGGGTGGCGGCGTCGCCGACGCGGCGCAGCATCGCCTGGCGTACGCCGTCGCCGGGGCCGTGCAGGAACCGCTCGAAGCCCTTCAGCGTGATGTAGCGGAACAGTCCCTCGCCCATCCGGGTGAGCAGGAGGTACTTGTAGTTCACCGGGCCGAGCTTCCTCGGCATCTTCCAGAGCAGCTCGCGGGCGACGAGGTGGGTCTGCGCCGCGACGTCGCTGAGGGGCACCGCCACGTCGCACGACGACTTGCCGTGCCCGACCACGACAACGTGCCTGCCCCGGGCCGTCTCCAGGTCGTGGAACCCGCCGGCGGCCAGGACGCGTCCCCCGGCGGCGACGAAGTCCTCCCGGCCGGGAAACGGCGGGATGTACGGGTCGGAGAAGATGCCGTTCGCGACGGTGAGGTGGTCGTACCGCTCCCAGGTCACCGGTTCGTCGCTGCCCGCCGGCCGGAAGCCGATCCGCCACCCCGTCTCCCCGTCGACGAGTTCGGCGGAGACGACCTCGGTGGACAGGCGCAGCACGGGGCCGAGCCCGAACAGGTCCGCGTAGCTCTCCAGGTAGCGCTGGACCTGCTCACCGGTCAGCCACTGTGGGTAGTGCGCGGGCATCGGCAGGTCGGAGAGGTGGTAAGTGCCCTTGTCGTTCTGGGTCTGCAGACCGGGGTAGCGCCGGGTGCGACTCCACACGCCCCCGACGTCGGGGGTCTTCTCGAACACGGTGACGTCGAACCCGCTCTGCCGCAGCACCTTCGCTGCGCTCAGTCCGCCGAATCCGGCCCCGACGACGGCGATCTTCATGACGACCTCCAGAGAGGATGGCGGCTGACGCGACCGCGGCGGCGGATGGCCGCCGATGTCCGCACGCTATCCAGCACCGCGGCGGCGTCGCTATCCGCCGGGCGCGGGGGCTGTCCGGGGTACGCGGGAAGCGGCAACTGTCGGATCAGCGGCTCGGCGAGCGGGCACGCCGTACCGCTCCCCTACGGTCGGGGCAGCCCAGCGGGGTCGGGAGGTGCCGGTGGACGCCGTGACGGTCCGGACGAACGACATCGAGCACGCTCGCAGCGAGGTGGGCCGCGTCTTCTGCCCCCACCGGCTCACGCCGCAGTCGGGCGTACGCGAGGTCCGCCTGCGGATGACCTCGCACCGGGTGGCCGGCGTGGGCGTGGTCGACCTCGACTACGGGCGGGCGGTACGCATCCAGCCGGGCCCGCTGGGGTCCTTCTATCTTGTGCAGATCCCCCTCGGGGGCGGCGCGGTCATCCGGCACGCCGGGCGGACCGTGACCTCCACCCCCGAGACGGCCTCCGTCCTCTCCCCCTTCGACGCCTCGGACATGCACTGGGCCGAGGGGTCGCCGCACCGGATCTTCTACGCCGACCAGCGCGCCCTGGACCGGGAACTGGCCCGGCTGCTGGGCCGTCCCGCGGACGGTCCGGTCCGCTTCGACCCCGGGATGGCCATGGGCACTCCCGCAGCCCTGGCGTGGACGCGCGGGGTGGACTTCCTCGCCACCGAGCTGGCGCAGCCCGGGGGCGGGTCGCTGCTGGACCATCCCCTGGTCGCCGGCCGGCTCGCCCGGGCCCTGATCGGCAAGCTGCTGCTGACCCACCAGCACACCTGGAGCGGTCTGCTCGCCGCGCCGGCCCGGCACCCGGCACCGGGGCGGCTGGTGCGGCGGGCCTGCGCCCTGATCCAGGACCACCACGCCGAGACCCTGACGGTCGGGGACGTGGCGGAGACCCTGCAGGTCAGCGTCCGGACGCTGCAGGACTGCTTCCGCCGGGAGTTGGCGACGACGCCGACGGCGTACCTGCGCGCGTGCCGGCTCGACGCGGTGCACCGGACGCTGCGCACGGCCGGGGCCGGCGCCTCCGTCACGGCCGTGGCCCTCGCGCACGGCTTCGCCCACCTGGGGCGCTTCGCCGGCGAGTACCGGGCCCGCTTCGGCGAACCGCCGTCGGCCACCCTGCGTCGCTGACGTCCTCCGGGCGGAGCCAAATCTATTGACAATCGATAGGTGGCGAGCGAAACTCGATACATGGTCACAGAAAATCGGGCGGTAGCCCCACTCAGAGTGTTCCTGGTGCTGCTCTTCGGGATCCTGGTCGTGTTCCAGACCCTCTCGCTGCCCGGGCAGTTCGCGTACATGGCCGAGCAGGATCCGGAGCACGCCTACCTGAGGTGGCCGGCGACGGCCGTGTCGGTCTTCTGGGTGCTCTGCGTCCAGGTGGTGATCGTCGCCACCTGGAAGCTGCTCACCCTGGTCAAGAACGACCGCATCTTCACCCAGGACGCCCTGGCCTGGGTGGACGCGATCGTGTGGGCCATCGCGGCCGCGTGGGTGGTGCTCCTGGGCGTGTTCCTCTACATCGGCTTCAACGCCGACGACCCGGGGCTGCCACTCCTGCTGTTCCTGACGTTGGTCGGGGTCGCCGTGCTGGGGCTCCTCATGGTGGTGATGCGGGCACTGCTGCGGCAGGCCACCACCCTGCGGACCGACATGGAAGCGGTGATCTGATGCCGATCGTGGTGCGCATCGACGTCGAGTTGGCCAAACGCAAGATGAGCGTGGGCGAGTTCGCCGAGCGGGTCGGGCTCACGCCGGCGAACATCGCGGTGCTGAAGAACGGTCGCGCCAAGGCCGTCCGCTTCAGCACCCTGGAAGCCATGTGCCGGGTGCTCGACTGTCAGCCCGGCGACCTGCTCGAGTGGGTCGACGAGTGATCCGGCGGGCGCCCCGGCGTCCCGGCTACGAGGCCAGAACCAGCTCGCGCAGCTTGCCGTCGAGGGTCGCCGCGTCCACCCCGCCCGGCCAGCCCCGCAGCAGTGCGCCGTCCTTGGCGATCACCACCACGGCCGGGGGCTCGCGGACCGCGTACGCCCGCCAGATCGCGCCGTCGTCGTCGAGGACGACCGGGTACTCCACCCGGTGCTCCCGCAGGTACCGCTGCACGTCCGGCGCCTTGTCCTCGGTGGCCACTCCCACGAACACCACCCTGTCCCGGTGGGTGCGGGCCAGCTCGCTCAGCGCGTCCTGTCGCTGCGCGCACACGCTGCACCAGGAGCTGAAGAAGACCAGCACGACCGGGCGGGTGGCCCACAGGTCGGCGAAGGCGACGGTGCTGCCGTCGGTGAGCGCGCCGCTGACGGCGGGCGCGCCGGGCGCCCCGGGCGGGGCCGGACGCAGCGCCAGTCCCGCCGGTACCGGACCGGGCAGCACGGCGGCCCCACCGGCGACCGGCTGCGGCCGCCCCGACGGGTCGTCGTCGGCCGAGCAGGCGGTCGCGGAGAGGGCCGTGACCAGCGCCAGCGCGGCGGCGGCCAGGCACCGGGCGCGGCGGGTCATGACGGCACCACCGCGACGAGCGCCGGCCCTTCGCTGTCGTTGGCGGTGAGGGCGATCGGTGGCTGCCCGTCGACGACCAGCCGGTAGGCGTCCCGCGCGGCCACATTGACCGGCACGGCGAACTCGCAGTACGTCGGCACGCGCGCCACCTCCAGGTCCTCCTCGAACGTCGCCACCGAGGTGCCCGGCGGCAGCGCGCCCTCGGCGAGCGTCCGCCCGCCGGCGTCGATCACCTGGAACGGCGCCCGATTGTGAAAGTGGGTGTACGGGCCGGTGCCGGCGCACTCCACGCCCTCCGGCCGGATGTTGATGTCCCGCACGAGCACCCGCACGGTCATCGCCGAGCGGGCCTCCTCGGCGTCTCCACAGGCCGCCAGCGCGCCGGTGAGCAACGACGATAGCCACAGCGCTGCGAGCAGGCGCCGCATCTGTCCTCCAGGTCGTCGGGGTGCGTCCCGAGTGGTGGCCGTCCGAACAGCCACCACCCGGGCCGCGCCGCGGATCAGCCGAGCAGCGCGCGCGGTCGTTCGACCCGGCACTGGCTGGTCACGGTCTTGCTGGGGTCGCTCACCGAGGTGGCGGTGAGCGTCACCAGGGTGGTCGCGCTCGCCCGGGCGTCGGCGCCCACCGAGACGCTGACCGGGGCCTTCTCACCGAACTCGGCCGTGGCCAGCGCGTTCGGCAGCTCCACCCGCCAGCCCCTGCCGGCGACGCTCGCCGAGAGCCGGTACACGTCGGACTGCAGGTACGCGGCGGCGTCCTCCGGGTGCTGCTGCTCGCCCGCGACGTACCTGCCCGTGTTGGTCAGGTCGAAGGCGCAGGTCGCGCCCTTGCCGCTCGGCTTGCCCCGGGTGACCAGCTTGCCCTTGGAGAGCTTCACGCCGTGCGCGCTCGGGCCCGCGCCGTCCAGCGAACGGACCGCCACCGTGTACGACAGCACCCCGTTGCCGTCCCGCCGGAGGTTGAGCACGTAGAAGTGCAGCCGGTTGGCCTCGTCCACGTACTCGTACTCGCTGCCGGAGTTGGCGCCGGCGTGGAACAGCGCGTCGGAGAGCTGCCGGTAGTCGCCCATGGTGATCTTCTGCGGGGTGCCGTTCGGCTGGTAGAAGTCCACCATGTCGATGTCCTGCGGGTTGGCGTCGACGACCCACTGGAACGGGGCGCTGTCGGTGTTCTTGGTCTTGCTGATCAGCACGCCGTTGTCCGGGGTGAACGAGTCGGCGCCCATCCGGTCGACGACCTCGAGGGTGTAGTTGTTGAACCGGCCGCCGTCGCAGAGCGGGTCGGTGGTGACGGTGCAGGACGGGGAGCGGTCCTGGTCCATGGCGATGTTGAGGCCGGTCAGCCCGCCCTGGCCGGCGTCGACCGCGCGGGCGGTGACGTCGGCGACGACGAGGCCGGAGGAGGCCAGCGCCTCCCGCGACAGGCGGAGCACGTGCTCCTCACCGACCAGACCGATCTTCATCTTGTCCCGCAGGGTGTGCAGCGAGCCCATCGAGCCGCCGTTGACCGGGGGGATCTGCCAGCGGGTGTGCGGGCCGCCGGGCCCGTTGAAGGAGCCGCGCGACATCATGCTCCAGATGCCGGTGTACGCGCGTCGCAGCGGGGTGCCGTACGGGTTGTTGTAGTTGTCCCCGATGCTCAGCAGGTGGCTCAGCTCGTGGGCGTACACGCCCATGCCGGAGCTCTCCGCCTGGGTCGACGAGCCACCGCCCGCGTTCGGCCAGATGGTGGCCGCCGCCTTCCAGGAGGTCCAGTCGACGTAGCGGGTCTTCGCGTAGTTGGGCAGCGCCGGGTCCGGCGGGCCCCACGCGTCCGGCACGTCCTCCTTGGTCTGGAACATCATCTGGCCGAACTCCTGCCAGGTGGAGGACTCGTCCTGACCGGCGGAGAGGATGAAGACCAGCTCGAAGCTGTTCGCCACCTCCTCGCCGACCGCCGCGCGCCAGGCGCCCAGCCCGTCGGTCCGGATGTTCTTCGCGCACGTCTCCCCCGACGGGCAGGCGCCGGGGTTGAAGCCGTTGTCGATGCCGTACTGGTAGGACTTCGCGGGCATCTCGTACGGGCCGAAGCCGTTGAGGTCCACGCCGTAGCGGCCGTTGGAGTCCTGCATCCAGTACTCGTGCAGGGTGTGTCCCCGGTTCAGCTCGCCGGGCTTGTTGAGGAAGTCCGTGTAGAACGGCGCGACCTGGTTCCGCGGCACGTTGGCGGCGGTCGCCTGGGGGTTGCCGAACACCGTGGAGCCGGCCGGCTGGGTGATGACGAACGGCTGGTCCGGGTAGTCCAGGGTGACCAGCGCGATCTTGAAGTTGCGGACCGACCCGCGCACGGTGGGGTCGGCCCAGTTCCTGTTGGGGACGGGGACGTAGTCGTCCCAGGTCATCGTGTCCGGGTTCTGCCAGTTCTGCGGGTCGAGCACCTGGAACGGGGCGGGCCCGTCCGGTGGGCCGCCCGGTGCGGCGGTGGCCGGCTGCGTGGCGCCGGTCGCGACCAGGACGGTCGCGACCGCGGCGGCCAGCACCGAACGCCACGCCGCGCGCCTGGTGGGCAGAAGGTGCATCGGGTCACCTCTCAGGTCGAGGGCTGGTGAGGGCGCGCCGATCGGGGCCGGCAGCGCTCACCGTCCGCATGATCACGCCCGATCATGAATCTAGGAGCCGGCCCGTCACGCGGTCACTGTGCAGATGTCGGCAGATAGACCGGCAGCACTTCCGACACGTGCAGGACACTCGCCCGCGCCGAGGTCCGGTCGGGGCGTTGCCGGTGTTCCGGCCGAGGACGGCCGTGGCCGGCACGGGTGGGCCCGCGCCGGCCACGTTCTCGGTGGTGGTTCAGCTGCCGTACGCCTCCAACTCCCAGAGCGAGTGGCCCCACGGGGTGCCCCGGGCCGTGCCGTAGATCCGTAGGTAGCGACCGTTGGCGCCGAGGGCGGCGTGCTCGTCCACGCCGCCGTCGGCCCCGGTCACCGTCTTCACGTTGCTCCAGGTGGTGCCGTCGTTCGACGTCTGGATGATGTACGCGCTGCTGTACGCCGCCTCCCAGCTCAGCTTGACCCGGCCGATCGCGGTCGGGCTGCCGAGGTCGACCCGGATCCACTGCGGGTCGGAGAACGCGCTCGACCAGCGAGTGGTGAGGCTGCCGTCGACCGCCTGGGCGCCGGCGACGTCGGCTCCCTCGTTGCTGGAGGTCAACGTCGGCTTGTTCAGCAACAGGTTCGTACCCGGGCCGGTCGGGCCACCGGTGCCGCCGTAGACCTCGAACTCGAAGAGCGAGTAGCCCCAGGCGGTGCCGCGGGTGGTGCCGGTGAGCCGGACATACCTACCGGTGCCGGTGAGCCCGGTCAGGTCGTCCACGCCGCCGTCGCCGCCGGTCACCGTCCGGATCGGAGTGAAGTTGACCCCGTCCGGCGAGGTCTGGATCTGGTAGCCGCTGCCGTACGCCGCCTCCCAGGTCAGCTTGACCCGGTTGATGTCGTACGTGGCGCCCAGGTCCACGTCGATCCACTGCGGATCGCTGAACGCGCTGCCCCAGCGGGTGCCGAGCGCGCCGTCGAAGGCGTTCGCCGCGGTGAACGCGCCCTCGAAACTGGACGCCCGGGCGGGCTTGCCCTTGGCCAGGTTCCCGGTCGGCGGGTCCGGGTCCGGACCCGGGCCGCCGGGGGTGGTGGAGAGGGTGAACTCGTCGATGTCGAACCACGGGCCGGTGCCCTTGAAGACCAGGAAGAGGGTCCGGGTGCCGGTCGGGGCGGTGATCCCGCCGGTGACCGTGGCGAAGTTGGCGTACCCGCCGGTGGGTACGACGGTGGCCGAACCGACCAGCGGCCCGGTGGGCGAATCGACCCGCAGCTCCAGTGTGCCGCCGCCGCCGGCCGGAGCGCCGACCCGGGCACTGAACGACTGGACGCCGGTCAGGTTGTACGGACGGAACGAGATCCAGTCGTTGTTGTCGATGTAGCCGACCGCGGCGCCGCCGTGCCCGGCTGCCCCGGCGACGATCTGGACGCCGGAGGAGTCGCCGAAGTGCTCCGCCTGGCGCACCCGGGGCTGGAGCACGGCCTGGGTGTGCGTGGTCAGTGCCGGCTGGCCACCTCCGCCGAGGTCGGTGTACTCGGCGTCGATGATGCCGAAGATGTTCGCCGCGGTGTCGTGCTCGCCGTCGGCCGAGGTCTGGATGACCCCGGAGCAGCCCTGCACGCTGCCGAGCTGGTGGCCGTGCGAGTCGTGACCGAGGACGTAGTTCACCTTCACCCGGGCACAGTTGACGGCACCGTCCTGGGCGTCGGTGACGGTCACGGTGAACGGCACCGCGTCGCCGAAGTTGAAGGTCTGCCCGTTCAACGGGGTGTTCACGGTGACGACCGGGGCGCTGTTGCCGACCGTGACGACCACGCTGGCGGTGGCGGTCTTGCCGGTGCTGTCCCGCACCGTCAGGGTCGGGCTGCGGGTCCCGTTGGTGGTGTAGGTGAAGCTCGGGTTCGCCGCGGTCGAGTCGGTGGTGCCGTTGTTGTCGAAGTCCCAGGCGTAGGTGAACGGGTCACCGTCCGGGTCGAGGGTGCCGGCCGAGGAGAACGCCACGGTCAGCGGCGCGACGCCGCTGGTCGGGGTGGCCGAGACCACCGCGCGTGGCGCCCGGCCCTCGCGGGCGTACTCGATCCGGTACAGCGCCGAGTTGGCGTCGCCGTTGAACCAGCCGGTGCCGTAGTCGAGCACGTAGAGCGCGCCGTCCGGGCCGAACTCCATGTCCATGACCTGCGTGCCGGTCCACGGGAACGGGTTGATCTTCAACGGCTGGCCGGCCGGGTCGAGCTTGATGTTCTTGATCCAGCGGCGACCGAACTCACCGGCGAAGTAGGTCCCGTCGTAGTACTCCGGGAACGCCACGTCCGAGGTGTTGTTCGGGTCGTACCGGTAGACCGGGCCGCCCATCGGGGACAGGCCGCCGCCGGTGAACTCCGGCGGGGAGCCGGAACCGCCGTACGGCAGCCACGCCGGGATGGCCGGCGGCAGCTGGGTGATGCCGGTGTTGTTGGGCGAGTTGTTCACCGGCCCGTTGGCGCAGTCGAACTTCGGCCCGGACGGGCCGGACGGGAAGGTGTAGTCGTTGTAGGCGTCGTTGCGGGCGGTGCAGTACGGCCAGCCGTAGAAGCCGGGCCGGTCGATGCGGGCGAACTCCACGTTGCCCGCCGGTCCCCGGTTCGGGTCGGCGGTGCCCGCGTCGGGACCGTAGTCACCGAGGTAGACGATGCCGGTGGCCTTGTCGACGCTCATCCGGAACGGGTTGCGGAAGCCCATCGCGTAGATCTCCGGGCGGGTCCGCGCGGTGCCCGGGGCGAACATGTTGCCGGCCGGAACGGTGTAGCCGCCGGCCGCGCTCGGCTTGATCCGGAGCACCTTTCCGCGCAGGTCGTTGCTGTTCGCCGAGGTGCGCTGGGCGTCGAAGGCCGGGTTACGGCCGGCCCGCTCGTCGATCGGGGTGAACCCGGCCGAGTCGAAGGGGTTGGTGTCGTCGCCGGTGGACAGGTAGAGGTTGCCCGCCGCGTCGAAGTCCATGTCGCCGCCGACGTGGCAGCACATGCCCCGACTGGTCGGTACGTTCAGGATCAGCGTCTCGCTGGCCAGGTTGAGGGTGTTGTCGGCGTTCACGGTGAACCGGGACAGCCGGTTGACGCCGTCCCAGACGGCGAAGTCGGCCGGCGTGCCGGTGGCCGGCGCGCCGCCACCAGGGGTGCTCAGCGGTGGCGCGTAGTACGCGTACACCCAACGGTTGGTGGCGAAGTTCGGGTCGGCCTTGATGCCCTGCAGACCCTCCTCGTCGCCGGTGTAGACCGGCAGGGTGGCGGCGACCTTGGTGTTGCCGGCCGCGTCGGTGTGCCGGATCACGCCGTTGCGCGAGGTGTGCAGCACGCCCCGATCCGGTAGCACGGTGAGGCTCATCGGCTCGCCGGTCTCGGCCGCGCCCTTGGCCAGCTCCACCTGCTGGAAGTTGCTGTTGACGGTGGGGCCGCAGTCCGCGTCGACCGCGCCGGCCGCGCTTCTGATGCCGCCGAGCAGGTGCTGACGGAAGTTCGCCTCGGAGTACGACGCGTCGGTGTGCCCGAGGCCGGTGTACCAGGACCGGCCGCCGGAGTAGTTCTGGCACCATGAGATCGGGTGGTCGGCGCCCATGCTTCCGCCGGTGTAGGTGCTCTCGTCCAGGGTGGCCAGCACGTGCGCGTTGCCCCGGGGGTTGGTGCGGTAGTTGTACCACTCGTCCAGCCGGGTCCAGCGCTGCGGCAGCGTCTCGGTGGAGGGGTGCACCTGGTCGGCCACCTTGATGGTGGCGGTCTGGTCGGCCGGGTGCGAGGCGAAGTACGCCCCGACCAGCCCGCCGTACCAGGGCCAGTCGTACTCGGTGTCGGCGGCGGCGTGCACGCCCACGTATCCGCCGCCGCCCTGGATGTAGCGCTCGAACGCGGCCTGCTGGGTGGCGTTGAGGACGTCGCCGGTGGTGGAGAGCCAGATCACCGCGGCGAACCGGTCCAGGTTGGCGTCGGTGAACTGGGCCGAGTCCTCGGTGGTCTCGACGGTGAACCCGTTGGCGGCGCCGAGTTGCTGGATGACGGCGATGCCCGGGGCGATGGATCCGTGCCGGAAGCCGGCGGTCTTGCTGAACACCAGCACGGTGAACGGTGCGGCGTTCGCCGCGGGTGGCGTGGCGACTATGCCGCCCATCACGAGGATCGCGCTCAGCACGGCGCCGAGCCACGATCTCAGGGATCTGCGCACGGTGGGTCCTTTCGCGGTGCGGGGACGGCGTGCGCCGATCACGCCTGGTGGTGTGCGGGAGGTGGTGCCGGGCACATGCCCACGCCTCGCCCTGCGGCACCGTCGCCACCACGAGCGCGAAGACATGTAAATACATCGTTACGGCTGGATCACGAGCCCGTCAAGCACTCTCCCACCATCCGTGAGAGCGTTATCTCCGCAGCTCAGGGCCGACGGCCGAGCGGAGATCAGATTACGGTTTTCCGGGCCCGATCTCGCCACGCAGGCCGCGCACGAGGTTGTCGACCAGGGCGCGGGCGAAGTCCTCGGTGAGGGGCTGGTCGGGGATGAGCAGCCGGTGGTAGCAGGCCCCCCAGAGTTGGTCGACGACGACCTCGGGGTCGAGGTCGTCGCGCAACTGGCCTCGGGCCATCGCCCTGGTGAGGGCCTCGACGCCGAGGGCGCGACGCGGCGCGGAGTAGCGCTCACGGTAGGCGGCGGCCAGTTCGGGATCGGTCTGCGCCTGGGCGACGAGCTGGCTGATGACCCGCCCGGCCGGAGTGTCGGTCATAAGGTGGACGAAGGCGACGAGCTGGTTGGTCAGGTCGGCGACGACATCGCCGGTGTCGGGGAAGGCCAGCGTGTGGGCGACGACGGAGAAGTAGCCGTCCAGGGCGAGCGCGCCCTTGGAGGGCCACCACTTGTAGATCGTCATGCGGCTGGCGCCCGCCAGGGCCGCGACCTTCTCGATGGTGAAGCCGGCCATGCCCTCGGCCAGCAGGAGATTGCCGGCGGCGGCGAGGATCTCGGCCCGGACCTGGTCGGCTGGGCGCCGGCCTCGCCCACGGCGAGGCGGCGGGTCGGCGCCGGGAGTGAGCTGGGGCACGGTCCCTCCAGTTATATGGACAGGGTGTCTTCATCGTGGTTATATGGACACAGCGTACACATGAGTAGAGCCGAAGGAGACACCCCATGAGCAGCACCTCGGCCAGCGGAACTCGGGTTGCGATCGTCACCGGCGGATCCCGGGGCATCGGTCGGCAGGTGGTCCAGCGGCTGGCGGCCGACGGATACGCCGTCGTCGTGAACTACGTGGGCAACCAGGCCGAGGCGGACGCGGCGGTCGCCGAGGTCCGCGCGGCGGGCGGCCAGGCCGTCGCGGTACGGGCCGACGTCGCCGACGAGGTCGCCGTGGCCGCCCTCTTCGATGCCGCCGAGCGGGAGTTCGGCGGGATCGACGTGGTGGTCAACGCGGCCGGGGCGATGGCGTTGAGCCCCATCGCCGATCTCGACCTCGACCAGCTCGACCGGCTCCTGCGGGTGAACGTGCGGGGCACCTTCGCCGTCGACCAGCAGGCCGCCCGTCGGGTGCGCCGGGGCGGGGCGATCATCAACTTCTCCAGCTCGCTCATGCGCTTCGCCCGCCCCGGCTACGCGGCGTACGCGGCGAGCAAGGGCGCGGTCTCCGCGATCACCCTGATCCTCGCCCGCGAGCTGCGCGGCCGGGACGTGACGGTGAACGCGGTGGCCCCCGGCCCGACCGGGACCGCTCTCTTCCTCGACGGCAAGGACGAGGAGACCCTGGCCCGAATCGCGGCCGAGCCCCCGATGGAGCGCATCGGCACCCCCGAGGAGATCGCCGAGGTGGTGGCCTTCCTCGCCGGCCCTGGCCGCTGGGTCAACGGCCAGGTGCTGTTCGCCAACGGTGGGGCGATCTGACCCGCCCCTCCCCCGCGGCAAGGTCAAGCCGGCACCGGTCGGGCCGCCCACTCGGCGGCCACCCGGTGCGGATCACCGAGGCGGAACCGCGGCGGGTCGTGCAGCAGGAAGTCGCGGTGGCTGATGTTCCAGGCGTACGCGCCGGCCATGGCGAAGACCAGCACGTCCCCCACGCCGACCGGCCCGGCGTCGGCCGAGCGGGACAGCACGTCCTTGGGGGTGCACAGCTGGCCCACGACGGTGACCGGGCCGCCGTCGGTGCGCGGACCGGCGCCTCCCGGTCGCCGGTGCACGGTGAACGGCTGCGGATGCCCCTTCGCCGCGGGCGTGCGCAGGTGATGCGTGCCGCCCGCCACCACCACGAACCACTCGCCGTGCGACCGCTTCACGTCGATGACCTCGGTCAGGTACGACCCGCAGTAGGCGGTGACCGACCGGCCCGGCTCGATCCGCAGTCGCAGCCCGGGGTACGCCCCGAGGATGTCGGCCAGCGCCCGGCCGTAACCGGCCCAGTCGAACCGGGCCGCCGGGTGGCGGTAGTCCACCGCCATGCCGCCGCCGACGTCGACCTCGGCCGCGTCGAGCTGCCCGACCGACCAGCGCACCACCTCGGCGGCGACCTCCCCGGCCAGCGGGGCGTCCAGACCGCTGGCCAGGTGTGCGTGCACCCCCCGCACCTCGACACCTTCGGGCGGGCGCCGGGCGCACCGCACCGCGTCGACCGGGTCCATGCCGAACGGGCTCGGCCCGCCCCCCATGACCAGGCTCGCCCCGGGCGCGGCGACCGGCAGGTTCACCCGGAGCAGCACCTGGGCCGTGGTGCCCGCGGCGAGGGCCAGCGCGCCGAGGCGCCGCAGCTCGGTCGGCGACTCGACGTGGATGCGGTGCACCCCGGCGGCGAGCGCCGCGACGAGATCCTCGTCGGTCTTGCCCGGTCCGGCGTACGCGGCCGGCGCCCGGCCGGGCAGCACCTCGGCCAGCCTGCGCAGCTCGCCGCGGCTGGCGGTCTCGAACCCGTCGACGGCCGGGGCCAGGGTCCGCAGCACGTCGGCGTCCGGGTTCGCCTTGACGGCGTAGAGCAGCTCGACCCGGCGCGGCAACGCCGACCGGATGGACCGGGCGTGCGCGGCGAGCCCGTCGAGGTCGTGGACGTAGACCGGTCCGGTCACCGGAGCACGCCGATCGGGTTGGGCACCGGCACGAAAGGCGCGGCACGGTCAGGATCACGCCGCCAGCGGACCAGCAGGTTCGCCTTGGCCACCAGCGGTTCCCCGCGCAGCAGCTGACGCAGCTCGGGCGGGTCGCCCAGGTCGGCGGCCACGTCCGCGACGACCTCGCCCAGTTCCTGCCACAGGCGCGGCTCGATGCCCGGCCGGGCGTCGGCGAGCGCCCCGCAGACGCCGGCCAGGTGGTTGACGAACAGGCAGTAGACGATCCGGTGGCGGGCGTCCGAAGCGCGGTAGCGCGCCTGCGGTGGAACACCGTCCGGCCAGGTCGCCAACCGGTCGGCGTCCAGCTTCACCCCCTCCAGGTCGCGCAGCAGCATCCGCACCGGCCGGCGGGCCCGGTCGAGCAGCACGACCACGTTCTGCAGGTGCGCCTCGTACACGACGCCGTGGCGGAGCCAGGAGCGCAGCACCGCCGGCACCAGCAGTCCGACGTACGCGCGCCACCAGGCCACCGGGTCCGGCACCGCGAGCGGCGCGGCGGCCAGCGCGGCCGCCAACAGCGGGGTCTCCCCGGGGCGCAGGTGCGGGCGCAGGCCGGTTCGCAGGATCGTTCCGTACGCCTCGTCCGCGCCCGGCACGTCGACCGTGCGGTAGGCGGGCTCGGTGAGCAGCGCGACCCCGGCCGGCAGCGGCACGGTGGCGAGCAGCCCGGTGAGGGCCACCGCTCCGGTGAGTTCGTACCGCGCGTTCTTGCGCAGGCAGTTGGTGATCCGCACGTGCAGGCTGGTCTTGACGAACAGGTCGGCCATCGGGGCGTAGAGGGTGCGGACGCTGGCCGTCGGCCGCACCGGGACGCCGGCCGGGCCCAGCTGCAGAGCCCACGGATGCACCGGCGGGACCAGCGACAGCTGCCAGGGATGCACCGGCAGCACCTGGTGCCCGGCGGGTGCCCGCGGCGGGTCGAGGGCCTCGATGAGCGGATCGAACGGCCCGGCGCCGGCCACCCGCTCGTCCGGGATCGCGAGCCAGTGCAGCCGGAAAGCGGTGCGCAGTTCCGGCGCGTACGCCCGCCAGCCGTCCGGATCCCCGCTGCGCCACTTCGGGGCGGGATGGTGCGGATGGCCGAAGAGCAGTGACTGCTCGGAGTCCACGTAGGCGTCGACGGCCGCGTCGCCGGTCGGGCTGGGATCCTGCGCCGGCCGCCCGGCCAGCAGCCGCGCGACCGTGTCGCGGCTGGCCCGGATCTGCCCGACGAACTCGTCGTTCACCAGGCCGGTGCGGGCGGTGAGCTCCGCCGCGACCTGCTCGGCCAGCTGCGCCGCGTCGAGATCCTCCCACTGGTCGCCGGCGGCCAACCGCTGCACCGGCCCGGTGTAGCGGTGCGCACCGAGCGGTGAGGCCCGCGCGAGGGCGCAGCGCAGTGTCACGTCGAGGTGCCGCAGCCGCAGGCGCACCGCCCGGCCCGTCACGCTCGCGTCGCCGTCGGGCTGGGCGACCTCGCGCAGCAGGCAGCCGAAGACGGCGTGGGCCGCGGCGAGGTCCGCGAGCCGGTCGGTGTCGGGGCCCGGCCGGGAGCGCAACCCGGTGCACGTCATGACGTCTCCCGCAGGTAGTTCGGTCCGGTGCGCCGGTAGTACTTGTTCACGTCGGCGCAGCCCAGTCGCTGCTTGGGCAGGAGGGTGCCGGCCGTGAGCATCGCCTTGATCGGCAGCCGGGCGGCGTCCAGCACCCGCTCGGTGAGCAGGCGCGCCGCCGGCCCGGCGCCCCACCGGTCGCGGGCGGCGGCCAGCCGAGGCGCCAACGCGGCGGCCGGCGACGGCACGCTCACCCCTCGGGCGGCGAGGGCGAGCAGGGGCGCCGCCGCGGCCAGGTGCAGGCTGATCGTGACGAACACGTCGGCGAGTTCCTGCGGATCGTGTGCCCACATCCGCTCGTCGCGCAGCGTGAGCCCGCCGGGCCCGCGGTGTCGGGGGTCCAGGCGGGCGCCGTCGTTGTCCTTGTAGAGCAGACCCACCGACCGGTCCGGGCGGACCAGCAGGTGGATGTTCTGCGGATGTGCCTCGAGGGCGACTCCGTACCGCAGCCAGAGGCAGACGTGCCAGTCGAGCAGCAGGTCCAGGTAGGACCCGATCAGCGCTCCGGGCCTGCCGTCGCTGACCCGCTCGGCGACGGTGCCCGCCACGGGGTCGGTCGCGGCGAGGGCCGCCACCGGCACCACCTGCGCCCCGGCCAGGTCGCGCGGGAATCGGCGCAGCAGAAAGCTCAGTCGCTCGTCGCCGCCGACGTGCGCGTACGTGCCCTCGTCAACGTGCCGGATCCGGCCGGCGAAGGCCGGTTCCGTTGCGGCGATCCGGTCGAGCAGCCCGGCGACGGCCGCTCCGTCGGCGAGCGTGTCCGGGTGCAGCGTCCGCCGGTTGCGGGCGCCGAGGGTCGCGGTGGGCAGCGGCAGCTTCAGGTGGGTGTACGGGTCGTGCTCGAGCGCCACGGTCCGCATGGAGAGGGTGGGCCGCACGGCGATCACCGGCTGGTCCGCCACCGGCAGCGCGTCGCGCGCGGCGGTGAGCGGGTGCACCGGCATCAGCGGCTGGTCGGTCCGTTCCGCCCGTGGCCACCACGACGGCAGTTCACCGGTGAGCCCCACCGTGTCGGCGGGAACGGCGTGCCAGCGCAACGGGAAGCGGGGCGCGTGTTCGGGCGCATAGCGGAGCAGTTCGTCGTCGCCGAGGCCGTGCCGGCAGCGGTCGGTGGGATAGACGGGGTGCCCGGCGTGCGCGGCGAGCACGTCGTCGAGCAGCGCCGCCGGCATGCCGGTGCGGGTGAGAGCCCGTTCGGCGGCCACCGAGGCGTACACCCGGGGGCGGGCCCGGGCGGTGAGGCGCCGAGCCCGCAGGTCGGCGCGGCACTCGGCGGCGAAGGTCCGCCAACCGGCCTCCGCGTCGGGGTCGGTGTGGGGTGCGAGCAGGGTCAGCAGACCGTCCACGGTGTCGACCTGACGCACGGGCGCCGCCGCGCCGACGACGTGCAACCGCGGCTCGGCCATGCGGAAGCTCTGCTGGAAGCCGTCCCTGCGGACGGGCATCCGCAGCAGCCCGTTGGCGTGCGGGACCTCCCACCAGTCGGCGCCGGCCGGCCGGCCCCGGCTGAGCAGCCCGAGGTGGTCCTCGCGCAGCAGGGCGTCGAGCACTCTGGCGAACAGTTCCCGCTCGGTGTCGTCGGTCATCCGGCGATGGTCCAGCGGAGGTCGTCCCGGAAGGCGGCCAGCGCCGCACGGACGCTGCTCTCGTCGGGGCCGATGGCGTGCAGCACGGCCAGATAGTCGCGGTTGGTCCCGGTCCGGTCGGCGCTGCGCCCGATCTCGCGCAGCGGTCGGCAGGCCAGGTGGACGCCGTCATGCACCGCGTCCAGCCGGTCGGGGGCCGCGACCAGCCGGCCGGGGCGGTCCGCGCAGACGTACTCGACCCGGGCGTACCGGTTGCTCGCGGCGGGGGCGGGCAGCTCCAGCGCGGTCAGCGGTTCGCCCAGGTGCAGCCGGATGACGTGCTCGAACAGCGGTACGCCGAGCAGCTCCGCGAGGATCAGGTCCATCCGGTCGCCGATCAGCCGGTAGTTCACCTCGATCAGCCGGACCCGGCCGTCCTGCACGACGTACTCGGTGTGGCACGCGCCGAAGCCGACGCCGAGCGCGTCCAGCTGCGCCCTCACCTGGGCGCTGACCCGCTCCTGCGCCGGCGACCAGTCGAGGCTGACCTCGGTGAAGGTCGGTGGCGGGCCGAGACCGGTACGCCAGCCGCCGAGGACGGCCAGCGTCGTCGCGTCGCCGAGGGTCTCATGGGTACGCAACTCGCCCGCGAGGTACTCCTCGACCATCAGCGCGACGTCTGGTCGGCGCTGGCGGATCTCGGCGATCCGCGCGGTCAGCTCCCGGTGGTCGGTGACCAGGTAGACGTCCTCGCTCGCCACGCCGTCGCGGGGTTTGACGACCGCCGGAAACATCTCGTCCGGCACCGCCGGTGTCGTATCGGGGTCGACCACGACGGCGCTCACCCGGTCGAGACCGGCGGCGGCGATCGCCTGCCGGGCCGCGGCCTTGTCCTTGCAGCGCCGGGCCGCGCCGGGCTCCTTCGCGGGCAGGCCGAGCTTCCGCGCGGCGAGCGCGGTCGCCTCCTGCAGGTGATCGCTGTTGGAGAACAACGCCGCCGGTCGGTCCGCTGCCGTCGCCGCGAGCACCGCCGCCGGGTCGCGGACCGCGCATCCGCTGACCGGCACGCCGGCCGGCCACTGGTCGGGGCGGTCGGTCAGCACGGTGACCGACAGGCCGAGTGCGGCCGCCGCCGGCAGGAATCCCTCCAGGACGGCGTCGGTGGGATTGAGCGCGGTGAGGTACAGCCGCATCTCACCTCCGTCGACGGGACTGACCGTCCGCGATCCGGTGAATCAACCTGACAGGAGTGACCTCCGTGGCCGCCGGCAGCGCGGTCCGGAGCCCGGGACGTCGGTTCACGTGGCTCTCCAGTAGCCGAGGCTGGTGAGCTGGTGCTTGCCGACGCCCAGAGTACGGCGGATGTGCCGGGAGATGCTGCGGGTGTTGGCCGCCTCGCCGGCCACCCAGTAGTGGGCGGTGTCGCTGGCGGGCAGGGCGGCGCGGACGGTCTCGACCAGGTGCTCGCCGGCATCGCGGCGAGGCACCCAGGTGACGTCGTGGTGCGCCCGCGCGCGCGGGGCGAGCACCTGCTCGCCCTCGTGGGCGTACTCCAGCCAGACCGTCGCCGGGATGTCGGCGCCGGCGTCGAGCAGGCTGTTCACCGCGGGCAGCGCGGAGGCGTCGCCGATCAGGTAGAGGTGCCCGGGTGCGGGGTCGGGGAGGCGGAACGCGCTGCCCTGCACCGTCGCGTCGATGGTGTCGCCGACCCGCGCCGCGGTGGCCCAGCGGGCGGCGCAGCCGTCGTGCAGGGCGAACTCGAGGCTGAACCGGCCGGTGGCCGGGTCGGGATCGACCAATGTGTACGCACGCTGGTGGGGCCGGCCGTCGTTGTCGAACCACAGTCGCACCCACATCGTCGGGTGCACCCCGCACGCCTCCAGCAGACCGCCGCCGTCCACGAGCAGCCGCTGATAGTGCCCGTCGACCGACTCGGTGCCCAGCACGGTCAACCGGAAGTCCCGGCCTCCCATGGCCTTGAGCACCAGGCCCTCCCAGTTCCGCTTCACGCACCCTCCAGGTAAGGTAAGCCTTTGTTAGGGGAGGGTAGCCTAGCCTAACTTTCAACCATGGGGGGTTCCCCAACACTCAGAGAACGGAAGACCTCACCATGCGCGCATGGCGTCCGATCCTGGCGGTGGTGGCGCTGAGCGCCGTGCTCGCCGGCTGTGGCAGCAACACCGACACCGGCGAGACCTCCGCCGCCGCTGCCGGTCCCTGGTCCTTCACCGACGGGTCCGGCCAGGTGGTCAAGGCTGACAAGACCCCGACCCGGATCATCGCCCACGCCGGTGAGGCCGCGGCACTCATGTCGTTCGGCATCAAACCGGTGGGGGTCTACGCGGACGAGTCGGTCAAGACCGACGCCAACCTGAAGAACCTCGACCTCACCGGCATCGAGATCCTCGGCCAGGAGTGGGGCAAGATCGACGTGGAGAGGGCCGCCGCCCTGCGGCCGGACCTGATCGTCGGGGACTGGTGGCCGGCCGAGAAGGCGCACAGCGGCATGGAGGAAGGCGTCGACGAGAAGAGCAAGAAGCTCGCCGAGCTGGCCCCCGTCGTCGGGGTCTCGCAGGGCAAGTCGATCGTGGCGCTGGCCGAGGGGTACGAGTCGCTCGCCAGGAGCCTCGGCGCCAAGGTCGACAGCCCTGAGATCGCGGCCAACAAGAAGCGCTTCGAGGAGTCGGTCGCCAGGTTCAAGGAGGCGGTCGCGGGCAAGTCCGACCTCACGGTGGCGGCCATGTCGCCCACCGACGAGAAGGTGTACGTGGCCAACCCCGAGTACGCGCCCGAGCTGCTGGACCTGCAGAGCTGGGGGCTGAAGGTGCTCAACCCGGCCAGCCCGGACCCGGGCTTTCCGTACTGGGAGAACCTCAGCTGGGAGAACGCGGACAAGTACCAGCCGGACCTGATCCTGTGGGACGGTCGCTCCCACACGCCCACCGTCAACGCCGAGTGGGGCAAGAAGCAGCCGACCTGGTTCAAGATCAAGGCAGCGAAGGCCGGCGCGGCCGTCTCCTGGCCGGCGTTCTGGTTGCACACGTACGGCGACTTCGCCACCGAGCTGGACAAGCTGACCGAGGCGGTCAAGGCCGCGGATCCGAATGTCGGCAACTAGCCGGTACGCGACGCGCACCGGGACACCCGACGTGCGGCGCGCCTCGGCCCTCGGGCCGGGGCTCGTCGCGCTCTGCGCGGTCCTCGCCGTCGTCGCGTTCCTGAGCGTGACGATGGGCGCGCGCTCGATCGGCCTGTCCGAGGTGCTCCGCGCGCTGGGCAGCCTGGGCGCTGACGGATCGATCGCCGACACGGTGACGCTGGAGCTGCGGGTGCCCCGCACCCTGCTGGGCATCCTGGTCGGCGCCGCGCTCGGGGTCGCCGGGGCGATCCTGCAGGGCGTCACCCGCAACCCGCTCGCCGACGCGGGAATCATGGGCATCAACTCCGGTGCGGCCGCCTTCGTGGTCTTCGCCATCACCGTGCTCGGCGTACGCGGCGTCGGCGTCTACGTCTGGTTCGCGTTCGCCGGAGCGATCGCGGCGCTCGCGCTGGTGTACGCGATCGCGTCGCTGGGCCGGGAGGGCGCCACCCCGGTCAAGCTGGCCCTGGCCGGGGCGGCTGTCACCGCCGGCCTGGTCTCGGTGACCACCGGCATCATGATGACGAACGTGGTCGCCCTCAACGAACTGCGGTTCTGGCAGGTCGGGTCGCTCGCCGGCCGGTACGCCCCGATCCTGACCGGGGTGGCGCCGTTCCTGCTGCTCGGCCTGGCCGCGTCGCTCGGTTTCGGGCGTGCCCTCAACGGCCTCGCGCTCGGCGAGGACACCGCCCGCGGCCTCGGCCAGAACGTCACCCGCACCCGGGTGGCCGCCTTCGCCGTGGTGGCGGTGCTCGCCGGCGCGGCCACCGCCGCCTGCGGACCGATCGTCTTCATCGGGCTCGTCGTGCCACACCTGGCCCGGTTCGTCTGCGGCCCCGACTACCGGTGGATCCTGCCGTACTCGATGCTGCTCGCCCCCATCGTGCTACTGCTCGCCGACGTGCTCGGCCGCGTGGCGGCGGCTCCGGACGAGTTGCAGGTCGGCGTGGTTCTCGGGGTGCTCGGCGCGCCCGCGTTCGTCGCGGTGGTGCGCTACGCCCGGCTGTCGGAGGTGTGAGCGGATGACGACAACGACGACCACGACGGACACCGCGGTCACCCCGCTCGACGTGGCGGCGGCGCTGCGCGGCAACCGGCGGCGTCGGGTCGCCCGGTCGGTCGTGGTGACCTGCGGCCTGGCCGTGGCCGTGGCCGCGCTCTTCGTGCTCACCATGATGGTCGGCAGCTTCCGGATCTGGGCGAGCGAGGTCATCGCCTCGGTGCTGCACCTCTCCGACAACCCCAGCGTCGACTTCGTCGTGCGCGGCCTGCGGCTACCGACGGCCGCCTCGGCCCTGGCGGTCGGACTCGCGTTGGGCGCCTCCGGGACGATCTTCCAGCAGCTGCTCCGCAACCCGCTCGCCTCCCCGGACTTCGTCGGCATCACCTCCGGAGCCGGGCTCGCCGCGGTCGCCGGCATCGTGCTCCTGCAGGCCACCGGGCTCGCCATCAGCGGGCTCGCCCTCGGCGGGGCGATCGTCGCCGCCCTGCTGATGTACCTGCTGGCCTGGCGCGACGGGGTCAGCGGCTACCGCTTCATCCTGATCGGCATCGGCGTGGCGGTCTTCTTCGACGGCCTCATCGGCTACGTGCTCACCCGGGCGCAGCTCTCCGAGGCCCGACAGGCCACGCACTGGCTGACCGGCTCCATCGGTCAGGCCAGCACCAGCGAACTGCGGCTGCTCATCGGCGCCCTGCTGGTGCTGCTGCCCCTCGCGATACTGCTCCAGCGACCGCTGCGTGCCCTCGAACTCGGCGACGACACCGCGCGTACGTTGGGCACCCCGGCGGAGCTCAGTCGCGCAGCCCTGCTCGGCACCGCGATCGCACTGGTCGCCCTGGCGGTGTCCGTGGCCGGCCCCATCGTCTTCGTGGCGCTCGTCGCCGGACCGATCGCCAACCGGCTCCTCGGCCCGGCCACCGGCGGGATCCTCCCCGCCGCACTGGTCGGTGCCGCGCTACTGCTCCTCGCCGACCTCGTCGCCGTGCACCTGCTGCCCACACCGCTGCCCACCGGCGTGGTGACCGGCGCGGTCGGTGCTCCCTATCTGCTGTGGCTGCTGATCACCACCAACCGGCAAGGAGCGGGCGGATGACCCGACTGCGCACCGAGAACCTGACCCTCGGGTACGACGAGCGGACCGTCGTCAGCAACCTCGACGTCGAGGTGCCCGACGGCCGGATCACCGCGATCGTCGGCGCGAACGCCTGCGGGAAGTCGACCTTGCTGCGTGGCATGGCCCGGCTGCTCGCACCCCGTGGCGGCGCCGTCTACCTCGACGGCAAGGCCCTCGCCGAGCTGCGCACCCTCGACGTGGCGAAGGTGCTCGGCCTGCTCCCGCAGACCCCCGTCGCGCCGGACGGCATCACGGTCGCCGACCTCGTCGCCCGGGACCGCTACCCCCACCAGGGCTGGTTCCGGCGGTGGACGGAGCACGACCACGAGGCGGTCGCCCGAGCACTGGAGGCCACCGGCAGCGCGGAGCTGATCAACCGTCCGATCCGGGAGCTCTCCGGCGGGCAGCGCCAACGCGTCTGGGTCGCCATGGCCCTGGCCCAGGACACCGATCTGCTGCTGCTCGACGAGCCCACCACCTACCTGGACATCAACCACCAGGTCGAGCTGCTGCGACTGCTGCGCAGGCTGAACGCGGAATCCGGCAAGACGATCGTCATCGTCCTGCACGATCTCAACCTCGCCGGCCGCTTCTGCGACCACCTCATCGCAATGGCGGACGGCTCCATCGTCGCCGAGGGAGCCCCCACCGACGTGGTCACCGCCGAGCTGGTCGAGAAGGTCTTCGGCCTCAGCTGCCTCGTCGTGCCGGACCCGGTCAGCGGCACCCCGATGATCGTGCCCGCCTGATCCAGGCCGCCCCGACAGGCGCCGGGGCTGCTGCTCGTCTCAGCGGCCGAGGAAGGCGAGCTGCGCCGGCTTGTGCGGGGTCTGCACCACCGCGCCGAAGGTGAACCCCAGCCGCTTCCACCGGCGCAGCGCGCGTTCGTTGCGGGCGTCCGGCTCGACCACGATGCGGCGTCGGCCCGGTTCCTGGAAGACGAACCGGGTCAGCGCGCCGGCGATCGTGCCGGTGAAGCCGGGGATCTCCCGCTCGGCCGGGGCGACGAACAGGTGGATGCCGAAGTCGCCGTCCCGCACCGGATAGAACTCTCCGATCGGATCGGCCGCGGGCTCGTAGGTCTGGAAGATGCCCGCCGGCACCTCGTCGAGCAGCATCAGGTAGGCGTGGTGGGTGGTGAGCCCGTCGACGAACTCGTAGACCTCGCGGACCTCGTCACGGGTGTAGCCGGTCATACCCCAGAATTCGGCGCGCGGCTCGGTGACCCAGCGGTGCACGGTGTCGAGGTGTTCTGACGGGTCGAGCGGGACCAGGGTGAACCGTCCGAGGCCGGGAAGGTCCTCGGTGTAGGCGCTCACCGGGACGCCTGCAACGGCAGCGACCGGACCAGCATCCGGTGCGAGCGCCAGCCGGGGTACGGCTCCAGGTCGCCGACGTGCCGGAACTTCAGTCCCTGCAACGACCGCCAGACCCGGGTGTTGGTCTCGGCGACCGCGAGCGAGACCCGCTCCTCCGGGCGCTGGGCCAGCAGGTCGGCCGTCATCCGCAGACCCAGGCGGTGCCGCCGATGCTCCGGCAGCACGAACGCCTCACAGATCGCGAAGGTCCGGCCCGACCACTCGGCGACCAGGTCCGGGTCCTCCGCAGAGAAGAGGTCGCGCCACCAGAGCGTCTCGGCCGGCAGCGGGCAGCCCATCACCGTGCCGACCAACTCGCCGCCGACATAGCCGACCGCGGCCTGGAAACCGGGCGCCTCGGCCGTCCAGCGCAGACGGTCCTCGACGGTGGGGTCGCTGTGGTCGGTCAGGTGCAGGTCGGCGGCGTGCACCCGGCGGTAGACGTCGGCGAGCGCGTCCAGATCGACCTCGTCGGTGATGACGACGCTGCTCTCCCGGTCGTCCTGCTGCATCTGACACTCTCCAAGTTCGGTTAGGCTTACCTAACCAGATGGAGCTTCCCCTCGGCAAGCAAGATCCGCCCACCGACCCCGACGACAGACCCGGGCGGATGCGAGGTTAGCCTCACCTAATTTACGAGATCGTTCCAGCAGACGGAGCAGGTGATATGCGCACCGGTCCATCCCGGCGTGGGCGCGGTGTGCTCTCCGGCGCACTTGCCGGGCAGCGCCGCCTCGTCATCCTGAGCGCGCTCATGGTCACCGCCCACCAGGCCGGCGAGGCGCTGGTGCCGTTCCTCATCGGCGTGGTCATCGACCGGGCGGTCGGCGGCGGCGCCGGTGATCTGGCGCTCTGGCTCGGTGTGCTCGGCGCCGTGTACCTCGGTCTCAGCTACGGCTTCCGGTACGGCGTGCGCTACGGCGAACGGGCCGCCGAGCAGGTCGCCCACGGGCTACGGCTGCGCCTGACCCGACGGGTGCTCGACGCGCGCGGCGGCGCCGAGGCGGACCGGCTGCCCGGCGCGCTGGTGTCGATCGCCACCAGCGACGCCGCCCGCGTCGGCGCGGTCGCCGTCGCGATCGCGTCGGGCGTGGCGGCCGTGATGGCGCTGGCCCTCGCGGCGGTGCTGCTGCTCTGGATCTCGCTGCCGCTGGGGCTGCTGGTGCTGCTCGGCATCCCGCCGCTGCTGCTGCTCACCCATCTGCTGGGCAAGCCGCTGGAGGGGCGCAGCGAGTCCGAGCAGGAACAGAGCGCGCACGCCTCGGGCATCGCCGCCGACCTGGTCAAGGGGCTGCGGGTGGTCAAGGGGCTGCGGGCGGGGGACGCGGCGGTCGAACGGTACGCCGACCGCAGCCGGCGCGCGTTGACGGCGAGCGTCCGGGTCGCGCGCGCCGAGGCGGCGTACCAGGGTCTGGTGCACACGGCCAGCGGCGTGTTCCTGGCGGTCGTCGCCGTCGTGGGTGGCGTCCTGGCGGCCGGTGGCGACATAAGCGTCGGCCAGCTGATCTCCTCGGTGGGCCTGGCCCAGTTCCTGGTCGGTCCGATGTCGACATTCGGATGGGTGGGCGTCGACCTCGCCCAGGGGCGCGCGTCGGCCCGGCGCATCGCCGCGGTGCTCGACGCCGCGCCGGCCGTCGCCGGGGGTGCCGCCGAGCCGGCCAGGCCCGTCCGGGGCCGGGTCACCCTGCGCGGGCTGCACAGCCCACCACTACGGGGCGTCGACCTCGACATCGACGCCGGGGAACTGGTCGGGATCGTCACGGCCGATCCGGCCGAGGCGGCCGCGCTGGTCGGCCTGTTCGGCCGCGCGTACGACCCGGTTGCCGGGGCGGTCGAGCTGGACGGCGTCGCCCTGGCCGAGCTGGATCCGGGCAGCCTGCGCTCCGCGATGCTGACCACCGAGCACCACACCGATCTGTTCGACGGCACGATCCGCTCGAACATCACCGCCGCCGGGCGGGCCCGGGTGGACCTGGTCGACGCCGCGGTGGCCGCCGCCGCCGCGGACGAGGTGCTCTGGACGCTGCCGGACGGCCTGGACACGGTCCTGGACGACCAGGCTCGCGCACTGTCCGGCGGGCAACGCCAACGCATCGCCCTGGCCCGGGCCCTGGCCACCGACCCGGCGGTGCTCGTGGTGCACGATCCCACCACCGCGGTCGACACCGTTACCGAGGCCCGTATCGCCACGCGGCTGCGGTCGGTGCGGGACGGCCGGACCACGGTTCTGATCACCACCAGCCCGGCCCTGCTGGCCGCCACGGACCGGGTGATCGTGCTGGACGACGGAGTCGTGCGGGCGACCGGCCGGCACGGCGAGCTGGTCGCCGCCGACTCCCGCTACCGATCGACGGTGCTGGCATGACGGACGGATCGATGTTGCTGCCGATCGCCACCGGGCGGCGTACGCGCGCGATGCTGCGGGTGCTGCTGCGTCCGCACCGAGCCCGCCTCGCCGGGGCGTTCGCGCTGCTGGTGGCGGGGACCTCGGCCGGGCTGGTCACGCCGCCGCTGCTCGGCCATGTCGTCAACCTCGCCACCGCCGGCAGCGGCGCCGGGGAGATCGTCCTCGCCGGCGTCGCGCTGGTCGGCGCGGCGCTGACCGAGGCGGCGCTCGCCGGCGTCGGCGTCGCCCTGCTGGCCCAGGTCGGCGAGGGGGTGCTGGCCCGGCTGCGGGAACGCTTCGTCGAATCGGCGCTGCGGCTGCCGTTAGAGCAGGTGGAACGCGCCGGCGCCGGGGACCTGACGTCCCGGGTGACCAACGACGTCGCGGTGATCGCCGAAGCCGCCCGCACGGCCCTGCCCGAGTTCACCCGGGCGCTGCTGACGATCGGGCTCACCCTGGCGGGCATGGCCGTGCTCGACTGGCGGTTCCTGGTCGCGGCGCTGATCGCTGTTCCGGTTCAGTTGCACACCGTCCGTTGGTACGCCCGCCGCGCGATCCCGCTCTACGCCCGGCAGCGGGTCGCGGTGGCCGGGCAGCAGCACCACCTGCTCGCCACCATCAACGGCGCGGCGACCATCCGGGCGTTCCGGCTCGCCGATCACCACCGCGACCGGGTCGGCGCGCGCTCCCAACAGGCCGTGGACCTCCTGCTGCGGGGAGTCGCCCTGCAGACCCGCTTCTACGCCCGGCTGCACGTCGCCGAGCTCGCCGGACTGGCCGCGGTGCTCGGCACCGGCTTCTTCCTGGTACGCGCGGACGCGGTGAGCATCGGCACCGCGACCGCCGCGGCCCTGTACTTCCACGGCCTGTTCGGCCCGATCAACGTCGCGCTGGCACTCGTCGACGATGCCCAGGCGGCCGCCTCCGGGTTGGATCGGCTGGTCGGTGTGGCCGACCTGGCCACGCCGCGCACACCCACTCCGACGACGCCCCCCGGCCCGCGCCGGTCCGGAGTGCCCGGGCCCGCGGTGTCGGTGTCCGGGCTGGACTTCGCCTACTCCCCCGACCGGCCGGTGCTGCGCGGCATCGACCTGACCGTCGGCCTTGGCGAACGGGTGGCCGTCGTCGGCGCCAGCGGCGCCGGCAAGACGACACTGGCCAAGGTGATCGCCGGGGTGCACCGGCCGGTCGTCGGAATGGTGGAGGTACCCGGCGGCGAGGTCGCGCTGATCACCCAGGAGGTGCACGTCTTCGCCGGTCCACTGATGGAGGACCTGCGGCTGGCCCGGCCGGGCGCCGGCGACGACGAGGTGCGCGCGGCGCTGGCCACGGTGGACGCGCTGGCCTGGGCGGAGCAGTTGCCGGACGGACTGTCGACCGAGGTGGGCGCGGGCGGACACAGCCTGACCGCCGCCCAGGCGCAGCAACTCGCGTTCGCCCGGCTGATCCTGGCCGACCCGCCGGTCGCCATCCTCGACGAGGCCACCGCCGAGGCGGGAAGCGCCGGCGCGCGCCTGCTGGAACGGGTGGCCACGGCCGCGCTCGAGGGCCGGTCGGCGCTGATCGTGGCGCATCGGTTGAGCCAGGCGGTGAACGCGGACCGGATCGTGGTCATGGACGCGGGACGGATCGTGGAGGTCGGCTCGCACGAGGAGCTGATCGGTCGGGAAGGGCCGTACGCCACGCTGTGGCAGGCGTGGTCGGACCAACGGCCGCTGCCGACCGCGTGACGGCCCCGCTTTTCCGGCGACGCCGACTGTCAGACGTACGACCCGCGATGACCTCGTGCCGCCCGGAGGCTTCACTGCCTTGCGGGCGGCACCGGCCAGGCTCGCATCCGGCCCGGAGTCAGCCCAGACCGGCCGTCGCCTCGTCGAGATGGGTGAGGAACCGTTGGGCGGCTGGCGGCAGGCTGCGGTTCCTGGGGGTGGCGGCATAGACCCGCCGGACGGCGGCGTCGTCGGGGTGCAGACGGAGCAGGGCCAGGTCGGGCGGGGCGGCCCGCACGGCCAGGGCGGGCACCAGAGCGACGCCGAGCCCCGCCGCGACACAGCCCAGCTTGCCGGTCCACTCGGCGGCCACGATGTCGATGCGAGGCCGGAAGCCCGCCGGCAGGGTGGCGCGCAGCAGAGTTTCCTCGGCGACGGCCGAGCCGGCGATGAAGGCGTCCTCGGCCAGTTCGCGTAGCCGGACGTTTCGCCGGTGGGCCAGTCGGTGGGTCCGGGGAACCGCCACCAGCAGGGCCTCGTCGAGTAGGTGGTGCAGGTCGAGCCGGTCGCCGTCGAGGGGCTGGTCGGGTGCCGCGCTCACCACGACGACGTCGGCGTCCCCGGCGACGAGGCGGTCCAACAGGCCCGGCGTCAATCCTTCGACCAGGGACAGCGCCACGTGCGGGTGGGCGGCGCGGAACGCGGACAGGGCGCGCGGAACGAGCGCGGCGACCGCCGTGGGGAACGCGCCGACCCGCAGCCGGCCGGCGGTCAGGTCGCGGAGCGCGGTCAGGTCCCGACGGGCGGCGGCGAGCCGGTCGAGCACCGCCTCGGCGTGGCCGAGCAGGCAGCGGCCCTCTTCGGTCAGGGCGACGCCGCGCGGAAGTCGGTCGAAGAGGGGCGCACCGGTCTCGGCCTCCAGTGCGGCGATCTGCCGCGACACCGCGGACTGGGTGTAGCGCAGGGTCCGGGCCGCGGCCGTGATGGAGGAGAGCTCCGCGACGGTGCGGAAGACGTGCAGGGCGTGCGATTCCATACCACCAGCCTGCCATGCCGCACAGGCATGACAGCGATGCGGAACATTCGCTGGTGGCATGGGCTCTCGACGCCTAGCGTTTCGGATCATGGACGTCATCGCACTGCTGGGAACGGGCACGATGGGTACGGCGATCGGCCACCGGTTGCTGGCCACCGGGCGGCGGCTCGTGGTCTGGAACCGCACTCCCGCCCGAACGGACTCACTGGTCGCGGCAGGGGCCCGGGCTGCTGCCACGGCGGCCGAGGCGGTGCGGGACGCCGACGTGGTGATAACCATGCTCACCGACGCGACGGCCGTGCGGGCGGTGCTGTTCGGCGCCGACGGGGCCGCTGCCGTCCTGCGGCCCCACGCCCACCTGGTCGAGATGTCCACGATCGGCCCACGGGCCGCAGCTGAACTCGCCGAGTTCCTGCCGGCCGGCGCGCGGCTGGTGGACGCGCCCGTCGCCGGCGGCGCCGGTGCCGCCGAGCAGGGTCGGCTCGTCGTGCTGGCAGGCGGCGAGGAGGCCGCCGTGGAACGGGTCGCCCCGATACTGGAACTGCTCGGCACCGTCCGGCGCTGCGGGATCCCCGGCAGCGGCGCCGCGCTGAAACTGGTCCTCAACACCGCCCTGGTGACGGCGGTCGCGGCCGTCGCGGAAGCGCTGGCGGTCGCGGCGGCGGTCGGTGTCGACCGGCAGACGGCACTCGAATCTCTCGCCACCGGGCCGCTCGGCGGCGCGCTCGCCCGAGCGACCACCAGGGACGCCACGTTCGCCGCCGCCCTGGCCGCCAAGGACGCCGCGCTCGCCCTCGACGCGCTCGGCGACACGCCTGCGCCCGTACTGCGCGCCGCCGCGTCGGTGCTGGCGGCCGTACCTGATCCGCACGCCGACATCGCCACTCTCACCGGCGGCCGCGTCGCGGACGCCGCAACTCACCGCAAGGAGCGAGCATGACCCTGACCCTGGACAATCCCGCGAGCGTCGCCGCTCCGTTCGGCGATCGGTTCTCCCACGTCGCCCGCCTCGACCTGCCGGGCGGCGGCGCGCTGCTCGTGCTCTCCGGCCAGGTCGGCGTCGACGATCAGGGCGCCGTGGTGGCGCCCGGCGACGTCCGGGCGCAGTCCGAACGGATCTTCGACCTGATCGGCGGTCTGCTCGCCGCGCACGGCGCCACGTTCGCCGACGTCCTGCACGTCAGGACGTTCATGACCGACCTCGGCCTGCTGCCCGGCTACGGGGAGGTCCGCGAGCGGTACTTCCCGCACGTCAAGCCGGCCAGCACCACGGTGGAGGTGAGTCGACTCTTCCTGGCGGGCGCGGTGCTGGAGGTCGAGGTGACCGCCGCCCTGATCACCGGTTGACGCGGGCCGCCGGCGGTACTGCCGGCATCGACGCCGACCACCACTAGGCTGCCGGCATGCAGATCATCGATGGCGCAGGTCGGTGGGGTCCGCCCGCCGACCTGGCCGCCAATGACTGGGTGGAGCACCTGCGAGTGCCGGACCTGTCGGTCGGGACGTACTGCATCCCGGCGGGCGGGGTCGACGACCAGAGCCCGCACACCGAGGACGAGATCTACGTGGTCACCGCGGGGCGGGCCCGGATCGTCACACCGAGCGGCGACGCCGCGGTCGGGCCCGGCGCGGTGATCTTCGTGCCGGCGGGGGAAGAGCACCGCTTCGTCGACGTCACCGAGGACCTGGTGCTGCTGGTGGTGTTCGGCCCGGCCTACGGGTCACGGGCGAGGCGCGACGTCTAGCCCCTATCCCGCCCCGATGACAGCAACTAGCCTGCCCGGATGCGACACACTCTCGCACCCGGCGACGACACCCTGCACGGCCACTTCTCCCCCGACTTCCCGCCGGTGCTCACCATCGATTCCGGCGACACCGTCACCTACCGGACGCTGGACTGCTGGTGGTCGGCCGGCCCGTACCCGGGCGGGCCACACCGGGAACGACCCCGGGCCCCGCAGTACCAGCCCGACCACGGACACGCGCTGATCGGTCCGGTCGCCGTCCGCGGTGCCCGCCCCGGCCGGACCCTCTCCGTGCGGATCGACACGATCGTCCCGGCCAGCTGGGGAACCACCGTCGCCGGCGGCTGGCCGAGCGGTTTCAACCAGCGCTACGGCGTCGCGCAGGAAGGGGTGGTCCACGCCTGGGAACTCGACCCGGTGGCGATGACCGGTCGCAACCAGCACGGCCACACCGTCGCGCTGCGCCCCTTCATGGGGGTGCTCGGCCTGCCACCGGCCGAGCCGGGGCGGCATTCGACGGTCCCGCCCCGGCCCTGCGGCGGCAATCTGGACTGCAAGGACCTGACCGCCGGCAGCACCCTGCTGCTGCCGATCACGGTCGACGGAGCGCTGTTCTCGGTCGGCGACGGGCACGCCGCGCAGGGCGACGGGGAGATCGGCGGCACCGCGATCGAGTGCCCGATGGACGAGGTGAGCCTCACCTTCGACGTCCGCGACGACTTTCCGGTCACCGGCCCGGTGGCCAGGACCGCGGACGCCTGGCTGACCCTCGGCGTCGGCGCGACCCTCGACGACGCGACGTTCATGGCCCTGGACTCGATGCTGACCCTGATGCAACGGCTCCACGGCGTGAGTCGCCCGGACGCGGTGGCGCTGGCCAGCGTCGCGGTCGACGTACGGGTGACGCAGATCGTCAACCAGAGCGTCGGCGCGCATGCGGTGCTCCGCGACGACGCGCTGCGCTGAGCCGAGGCCGTGGGCGACGTACCGACGGTCGCACCCCGGATGCCGCGGCAGCAGGTCCCGGACCGGGACGGGCTCCGGCCCGGCGGATACCGCCGGGCCGGAGCGTGGTGCTGGTAACGGGTGTGCGGATCAGCTCGTCCGCACCGAGCCGTTGATCTTGCTGTCCCGGATGGTCGCGCCGATGGCGTCCACCGAGCCGTTCACCCGGCTCTCCACGATCGACACCACCGAGGCACCGCTCGCGTGCAGCGAACCGTTGAGGGTCGAGTTGAAGACGATCAGACCGGCGCCCGGAGCGACCTTGATCGCACCGTTGACGCTCGCCCCGTCCAGGCAGGTGACGCCGGACGTGATGTTGAGGCTGCCGTTGCGCCGCTCACGCAGGACGGTGGTGCAGGCCGGGTAGCTGGGCTGCGTCTGCACGTTCAGCTCAGCGAAGGCCACCGCCCGGGCGTTGTTCGTCCGCGGGTCGTCCAGCTTGAGGACGTCGAAGCCCTTCTGGATGTCGTTCGAGTAGATGTAACCGTTGTGGTAGTAGGTCGACCACGCCCCACCGAGGACGCGGCGGGTGTCCGACAGCGGACCCCGCTCCCAGTAGGCGATCTCGACCGGGTTCGCCGAGTCGGTGAAGTCGATCACCGAGACACCGCCCTGGTACCAGGCCTGGACCATGATGTCGCGGCCCATCGCCGGGATCAGCGAGCCGTTGTGCGCCACGCAGTTCTCCAGCGTGGTGTTCAACCGCGGGATCTTGAAGTAGCCCTTGAAGACCAGCTCACGATCCGCGCCGGAACCGACGATGTCGTAGATCCCGTTCGCGCCCTGGTTGGCCCGGTAGCCGCTGGTGCAGATCGCGCCGCTGCCGCCGCCGAGTTCGTCGGTGAACACGACCTTGGTGCCGGCGTTGTTGAACGTGGCCGAGTGCCAGAACGCGAAGTTGGTGTCCCGGACCTGGCTGAGGATCACCGGGCTCTCCCGGTCGGAGATGTCCATCAGGACGCCGTCACCCATGCAGGCGCCGGCGGCCAGGTCCAGCTCCGGGTAGGCGGTGATGTCGTGGCAGCCACTGGTGGAGGTGGCGCCGGCGGTCTGCGGGAAGAGGACCGGCGTGGCCACCACGGCGGCGTCGGTCGGGCTGCCCAGCGGCACCTTGATGATCGAGATCTTGTCGTGCGGCGGCTTGCAGTAGAACGCGTTGTTCGACGGGCCGTACGACTGGACGTAGACGTAGACGCTCTTGCCGTCCTTGCTCGGCACCAGCGTCTGGGTGTGCGAACCACAGTCGGTGCGGACCGCCTTGATGTACCGCGGGTTCGCCTTGTCGCTGATGTCGAAGATCCGGACGCCCTCCCAGGAGCTCGCCTGGCCCGAGGAGCCGCTCGCGCTGTTGCACGAGTCGTCACTGCGGGGCGCGTCGACGGCGAGGAACAGCAGGTTGCCGAAGACGGTCGGGTCGCCCTGGGAGCCGGGGCAGACCACCTGGCTGGTCACCTGGGGCGAGCTGGGGTCGGTGATGTCGAAGACGTTGAAGCCCTCGTAGTTGCCGGCGAAGGCGTAGTTGCCCTGGAACGCCAGATCCGAGTTGTACGCCCCCTCGCTGGCGAACCCGCCGAACTTCGGGATGTTGGCGATCTGCCGGATGTTGGCGGTGCTGGAGATCTCGTCGACGCCCGGGATCGCGTCGGCGGCGGACACGTCGTTGGCCGCCTCCTCCGCGATGCAGTACTCGGCGAAGTTGTCGCCGGCGGCCCGGAACGACTCACAGTTGTCGGTGCTCTGCGTCGAGTCGACGGCACCGCTCGCCGGGGCGGCAACCGCCACGACGGCGGCGAGGAGGAGAGCACCACCGGCGGCCAGGCCGACGGCCCGCCTTCGGCTCGCTCGTGAATTGGGTTGAGACATGTAGCGACACCCTTCGTCATGGGTGAGCAGGAGGTAACGGGACGATATCCCTGGTCCGACACCGGGCTGACGCGGGTTTAGATCACGGTTCGGCCAATGGCCGAGAATTACGCCGGTCCAAACAACCGCAGGTCAGGCAATCGAGCCTTTTCGCTGCCGGTGATCTTGCCGGCGCAGGTGGACCCCGGGATACCATCCCGCCAATCCAGGCGTACGGCGGGAGTCGAGTTGTGCTGAGTGGACGGTTCCGGGCGCTTTCCCGGCAGTCGAGGGCGATTGTGCTGATCGAGCTGGCCGTACTGACGGTCTTGGCCCTCGGGGCGGCGGTGACCGTCGCGCTGCCCGACGGCGACTCGCGGCCGACGGCGCAGGCGAAGCCGCCGCAGCCGCTCGACCTGCCCGGCCTGCCGGACGCCACCGCGCCGGTGCTGTTGCCGGGGCGACCCGGCGAATCCGCGCGGAGCCGACCGGCGAACGAGGCGTCGCCCGCGCCGCGCCCGTCGTACAACAACGCCGACATCCGCTTCGTCACCAAGATGATCCCGCACCACGAGCAGGCGCTCGTGATGGCCCGGCTGGTGGCCGACCGGTCCGAGAACCCGCAGTTCAGGATCATCGCCGACCGGATCCTGGCGGCTCAGGAACCGGAGATCAAGACGCTGGAAGCCTGGCTGACGGACCGGGGCCTGCCCCGCGACTCCGGCACCGAGCACCAGCACACCATGGGTGGGATGCAGTCGGCGGACGCGTTGAACCGCCTCACCGCCCTGCGCGGCGTCGAGTTCGACCGGCTGTTCGTCAGCATGATGACCGAGCACCATCAGGGCGCCATCGACATGGCGGACGAGGTGCTGGCGCTCGGTGTCGACAACATCATCAACGAGATGGCCAGCAGCGTCGTCGTGGAGCAGGGGGCCGAGATCAACCGGATGCGCCAGACTCTGGGCGACGCGAAGTAGCGCCCTCGGCAGGAGCCAGGCAGGGCATGAGCGCGGGCGCCGCACCGGGGACAACCCGGCTGCGACGCCCGCTACCTCATGGCCCCGCCCGTGGCGCCAGCTCCGTTGCCACGGGCGGGATCGTTCAGCGAGCGGTCGCGTACGTGGCACAACCGATCAGCTCGAGCGACACCTGGAGCCGCTCGAGGCTGATGTTCTTGGCGATGGTGTCCTCCGGCGTGTGGTACGGCGGCTCCAGCAGCGCAGGGGTCTCCTCCCCGCGCCAGGAGAAGTTGGCACTGGCGATACCGACCTCCTGGAAGGCCTGGTGGTCGCTGGAGCCGCGCTGCGTCACCGGCGAGATCCGCGGGTCGTAGCCGAGGCGGACGGCGGCGGCCGCGACCTCGTCGGTGGCCCGGCTGGACTGGCCGGTGAACGAGAGCAGCCAGTAGCGGGTCGCCGGATCCCAACTGGTGGCGACCATGTCGTTCTGGTACACCGCGAGGATCCGGTCCCGTTCCGCCTGCGGGAGCTGCCGTACGTGATGGCGCGCGCCGAGCAGCCCCTGCTCCTCGGAGCCCCACAGGGCGAACCGGAGGGTGGCCTCGACCGGTATCGCGCGTAGCACCCGGGCCAACTCGAGGCAGAGCACCGTGCCGGAGCCGTCGTCGTTGGCGCCCGGAGCGCCGATGACCGTGTCGTAGTGGGCGCTGACCATCACCACCGGCCCCCCGGCACCGGAGCGCCCGACCCGCTCGGCGATGACGTTGTTCGAGGTCAGACCGCGGTGAGCGACGGTGGAGATGGTGAGCGTGAGCCGACCGGCGGCGAGCAGGCCACGCAGCCGCTCCTTCTGCGCCTGGGCGACCCCGACCACCGGAATCGGCACCGGCGAGCTGGCCGAACCCGGCAGCGTCGGCGAGAACGCCGCGGTCCGCCGGGGCGGTACGCCGTCGGCCGCGAGGAACACGACGGCGGCTGCCCCACGGGTCAGCGCGACCGCCACCAGTTGCTCGCGCCGCGCCGCCACGTAGTCGACCAGCACGATGCGACCGGTCACGTCGGCGGGGTAGTTTTCCGCTGCGCCCGCGCCCACGTCCACCACGTCGCCGGCGACGGTGGTGTCCAGCGCGGCGTGCGGTGAGGCACCGGCCTGCCAGTTCAGGTCGGTCGGCAGTCCGGCCGGCGAGGCGAGCTGAGCGAGGAACTTGTCCGCCACCCCGAACGGTTCCAGCCGGACGTCGTAGCCGAGGTGATCGAGCTCCTTGGCGATGTAGTCCGCGGCGCGGCGCTCGGAGGCGGTGCCGCCGATGCGCGGCCCGATCTCCTCGCTGAGGACACGCAGGTGGGACAGCGCCCGCTCGGCTGAGACCTGAGCGATGACCTTGCGGTCGTCGGGGGTGAGCGCGGGCGGACGGTGGGCACCGGGACGCTGCTCGGTCGCCGCCCATGCCGGCGCGGGAAGGGCCACGGTGGCGGCGCCGCCGAGGGCGATGGTCAACATGCGTCGTCGGTTGGCGGTGGAGCTGGCCAGGCCGGTAGGGGACGTGTCGGTAGCGGACGTGTCGGTAGTGGACGTAGCGGGATGGCCGCCGTGGGTCATGGGTCCTCCTGATCTTTGGCGAGCCCGGCCGACCGGTGGGTGACCGAGCCCACAGAAATTTGAACCTATCCACTTCTTCGCGCCCTCTCCAAGATCCGTTCGGCGGTCGCCGGAGGGCCGTGCAGTCGCCCTGACCAGGCCGGCCGGCCAGGTCCGGCGGCGAGGGGCGGTGCCGGTGTGGCCGCGCGACGCCCGATCACGCAGATCACCGCCGTTGGAAGGGACGCCGACCATTTTCGGTCCAACGTGTACCGCCGAGCCAATTCGTCGGATGTATTGCACCCGCCGTCGGGCCAACTCGGCACTGGTGGCACAAGATTGTCGAACCAGAAGGATTGACCCGCAAAGACGTCCGATGTTAACTGCATATCAACGATGTGGGTCGATGTTTACCTGGCCGTCGGTGCAACCGACGTCGGTGGGCACCGCCCCAGATCCGTCTCGACGTCGCCCGCGTTTCGGCGGACGCGGGCAGACCGGGGCATTCCCCCGGGGCGCGAGACATCATCCGCACGGACGATCCAGAGGAGATCGTGTCGATGAAGGTGAGAACGCCGCTGCGTATCGCGCTCGCCGTCTTGCTCGCCGGTGGCGCCGTCGCCATCGGGTCGGGCGGACCGGCCGCCGCAGCACCGACGGACGCCGCATTCAACACCGCCACCGGGACCCTGAACGTCAACCGGGCCGCCTACCTGGCCAAGCACGACATCGTCTACAACCGACCGAACACCAACCCGCTGCACGGTCTCACCGTCGGCAACGGCCGGACCGGCGCCATGGCCTGGAACGCCAACGGCCTGAGCATGCAGGTCTCCGGCGTGGACCTGGCCCAGCAGTCGACCTACGCCGCCGGCCTGGTCAACCTCTACAGCAACCCCCAGCTCGACACCGGCTACACCACGTTCCAGCAGCGACTCTCGCTCTACGACGGAACGCTGACCACGAGGTACGACAACAACCGCACGGTCACCGTCATGGGCGCGCCCAACTCCGAGGTGATGGGCATCCACGTTGAGGACAGCCGTCCCGGGGTGACCAGTGTCGGCCTCGACCTGAGCCTCTGGGACATGAACAGCGTCCAGAACATCGCCGACGTCCCGGACCTCAACACCTGGCGGACCGTCTCCACGTTCGCCGACGCCAGCGGCGTCGGGTTGAGCCGTGGACAGACCGACGCGAACAACTTCGGGTACACCCTGGCGGCCACGGTCGAGGGAGCGTCCTACACCTCCCAGGTGGTCAACGGCACCCGGGTCCGGCTGACCATCACCCCGACGTCGAGCTACACCGTCTGGTTCACCGCGGCCAGCCGGATCAACTCGCCCGGCCTCAACTCGGTGACCCAGGCGAAGAACCAGCTCGCGACGGTCAAGAGCGCCGGCTACACCACCACGCTGAACAACTACCGCACCTGGTGGCACGACTTCTGGGCCAAATCGTTCGTCCAGTACTCCAACGCCGGCGGCGACGCCGCCTACCTGGAGAACGTCTACTACCTGGCGACCTACATGATCGCCGCGGGCGGTTACGGCAACTATCCGCTGCACTTCATCAACGGGGTCTTCCGGGCCACCCAGGACAACTCCAAGTGGAGCAACGGGTACTGGTACTGGAACCAGCGCGACGTCTACAACTCGTTCCTGGCCAGCAACCATGTCGACCTGATGGCCGGCTTCAACCGGCTCTACAGCCGCAACCTCGCGGCGCTGAAGTCGTACACCACCACCCGCTACGGCAGCGACGGACTCTGGGTGCCGGAGACGATGGGCTGGGACGGCAACGCCCGGGGCACCGTCAACAGCGACTACGTCAACGACCTCTACTCGACCGGCACCGAGGCCGCCTACAACATGTACCTGCAGTACCGGTACACCAACGACGAGGCGTACCTGCGCAACACCGCCTACCCGTACATGCGCGAGGCGGTGAAGTTCTACGAGGACATGCTGGACCGCGACGGCGCCACGGGCCGGTGGTACATGGCCAACTCGAACGCGCACGAGACGTACTGGGACGTCCGCAACGCCATCACCGACCTGGCCGCGGTGCGGCTGCTCTTCCCGCTCGCCATCCAGGTGAGCCAACAGCTCGGGCTCGACGCCGGGCTGCGGGCCAACTGGCAGAACATCGTGAACAACCTGGCCCCGTACCAGGTCCAGAACGGGGCGTACCTGCCGCACGATCCGCCGATCTCCCAGACCCGCAACAACGAGAACGTGGCGCTGGAGCTGGTCTGGCCCTACGACCAGACCGGCATCGGCTACCCCGACCAGCAGACCGCGATCAACACCTGGAACGTGCGCCCGCACCCGTACGGCAACGTCTGGTCCAACGACCACGTGCACGCCGCCCGGCTCGGCCTCGGCAACCAGGCGTTCCAGGGCATGCGGACGATGCTGCAGAAGTACCAGAACTACCCGAACGGAATGACCAACAACACCAACGGCGTCTTCGAGTACCTCGGCATCCACCTGGCGGCGATGAACGAGTCGCTGATGCAGTCGTACAACGACAAGATCCGGGTCTTTCCGGCCGTGCCGACCGATTCCAGCTTCGTCGGCAAGTTCACCCTGCTGGCCAAGGACGGGTTCCTGGTCAGCTCGGAACGGGAGGCCGGCGAGGTCAAGTACGTCGGCCTGCGCAGCCTGCACGGCAAGCCGGCCCGGGTGGTGAACCCGTGGGGCGGCCAGGAGGTACGGGTCCGCCGCGCCTCGGACAACGCCGTGCTGACCACCACCTCGGCCGCCGAGATCACCTTCGCCACCGCGGCGAACACGGTGTACGTGGTGGAGCGCACCGCGAAGCCGCTGTCGACGTACGCCGTCACCACCCTCACCGGCACCGCCAACCAGGGCGAGAAGGCGCTGTCGGGCACCGCCTCGACCCTCGGCCTGGGCGGTCTCGGCGGCGGTGGCCTGGTCAACGACACGATGTTGACCTACGACGCCAACTGGCACCACACCACCGCCCGGGGGTACGGCGACTACAACGACGACACCCACCACAGCACCACCGTCGGCGCCGCCGCCAGCTACACCTTCACCGGCACCGGGGTGGAGTACCTCTCCGAGCGGTTCAGCGACATGGGCAATGTCGACGTCTACCTGGACAACGTCCTCCAGGCCAACGTCAACCTGTATGTCGCCGGTCCCCGCCAGGCCCAGCAGGTCGTGTTCCGCCGCACCGGGCTGACCAACGGCACGCACACCATCCGCATCGTCAACAGGGGCACCTCGGTGGGCATGGTGGACGCGATCCGGGTCCTCAACGGCGGCAGCCCACCGACGGGCGGGGCGGTCGCGCTGCGGGCCCAGGCAAACGGCCGGTACGTCTCCGCCACCAACGGTGGCGCGGGCAACCTGGTGGCGAGCGCCACCGCGATCGGCGGCTCGGAGCAGTTCGACCAGGTCGACCTCGGCGGCGGCAACGTCGGACTGCGGGCCCGGGTGAACAACCAGTTCGTCTGTGCCGAGAACGCCGGCGCCAACCCACTGGTCGCCAACCGGGCGGCGGCGGGGTCGTGGGAGACCTTCGCCCTGGTCCGCAACTCGGACGGCTCGGTCAGCCTGCGGGCGACGGTGAACAACAGGTACGTGGTCGCCGAGAACGCCGGGGCCGAGGCACTGATCGCGAACCGGGACGCGATCGGCCCCTGGGAGAAGTTCGACCTCGTTCCCGCCTGACGCCGGAGCCGGCGGGCCGGACCGGGCCCGCCGGCCGGCATCCCCGTGTCCCCCTGTCGAGTCGGGCGTCGGCGGCCCGGCTCGACCCCACCTCTCCCCTCCCCCGGCTGCGCGCACACCCCGCCGGTGCCGCACGCCCGACTGGTTCGGCCGTCCCCGTCCCCCGAACACCGGAGAACGCCATGATCCGCAAACCGCGTCCGCGCCTCGTCGCGGCCGTCGTCCTGGCCACCCTCGCCGGCCTGCTGCCGATCCTCGTCGGCGTCACCACCGCCGCCCCGCCGGCGATGGCGGCGCCGCCCCCGACCAACCAGTTCGAGAAGGTCAAGCTCGACGGCGGGCTCTCCATGGGTGAGCCGATCGAGCTGTCCGTCCTGCCCGACGGCAAGGTGCTCTACATCAACCGGGGCACCAGTTCCGGCGGTGGGCAGGTCCGCCTCTACAACCCGACCAACCGCACCACGACGGTCGCGCTGACCCTGCAGCTCGACGCCCGGTTCGAGGACGGCCTGATCGGCATCACCCTGCACCCGAGGTTCGCCTCGAACCGCTGGGTGTACCTGTTCTACTCGCCGGTCGCGACGCCGTTGGTGAACCGGATCTCGCGGTTCACCTTCAACCCGAGCACCCTGGTGCTCGACCCGGCGAGCGAGACGAGACTCATCGAGTGGCCGACCGAACGGCGGCTCTGCTGCCACTCGGCCGGATCGATGGCCTGGGACAGCAACGAGAACCTGTACTTCGCCGTCGGCGACAACACCAACTCCGGCGGCGACTCGGCGGGCATGGCCCCGATCGACGAGCGGACCAGCCGCGACGCGCAGTACGACGCACAGCGCACCTCGGGCAACACCAACGACCTGCGGGGAAAGATCAACCGCATCCACCCGGAGGACAACGGCACGTACACGGTCCCGGCGGGCAACCTCTTCGCACCCGGCACCAGCGGCACCCGCCCGGAGGTCTACGTCATGGGCCTGCGTAACCCGTACCGGGTCTGGGTCGACAAGAAGAACGGCAACACCCTCTACTGGGGTGAGGTCGGGCCGGACGCGGGCGCGACCATTCCCAACCGGGGACCGGCGGCGTACGACGAGTGGAACCGGGCCACCGCGCCGGGCAACCACGGCTGGCCCTACTGCGGCGGGCCCAACGTCGCCTACAACGACTGGGACTTCGCCGCCAACGCGCCGCGCGGCTGGTTCCCCTGTGGCGGCAGCACCGGCCCGGTGAACAACTCGCCGCGCAACACCGGGCTGCAGCAGCTGCCGCCGACCCGGGGCGCGCTGGTCTGGGAGCAGCACGGCGGCAGCCGGGAGTGGCCGGCCCTGGACAACCCGGGTGGCTGCGGCTCACCCAACCACGCCGAGGTCTACCACTACGACCCCAACCTGAACTCCGAGGTGAAGTGGCCGCAGTACTACGACAACAAGCTGATCATCACCGAGTACTGCCGTAACTGGATCAAGGAGGTCCAGTTCGACAACGGCAACGCGCGCACCGGCAATCCGACCGTCATCGAGCCGGTGCTCGCCGGCATGTCGTTCGTCCACCCGATCGACATGGAGTTCGGCCCGGACGGCTCGCTCTACTTGCTGGAGTACGGCAACGGCTACTTCTCCGGCGACGCCGCCGCCGGCCTCTACAAAATCAACTACGTCGCGGGCGGCCGGTCGCCGACAGCAGTCGCCTCGGCCACGCCGGACAACGGGCTCAGTCCGCTGACGGTCAGCTTCTCCAGCGCCGGCAGCAGTGACCCGGACGGCGACCCGCTGACCTACGCCTGGGACTTCGACAGCAACGGCACCGTCGACTCCACCGCCGCGAACCCCACCTACACGTACGCCAGCAACGGCGACAAGCGGGCTCGGCTCACCGTCTCCGACGGCACCGGCCGGTCCGGCACGACGCAGATCGCCGTCGTAGTGGGCAACAACCGGCCCACAGTCGCCCTGAACGGGCTGCCCAACGGTGGCCTGTTCTCCTGGGACGAGAACCTGACCGCCACCGGCAGCGCCACCGACGCGCAGGACGGCACCATCCCCTGCGCGAACGTGGTGATCCGGGCGGCCCTGGGTCACCAGGAGCACGCCCACGAGGAGGGTCAGGGCACCGGCTGTGGCTTCACCGTCAACACCGGACCGGTGCACGCCGGGCCGGACTCGGTGCTCTTCTTCCTGCTGCGGGCCGGCTACACCGACCGGGGCGCCGCCGGCTCGGTGCCGCTGACCGCGGAGAAGGACGTCACGCTCTGGCCCAAGCAGTGGCAGGCCGAGCACTACGTCTCGCTGCACGGCCCCCAGGTGATCAATGCCGGCGGCGCCGAGGGCGGTCGCCGGCTCGGTGACATCCAGAACGGCGAGTACGTCCGGCACCACGCGGTGAGCCTGAAGGGGATCACCGGGGTCCGGGCCAGGGTCTCGTCGGACAAGGCCGGCAACGTCGTCTCCTTCCGGTACGACTCACCCACCGGTCCCGAGGTCGCCCGGGTCACCGTGCCCAACACCGGCGGCTGGGACAACTACACCGAGGTCAGCGCCACGGTCACCAAGCCCGACGACAACACCCACGACCTCTACGTCGTCTTCACCGGTGGCACCGGCGGGGCGCTGCTCGACCTGGACAGCTACACGTTCACCGGCGTCGGGGTGAGCACCCCGGTCGGCGGCACCCGCACCGGCCCGATCCGGGGCATGGGCAAGTGCGTCGACGTCAACGCCGGCGGCACCGCCGACGGCACCCGGGTCCAGATGTGGGACTGCATCGCCGGGGCGACCAACCAGCAGTGGACGCTGCCCGGCGACGGCACCATCCGCAGCCTGGGCAAGTGCCTGGACGTCCAGTCCAGCGGCACCACCAACGGCACGCCGATCCACCTGTGGACCTGCAACGGCACCGGGGCCCAGCAGTGGGTCTCCGGTCCCAACGGCAGCCTGCGCAACCCGCAGGCCAACCGGTGCCTCGACATCCCCTCCTCCAGCCCGAGCAACGGCCGGCAGTTGCAGATCTACGACTGCAACGGCACCGCCGCGCAGAACTGGACCCTGCCCTGACCCGACCGACCCCAGCCGCCGGCACCCCGCCGGCACCGGACGAGTACCCGGGGGCCGTTCGCGCCGACGGACGGCCCCCGGGCCCGACCCCAGCAAGGAGCCCCCACATGCGCAGACGCGCCATCATCGCGACGGCCGCGGCCGTGGTCGCCGGACTAACCGTCGCCGCCGGTGCGGCGGCGGTGACCCCGGCCCCGGCCGAGGCCGCGCCGCTGACCAAGGTGCTGGTCTTCTCCAAGACCGCCGGATTCCGGCACTCCTCCATCCCCAACGGCATCGCCGCGATCCAACAGCTCGGCACGGCCAACGGCTTCACCGTCACCGCCACCGAGGACGCGACCGCCTTCAGCACCGCCAACCTCACCCAGTACCAGGCGGTGGTCTTCCTCAGCACCACAGGCGACGTGCTCAACGCCGGGCAGCAGAGCGCCTTCGAGGCGTACCTGGCCGCCGGCGGCGGCTTCGTCGGGGTGCACGCCGCCGCCGACACCGAGTACGACTGGCCCTGGTACGGCGGTCTGGTCGGCGGGTACTTCGCCTCGCACCCGGCGACCCAGCAGGCCACCATCCGGGTCGAGGACCGGGCCAACCCGTCCACCGCGCACCTGCCGTCGACCTGGACGCGCACCGACGAGTGGTACAACTACCGGACCAATCCCCGCTCGACGGTCAAGGTGCTGGCCAGCCTCGACGAGTCGTCGTACAGCGGCGGGTCGATGGGTGGCGACCACCCGATCACCTGGTGCCACAGCTACGGCGGCGGACGCGCCTGGTACACCGGCCTCGGTCACACCGAGCAGAGCTACAGCGACCCGAACTTCACCCGGATGCTGCTCGGAGGGATCCAGGTGGCCGGCGGTGCCGCCTCGGCCGACTGCCGGCCGGAGCCCGGCTACACGCCGATCTTCGACGGCACCCAGGCCAGTCTCGCCCAGTGGCGGCAGGCCGGCCCGGGCGGCTTCACCCTGGCCGACGGCACGCTGACCTCGTACGGCGGGATGGGGTTGCTCTGGTACCCGGTGCGCACCTTCGGCAACTACTCGCTCAAGGTCGACTGGATGATGCCGGGCGACGACAACGGCGGCGTCTTCATCGGGTTCCCCGATCCGCAGGGCGACCCGTGGGCTCCGGTCGACGCCGGCCACGAGATCCAGATCGACGCCACCGACGCGGATCCAACGCGCACCACCGGCAGCGTCTACAGCTTCCAGGCGCCGAACCAGGCCGCCCGGGCGGCGGCACTCAACCCGCCCGGCTCCTGGAACACCTACGAGATCGGCGTGCACGGTCAGCGGGTCGAGATCTGGCTCAACGGCGTGAAGATCAATGATTACGTCAGCAGCCGGGCCATCGCTAACGGATACATCGGCTTGCAGAACGACGGCGCCGGGCTCGACATCAACTACCGCAACGTACGGATCAAGACCGACGGCCCGAGCGAGCCGCCCGCCACCGACCTGGCCCGTGGTCGGCCGGCCACCGCGTCCAGTGTGGAGACCGGCAGCGGGCACGTGGCGGGCAACGCGGTGGACGGCAACCCGGGAACCCGCTGGGGCAGCGCCTACGCCGACCCGCAGTGGATCTCGATCGACCTCGGTGCCACGTACGCGATCAACCGGGTCCGGCTGGCCTGGGAGACGGCGCACGCGCGGGCGTACCAGGTGCAGGTGTCCCCGGACAACGCCACCTGGTCGCCGGTCTACAGCACGACCACCGGCGACGGCGGCGTCGACGACCTCACGGTCGCCGGCACCGGCCGCTACCTGCGGGTGTACGGCACCCAACGGGCCACCCAGTGGGGCTACTCGCTGTGGGACGTCAACGTCTACGGCACCGCGTCCGGTGGCACCCTGCTGTCCCGGGGCCGGCCGGTGACGGCGTCCAGCGTGGAGACCGGCAGCGGGCACGTGCCGGGCAACGCGGTGGACGGCAACCCGGGAACCCGCTGGGGCAGCGCCTACGCCGACCCGCAGTGGATCTCCGTGGACCTCGGCGCGTCCCGCGCCCTGAACCGGGTCCGGTTGACCTGGGAGGCGGCGTACGCGCGGGCGTACCAGGTGCAGGTGTCCCCGGACAACGTCACCTGGTCGCCGGTGCACACCACGACCACCGGCGACGGCGGCGTCGACGACCTCGCCATCTCGGCCACCGGCCGCTACCTGCGCGTGCACGGCACCCAGCGCGCCCTGCCCGCGTACGGCTACTCGCTGTGGGAGCTGGAGGTCCACGGCAGTTGAACCCGGTCCACCGGCCCGGCTCGTCCCGTCCCACCTCTTCGTCCGCGGGGGCCGCCCACCGCAGCACCGGGCGGCCCCCACACCCCCTCGGAAAGAAGGTCCCGTGTCCGCACACCCCAGACGGCGGCTCCGGTCGTACCTGGCCACGGCGGTCGCCACCGCCGCCGTGGTCCTCGCCGTCGCGCCCCCGCAGGCCGCCCAGGCGGCGGTCATCCCCGCCGCCGACTACCAGCAGGTCACCCTCGCCACCGGTACGGCCGAACTCGGCGAGCCGATGTCACTGGCCGTGCTGCCGAACCGGTCGGTGGTGCACACCGCCCGCAACGGCACCGTCCGGATCACCGACGCGGCCGGCAACACCAAGGTCGCCGGGACCCTGCCGGTCTACACCCACGACGAGGAGGGCCTGCAGGGCGTCGCGGCCGACCCCAACTTCGCCACCAACCGGCACCTCTACCTCTACTACTCCCCCACGCTGAGCACGCCGGGCGGTGACGCCCCGGCCACCGGCACCGCGGCGGACTTCGCACCGTGGAAGGGGCACCTGCGGCTGTCCCGGTTCACCCTCAACGCCGACGACACGTTGAACCTTGCCAGTGAGCGGATCATGCTCCAGGTCGACGCCGACCGGGGCATGTGCTGCCACGTCGGCGGCGACATCGACTTCGACGCCGCCGGCAACCTCTATCTCTCCACCGGCGACGACACCAACCCGTTCGAGTCCGCCGGCTACACCCCGATCGACGAGCGGACCAACCGCTATCCGGCGTACGACGCGCAGCGGACCTCGGGCAACACGAACGACCTGCGCGGCAAGGTGCTGCGGATCAAGCCGCAGCCGGACGGCAGCTACACCGTCCCGGCGGGCAACCTCTTTGCGGCCGGCACGCCCAACACCCGGCCCGAGATCTACGCGATGGGTTTCCGCAACCCGTTCCGGATGGCGGTGGACAAGCCCACCGGCATCGTCTACCTGGGCGACTACGGCCCGGACGCGGGCGGCACCGACCCGAACCGCGGCCCCGGCGGCCAGGTCGAGTTCGACCGGATCGCCAGCGCCGGCAACTACGGCTGGCCGTACTGCACCGGCACGAACACCAGCACCGAGACCTACAACGAGTACACCTTCCCCTCCGGGCCGTCCGCGGCGAAGTACAACTGCGCCGCCGGGCCGACGAACAACTCGTTCCGCAACACCGGCCAGAGCACACTGCCGCCGGCCCGGCCGAGCTGGATCAGGTACGGCGACGCCGGGTCGCCGCCGCAGTTCGGTAGCGGGTCCGAGTCGCCGATGGGCGGGCCGGTCTACCGCTACGACCCGAACCTGAACTCCAGCATCAAGTTCCCGGCCTCGCTCAACGGGCAGTTCTTCGCCGGCGAGTACGGCCGGCGTTGGATCAAGGCGATCGCGGTCAACGCCGACGGGTCACCCGGGGAGATCTCCGACTTCCCGTGGCGCGGCACCCAGGTGATGGACCAGGCGTTCGGCCCGGACGGGGCCCTCTACGTGCTCGACTACGGCACCGGGTCGAACAACCAGGCGCTCTATCGGATCGAGTACATCGGTGGTGGCAACCGCAGCCCGATCGCCGTCGCCGCGGCGAACCGGACCTCCGGTCCCAGCCCGCTGACCGTCACCTTCTCCTCCGCCGGCAGCCAGGACCCGGAGGGCGGAGCGCTGAGCTACCTCTGGACCTTCGGCGACGGCACCACCTCGACCGCGGCCAACCCGACGAAGACGTACACCGCGAACGGGACGTACACCCCGACGTTGCGGGTCACCGATCCGACCGGGCTCTCCGCCACCGCGAGCCTGGTGATAACCGTCGGCAACGCCGCGCCGACCGTGACGCTCACCGTCCCGACCGACGGCTCCCTGTTCACCTTCGGCGACACCGTCCCGTTCCAGGTCACCGTCACCGACCCCGAGGACGGCACGATCGACTGCTCGCGGGTCCGGATGGCCTACGCCCTCGGTCACGACAGCCACGCCCACGAGATCACGGTGCGCAACGGTTGCTCGGGCACCATCACCGTGCCGGTCGACGGGGAACACGACACCGCCGCCAACATCTACGGCGTCTTCGACGCCAGCTACACCGACAACGGCGGGCTGACCTCGCGCAGCACCCGCATCCTGCAGCCCCGGCACCGGCAGGCCGAGCACTTCGGCGCCCAGTCCGGCGGCGTCCAGACCGCGGAGCACGCCACCGCGGAGGGCAGCCGCACCGCCGGCTTCATCGACAACGGCGACTGGATCTCGTTCCAGCCGTACCATCTGGCCACCGCCACCCGGTTCACCGCGCGGGTCTCCTCCGGCGGCCCGGGCGGCACCATCGAGGTGCGGGCCGGCTCCGCCACCGGCACCCTGCTCGGCAGCGTGGCCGTGGCCCCCACCGGCGGCTGGGACACCTTCACCAACGTGTCGACCACGCTGACCAGCCAGCCGTCCGCGCCGACCACGCTGTACCTGGTCTTCAAGGGCGGTGCCGGGAACCTGTTCGACGTGGACGCCTTCACCCTCGACGGGGGCACCGGCGGGGGCACCGGCACCACCCTGCGGGCGGGCGCCAACAACCAGTACGTCAGCGCCGTCGGCACCGCCGCGCTGATCGCCAACAAGGCCACCGTCGGCGCCACCGAGCGCTTCGACCTCGTCGACCTCGGCGCGGGCAACGTCGCGTTGCGTTCGCGCAGCAACGGCATGTACGTCTGCGCGGAGAACGCCGGCGCGCAACCGCTGGTCGCCAACCGCGCGGCGGTCGGGGCGTGGGAGACGTTCGCGCTGGTGCGCAACACCGACGGCACGGTCAGCCTGCGGGCCGCCGTCAACAACATGTACGTCGTCGCCGAGAACGGCGGCGCCGCCGCCTTGATCGCCAACCGGGCCGCCGTCGGACCGTGGGAGAAGTTCACCCTCGGCAACGGCTGACCATCACCAGACCGGCGGTGCGGCCGGCGTCCCCCCGGCCGCACCGCCAACCCCGACCCCGACCCCGATGGAGCGTCATGTACCCGAGAAACCGCTGGCTGCGCCGCGCGGCCGCCGCCCTGGTGGCGGCGGTCGGTCTCGCCGTCGCCGCCGCCCCGACCGCTCAGGCGGCCCCGCCGCCGACCGCCGCCGGCCCCGCCGCGCCGGTCGCGCCGCTGGCCGCGACCGCCAGCAACGTGCACATCTTCTACTACTCCTGGTACGGCAACCCCAGCGTCGCCGGCAGCTACCGGCACTGGCCGCAGGGCGGCCACACCCCGCCGCAGGACATCGGCGCGAACTTCTACCCGACGCTCGGCACGTACGACTCCGGTGACCCGGCCGCCGTGCGTCGGCACATGGCGTGGATCCGCGACGCCGGCGTGGGCGTGCTCGTCCACAGCTGGTGGGGCCAGGGCTCCTACGAGGACAACCTGACCCCGATCGTGCTCGACGCCGCGGCCGCGTACGGCCTGCGGGTCGCCTGGCACCTGGAGCCGTACGCGGGCCGGACCGCCGCCTCGACCGTGGCCGACATCAACTACCTGCACAACCGCTACGGCAGCCACCCGGCGTTCCACCGGGACGCGGCGCACGGAAACCGGGCCCCGTTCTACGTCTTCGAGAGCCTGCGGATCGCCGACTGGTCGCCGCTGGCGCAGGTCCGCGACACCAGCATCGTGCTGGCCCAGACCACCGACACCACCAAGGTCGCCCACTTCGGCGGGATGTACACCTACGACGGGATCGCCGGGGCGACCGCGCCCGGCTGGGCGTCCGCCAGCGCCTTCTGCCGGGCCAACGGCCTGGTCTGGGCGCCCTCGGTGGCCCCCGGCTATCTCGACGACCGGGCCGTGCCGGGCAACACCACCCCCACCGTCGACCGGGCCAACGGCGCGATGTACGACCAGCAGTGGTCCAACGCGTTGAACCCGTCGCACGGCGGCCCGCCGACCTGGGTCTCCATCACCTCGTTCAACGAGTGGCACGAGGGCTCGACGATCGAGCCGGCGAGCGCGAGCCCGCCGGCCGGGCACGGCTACCTGACCTACTCGGGCGCGTACGGCCGGACCGGCGCCGCGGCCGAGACGGCCTACCTGGACCGCACCCGGTACTGGGTCAACCGGTTCGATCCCTCTGTCGACCCGGCGCCGAACCCGGACCGACCGGTGAGCCTGCGGTCGCACGCCAACGGCCGGTACGTCAGCGCCGCCGGCACGGCCCCGCTGGTCGCCAACCAGCCGGCGGTCGGCCCGACCGAGCAGTTCGACCTCACCGATCTCGGCGGCGGCACGGTGGCGCTGCGCGCCCGCGGCAACGGTCGGTACGTGGCCGCGGAGAACGCCGGGGCGGCTCCGCTGGTCGCGAACCGGGCCGCGGTGGGGCTGTGGGAGACGTTCCACCTGGTGCGCAACGGTGACGGCAGCGTGAGCCTGCGCGCCGCGGTCAACGACCGGTACGTGGCGGCGGAGAACGCCGGGGCCGCGCCGCTGATCGCCAACCGGACCGCGATCGGGCCCTGGGAGCGGTTCGACCTGGTCGGCGGCTGACGACCGCCCGACCATGGCGCACGCTGGTTCTCGACGTCGTGCTGGCCGACGGCGTCGGTTGCCAACGCCGGGGCACCACAGGCTCCGGCCCGGCGGCTTCCGCCGGGCCGGAGCATGGGTCGGAGCGGTCGGATCCTCAGTGCGCCCAGCCCGCGGCGTGCATCGCGTTGTGGAACCACCCACCCGAGTCCATCAGCCCGAACTCGCCGTCCGCCGTCGCCCCGGGAAGCTGCGCGAGATCCTCGGCCAGGGTCCCGGCGCCGATCCGCGGCAGCGCGGCGAGCGCCTCCTCGACCGAAAGGCCGGACCGGGCGATCACCTCCGGGTGACGCCGGATGTGGTCGCCGACGTGCTGGACCACCGCCGCCAACCGGCCGGTGAGCAGCTTCGGGTCCGGCTCGTCCAAGGTGGGCGCCAGACCTGCCACCTCCCACGTGGGGCTCAGTACCGGCGCGAGCCGGCGGCCCGACCGGTCGAAGAACTCGAGGCCACCCTTCGCACCGAGGTCGCGCTCGCTCAACATCTCGGCAACGCTGGCATAGGCGTGCGCGAAGGTGTTGTCGCTGGCGATGACGACCGGCTGAACATCCATGGTGGACGCCGGCTAGGTCGGTAGCTGGGCCATGGCGCTCCCCTGAAGATCCGCTCGACGTCGCACGAGCGCGGGTCGGTGACACGCTTCCTCCCGCAGCCTAGGCACGGCCCGCAAGCCCGCCAGCGGTCTGGCGCTCGCGTGTCGGCAATCCGTCGTTGTCCCCCGGCGGAGCCGCTCCGTAGCGTCGCGGCTACGGATCGCCGCCACGCGGAAGGGGCCCCTCGTGACCGAACTCGTCGCCGCACAACTCGTCGTGAACAGCAGGATGCTCTACTTCGGCTGGACTCCGGCCGACCCTGAGGCCGTGTCCGCCCTCGTTCCGGAGGGACTCACTCCGGCCCCGAACCGCCAGGTCTTCATGAACCAGTACGTCGTCGACGACGCGACGCAGACCTCCGGCTTCGGCGCCTACTCGCTGACGTACCTCGGGCCGGACCTGTCCGGGATGGACGCTCCGGACGGGGTGACCCCGGGCCGCTGGTGGACGCACTACTTCAACTCGAGTCCCGCCGTACGCGCCTACGCCGCTGCCCGCGGCGTGCCCGCGTCGGTGGGGACCACCACCATCGAGCTGAGGGGCCACCGGCTGGTTGCCACCACCGAGTCCGACGGCGTACCGGTGATCAGGACGACCGCCCGCGTCGGCCGCACCGGCGACGCCGTGAACCGGGGACAACTGCGCTACCTGACCCACCTGGACGGCGAGCTGCTCAGCGGGAACTACCCCTTCGTGGCCGAGCCGGTCGACCCCTTCGAGGTCGAGTCACTGGAGTTCCTCGAGCCCGACCACCCGGTGTACGCGCTGCGGCCGGCCGAGCCGCTGGACGTCACGTGGGGCTTCTACTCACCGCGGGCGTCGTTCGCCTACCCGGGTGGCGAGTCGGTACTCGCGTCGGTCGACTGACAGCCCGGTCGGCCTTCCGCCGGCCTCCGTGCCACGTCGACTCGAGCGCCGCCACGGGACGCCGTCGCGCGAATCAGTGGTCGGCCGGTCGGACCGAGAGCTCGTGCCGGAAGACGTTTCGTGGGTCCCATCGGGCCTTGATCTGTCGCAGCCGTCGGTAGTTGGGGCCGTAGTAGAGGTCGGGCCAGGGTCGGGCTCCGGTCGCGACATCGATGTCGGGATAGTTGACGTAGGCGCCGTCCGGGGGCACGCCGCAGGTGTCGGCGTACATGTCGCGGTAGAACTCCCGGATCCAGGCCAGGTGTCGCGCGTCGGCCGCCGGGTCGGTCCAGCCCGCTAGGTAGAACAGCAGGGTCGACGCGTCGCGGTGGACGGCGGCGGTGGCGGCGGCTGGTACGGCGTTGATCGCCCCGCCGTAGGTGTTGAGGCTGAGCGAGCCGGTGAGCAGGTCCTCTCCGGCGCCGGTCAGGTGGCGGTAGGCGACGTGCAGCTGCCGCTCGGTCAGCGGCGCGCGATGGAAGGCGGACTTGACCTTGAGCCGCCAGCCCTTGCCGTCGTCGCTCTCACCGCCGAGCGTCGCGGTCAGCCAGGGCAGCGTCTCCGACGAGACGGTCGGGGTGACCCCGACACCCTCGCCGAGCGCACCGACGAACTCGTCGAGCAGGTGCCGGCGGTCGTGCGGCACCTGACCGACGAGGGTGTGGCCACCGGCCTGCGGGCGGGACAGGATCAGCTCGCCGTAGAGGTGCGCGCCCGGCGAGCCGGGTGCGCTGTGGCGCGCGCACCAGGCGCCGAAGTTGCCGGCGAGTCGGTGGAAGCCCGGCTCGTCCAGGCCGGCCCATGGCCAGGTGACGGTGAAGTCCAGCACCCGGGCGGGTGGGGTGGGCAGCGCCCGGAACCAGTAGCGGGTGACGACGCCGAGGTTTCCGCCGCCGCCACCGGTGTGCGCCCACCACAGGTCGCGGTGCGGGTCCGTGCGCTCCCGGGTGGCAACCACCGCCCGGGCGGTGCCGCCGCGGTCCACCACGACCACCTCGACCGCGTGCAGGTGGTCGACCGCGAGCCCGTGCAGGCGGGACAGCCGGCCGTAGCCGCCGCCCGCGATGTGGCCACCGACGCCCACACCCGGGCACGATCCTCCCGGGATGGTCACCCCCCAGCCGAGGTAGAGCCGGCGGTACGCCTCGCCGAGCGTGGCGCCCGCCTCGACCGCGAAGCCGAACCGGCGTGGGTCGTGGTAGATCCCGGTCAGGCCCGACATGTCGATCACCATCCGGACCGCCGGGTCGTCCACGAACCCCTCGAAGCAGTGCCCCCCGCCGCGTACCGCGACCCGCCGGCCGGTACGCACCGCGTCCTGCACGGCCGAAACGACCTGCTCGGTCGAGCCGACCACGCGCACCTCGTCGGGCGCACCCACGAACCGCCGGTTGCCCCGGCGGACAAGGCTCGCGTACCTGGGGTCGTCCGGGAACACCCGCACCGGGCCCAGCGGCGGCGCACAGTCCCCCGCCGGTGGGGAGGCGGACGCCGGAGACGGCTGGAGGACGGCGGCGGACGCGACGGCACCGGCGCGGAGCAGGTCTCTGCGGCTGGGCTGCTTCATGCCCTCGATCCTGTGGCCGCCGGCGGACGGTGTGCAGTATTTTCGTCACACGACGTGCCGTGACGAAAGCGGAGACGGCTGTGCTCACCGTCCGATGTGTCGAGTGCTTGGCCGAGCTGCCCGCCGGTCCGGGCCGGGGGCGCCCACGCCGCTACTGCTCGCGCCGGTGCCAGGCACGCGCGTACCGCCGGCGCCGTGATTACGGCCCCACCGCCACCTCGCGTCGCCTCCCCGATCCGCCGCCGCCCACCGGCGGCGATCCCCGCGACCGGCTGGTCGGCCTCGCGGTCCGGCTCGCCGACACGGCGGGCCTGGGCGCGGTCTCCATGCGGGCCCTCGCCCACCGCGCCGCGACGCCCGCCCACGTCGTGTACCGGCACCTACCGAACCGGGCCGAGCTGCTCAGCGCGATGGCCGAGCAGGTCACCGCCGCCCGCCGACTCGACGCACCACTGCCGCACGACCCGCGCGAGCAACTCGAACGGCTCGCCGGGGACGAGTGGGCGATGTACCGCCGCCACCCGTGGCTGCTGTCCGTCCTCGCGACCGACCGGCCACCGACCGGACCCGCCGTGCTGGCCATGGTCGACCGCGTGGTGGCGGCGTTCACCGCCGTCGGGTACGACCCGGCCGAGGCGTTCCGCGCCTACCTGGTGCTCAGCGGCTACGTCCAGGGCATGGCCCTGCTCATCCGGGGCGAGCCGGCCGACACCACCTACCAGGCCTGGTGGTCGGCGACCCGCACACGGCTCGAGCGAACCGGCCGCACCGAGCGACGGCCCTGGCTGGCCGCAGCCGGCCGCACCAGACCCGACACCGCCCTCGACACCTGGTTCCAGTTCGGCCTACGCCGGCTGCTTGACGGCCTCCTGCCACGCTCCGAGGCATGACCAACAGCCACCCACCTGCATCCGTGTCCGGCGCGGAGGTCAAGACTGGGGCATGGAGTTCTTCTGCTACCACCGCGACCGACGCGGCTCCGCGGCACTGCGCGACGAGCTGCGGGAAGAGCACTGGTCCTACATGGACCGCTTCGCGGCGGAGATGATCGCCCGTGGCCCGACGCTCGCCGACGACGGCACGCCCACCGGCAGCGTGCACATCCTCGACCTGCCCGACCCCGCCGCCGCCCGGGCGTTCGCCTTCGACGAGCCCAACTACCAGGCCGGCGCGTACCGGGACGTACTGCTGCGCCGGTGGCACAACACGCTGGGGCGCACGATGTGGGACTTCCCCACGGGCCGCACCGGCGGCAACCGATACCTGGTGCTCGGTCTCGGCACCGGGCAGGCCGCCGACCCGGCCGTGCCGTCGGACCGCGCCGGGCTGATCGCGTACGGGCCGTTGCTGTCCGACGACGGCGACAGCTGGCTTGGTACGGCGGCGCTGGTCCGGGCGGCGGATCCGGTCGAGGCGCGCGCGGTCCTGACCCCGGACCGGTACGCCGACATCGAGGTGCACAACTGGATGTTCGGCGGGCGGCCGTCCTGACCCGACCGGCTCCGGCCCGGGTCCGCGGAAGCTCAGGAACGGCGGTTCAAGAATTGCAAGCTCTTGTTAAGAACTTGCAGGGGTTCATTGAATTTCCGTAGGCTGCTCGCGTGACCGAATCCCCCCTGGTCGAGGCGAGGAATCTAACCAAGATCTATCCACCGCGAGGCTCCACTGCGGAGTTCCGTGCCGTCGACGGCATCGACTTCGAGCTCCAGCGGGGCGAGGCCTTCGGACTTCTCGGGCCCAACGGCGCCGGCAAGTCCACCACCATGCGAATGATCGCCGCGACGTCGCCGATCAGTGGTGGCAGCCTGCGTGTGCTGGGCATGGACCCGATGAGGCAGGGCCCGCAGATCCGCGCCCGGCTGGGCGTCGTGGCGCAGGACGACTGCCTCGACAACGAACTCACCGTGCGGGAGAACCTGCACATCTACGGGCGATACTTCAGCCTGCCGCGGGCGGTCATTCGCGAGCGCGCGACCCGGCTGCTGGATTTCGCTCACCTTCAGGAGCGATCAGGCGACCAGGTCGAGACGCTCTCCGGCGGTATGCGCCGGCGGCTGACCATCGCCCGTTCCCTGATCAACGAACCCGACATCCTGCTGCTCGACGAGCCGACCACCGGCCTCGACCCGCAGGCCCGGCACGTCCTGTGGGACCGGCTCTTCCGGCTCAAACAGGAGGGCGTCACGCTCATCCTCACCACGCACTACATGGACGAGGCCGAGCAGCTCTGCGACCGGCTCGTCGTCGTCGACCACGGCCGGATCGTCGCGCAGGGCTCCCCTCGCGAGCTGATCGCCCGACACGCCACCAGGGAGGTCCTCGAACTCCGTTTCCACCTCGACGAGCGGGACACCGCGGCGGAGAAGCTCCGCACGTCGGCGCTGGCCACCGGCGGCAGCGACACCGACGGACGCGTCGAGCTGCTCCCCGACCGGGTGCTCGTCTACGCCGCCGACGGCGAGGCGGCCCTGGCCGCGGTGCACGCCATGTCGATCACCCCGCTCACCGCGCTGGTCCGCCGCGCGACCTTGGAGGACGTGTTCCTCAGGCTCACCGGCCGATCGCTCATCGAGTAGCAGGAGACCACTGGTGCTTCGCGCATTCGGATACTGGATCATGCTCTATCGGCGCACCTGGCGTGGCTCGATCGTGATCAGCGTGCTGAACCCGTTGCTGTTCCTCATCGGCATCGGCGCGGGCCTGGGTGCACTCGTCGACGACAACGCTCCGGCGCAGATCGCCGGCGTCTCCTACGCGGCGTTCTTCGCGCCGGGCATGCTGGCCGCGGCCGCGATGCAGAGCGCTTTTCTGGAGGGGTCCGCCGGAGTCGCCCGAGCTGCGACCTTCGGGGCCTACCGGGGTGCGACCCCGACACCGCTCGAACCCGAGCAGCTCGCCGCCGGGCACCTGCTCTTCATCGCGTTCCGGGTGCTCACCGCCAGCGGTGCGTTCATCGCGGTCATGGCCGCCTTCGGGCTGATCAGGGGCTGGTGGGTTCTCGGGGCCCTGCTCGGGGCGACGCTGACGGGGGTCGCGTTCGCGGCGCCGGCCGCCGCGTGGGCGGTCGGCGTACGCAAGCTGCGCCACATCGACACGGTGTTCCGCTTCGTCATCATGCCGCTCTACATGTTCTCCGGCACCTTCTTCGCGGTCTCGCAGCTACCGGAGTGGATCCGGCCGCTGTCCTACGTGTTGCCGCTCTGGCATGGAGTGGAGCTGTGTCGGACCCTCAGCCTCGGCACGGCGACGATCACCGGCAGCTGGGTCCACATCGCCTACCTACTGGTCCTGGCGATCGGCGGGTTCCTGGTCGCTCGGATCACCTACCGCCGGAGGTTGCACGGATGACGGCCGACGTCCAGCGCACCGCGGAGTCACCGATGACCACCACCGCCGCGCCCGGGTGGGCGGTGCGCCGGTCCCTGGCGCTCATCGAACGCAACTTCATGATCTACCGCCGGTCGGTCACGCCGCTGCTCAACGCGCTCGTCGAACCGATCCTGTACCTGTTGTCGATCGGCGTCGGCGTCGGGTTGCTGGTGGGCACGGTGCCCGGGGTCGATGTCCCCTACGCCGTCTACGTGGCCCCGGCGATCCTGGCCACGACCGCGATGAACACGGCGTTCAACCAGACCAGCTTTGGCGTCTTCGTCCGGATGAAGGTGGAGAAGACCTACCAGGCGATCCTGCCGACGCCGCTGTCCGTCACCGACATCGCGGTCGGTGAGGTCACCAGCGCGATGATCAACGCGTTGCTGACGTCGATCGGATTCCTGGCCGTCATGGCGATCGGTGGGCTGATCACCTCGGCCTGGGTGCTGCTCGCGCTACCGGCGTCGGTGCTGATCGCGTACGCGTTCGCCGCGGGCGGGCTCGCTGTCACGACCTACCTGCGCGACTTCCCCGACTTCCAGTACATCCAGCTCTTCATGCTGCCGATGTTCCTGTTCGCGACCACGTTCTACCCGCTGTCGGTCTACCCGGAGGCGGTACAACCCCTGGTCGGGGCCCTGCCGCTCTACCACAGCATCGAGCTGGTACGTGAGCCGGCGCTGGGGCACCTCGGCTGGGACCTGCTGATCCCGGTGGTCTATCTCGTCGCCTTCGGGTCGATCGCCATGCTCATCGCCACCCGACGGATGACCCGAGCGATGCTGCACTGACACCGCACGCTCGTCCAGCGCGGCAGTTGGAGTTGTGGACCGGACCGGAGGCGGCCCGCGTTCCTACCGGATGCGGGCGGCAGGGGCTCGGTATGCCGCGGCGGTGAAGGCGTGCAGGGCAATCTCGGCCGACTGCTCCAGTTGGCTGCGCTGCGCGCCGGCTGCCGCGTGGACGGCGTGGCCTTCGGTGACGACGCTGAGAAAGCGGGCCAACGCGGCGGCATCGACGTCCGGCGGAAGATCGCCCTCGTCGACGGCGCGGGCGAATCGGGCGGCCAGGGCCTGTTCACCGGCCAGCCGGCTGGCCGCCAGGAACTCGGAGATGGCCGCGTTCTCGGTGCCGCAGGCGGTGCCGCCCTGAACGGAGAGGCATCCCGCGGGACGGTCGGGCCGAGTCAGTGCCACCACGTTCTCCCGTAGCAGGACCGCCGCCACCTGGTGGGCCGTCGGCTGATCCAGCGCGTCGCGCGCGTAGGCCATCTCGACGTCCGCGTACCGGGCGACCACCTTGCGGAACAGGCCCTCCTTGTTGCCGTACGCGGCGTAGAGGCTGGGCTTGTTGATGCCCATGGCCGCGGTGAGGTCGGTCAGCGAGGCGCCCTCGTAGCCGTGCCGCCAGAACACCTCCATCGCCCGGTCCAGGGCCTGTTCGGTGTCGAATCCGCGCGGTCGTCCGGTTTGCGTCACGTCGTGCACCCCCTCCTGGCACCAACGATACCGCCGCTCCAACCGATCGGTACAAAAGTTTGGGATGGGCGGAGGACCCTGCTACGTTGTTTTGTACTGAGCGGTACAGAACTACGGAGGAGTCGAGATGGACAACGGAAAACACAGCCTCGGCACGGTCGGGATCTGGAGCATGGAACTGCGCGGAGCAGCCCGGCCCAAGGTCCGCGAGGCCGCCGCCGAGCTGGACCAGCTCGGCTTTCCCGCGCTCTGGATCCCGGGCCTGGACGGTCTGGGGGCGTTGGACGACGTCCAGCACCTGCTGGCCGCCGCGCCACGCGCCACCGTCGCCCTCGGTGTGCTGTCGATGTGGGGTCAGGACCCGGCCAGGCTGGGCGACCGCTGGTCAGCGCTTGATGCCGCGTACGGTCCCCGCGCCCTCCTGGGCCTCGGGGTCAGCAACGCCCACTCCGCTGCCAACGCTGGGCAGGACTACGGCAGGCCAACCGCGTCGATGAGCCGTTTCCTCGACGGCCTCGACACCGCACCCCGTCCGGTCCCGGCCGACCGGCGTCTCCTGGGCGCGCTGGGGCCGAAGATGGCCGATCTCGCCACCGCACGGACCTCCGGCTGGCACCCGTTCCTGGTGACGCCCGAGTACTCGGCGACGCAGCGGGCGCGGGTGGGCGAAGCCCCGCTGATCGCTCCGCACCTGGCCGTGGTCCTGGACCGCGATCCCGCTCGGGCGAGAGCGGCCGCCCGGGCCGGTGTCGGGATGTTCATCGGCTTCCCGGCCTACCGATCCAACCTGGTCCGCCTCGGCTTCGGCGCGGAGGACCTGATCCCGGGCGGCAGTGACCGGCTCATCGACGCCCTGGTCGCCTGGGGAGACCTCGACGACGTCGCCGAGCGTATCCAGGCCCACCTGGACGCCGGCGCCGACCACGTCACCCTGCACGTCCTGCGGCCCGACGCCCACGACGGCGGCGACCTGCCGCGGCAGCAGTGGCGCGAGCTCGCCACGTTGCTGCCCCGCTTCACCCCCCGCACTGACCAACCCCGCTGACCCGCCTGCCGAACACCCGATCAGCGACGCACCAAACCCATCCCGCAGCACGGACCTGAAGGAGCACCACACATGGCACAGCTCAACGGCAAGACCGCCCTGGTCACCGGTGGCACCACCGGCATCGGCCTGGCCGCGGCCCGCCGCTTCGCAGCCGAAGGCGCGCACGTCTTCATCACCGGGCGCCGCCAGCAGCAACTGGACGAGGCCATCAGCGCCATCGGCCGAGATGTCACCGGGATCCGCGGTGACGTGAGCAACCTCGACGACCTCGACCGCGTCATCGACGCGATCACCGCCCGCGGCGCGGGTCTGGACGTGCTGTTCGCCAACGCCGGCGGCGGCGAATTCGCACCCCTGGGCAGCATCACCGTCGAGCACTACACGGACACCTTCGACAGCAACGTGCGAGGCACCGTGTTCACCGTCCAGAAGGCCCTGCCGGTGCTGAACGACGGCGCTTCGGTCATCCTGTCCGGCTCGACCGCGGCGACGAAAGGCACCCCGGCATTCGGTGTCTACGCCGCCTCCAAGGCCGCCATCCGTTCGTTCGGTCGCACCTGGGCCGCCGAGCTGACCGGCCGCGGGATCCGGGTCAACACCCTCATCCCGGGCCCGACCGAGACCCCGGGGATCACCGGGCTGGCCGCCAGCCCGGAGGAGGCCGCCGGCCTGCTGCAGATGCTCGCCGCCACCGTGCCGATGGGGCGGATGGGCCAGCCGGAGGAGATCGCCAACGCCGCTCTGTTCCTCGCGTCCGACCAGAGCAGCTTCATGACCGGCGACGAGATCTTCGTCGACGGCGGCGCGAACCAGGTCTGACCGCACCGGTGTCCGGAGCCGTCGTGGTGGCTCCGGACACCGGGACCGCGGGGGCCTCGACGACGAGACGTCGACAGCTCCCACTACGCACCGGCCGCCCGGCGAGACACCCGGGCCCTCCTGATCGTTGAGCCAGTACCCCCAACCGGGGCCGTGGCGAACTGGAGGACAACGTGCCGGACTACCCGAAGGCGATCGGCCCGGACGACCGCGTGGAGCCGGTGCCCCGTCGGATCCGCGCGTACCTCGCCGGCGAGCTGGTGCTGGACACCAGGCGGGCGCAGTACGTGTGGGAATGGCCGTACTACCCCCAGTACTACATCCCGCTCGCCGACGTGAAGCGTGACCTGCTGGTCGACGAGCATCGCACCGAACGGATCCGGTGCGGGACCGGACGGGTGCACGGGCTGCGGGTCGGCGAGACGTCCCGTCCCTCGTCCGCGCGGTGCTACGGGAAGGACGCGCTGCCCGGCCTGGCGGACGCCGTCCGGTTCGAGTGGGCCGCCATGGACGGCTGGTTCGAAGAGGACGAAGAGATCTTCGTGCACCCCCGCAACCCGTACGCCCGGGTGGACGCGCTGCGCTCCACCCGCCGCGTACGGGTGGAACTCGACGGGGTCATGCTGGCCGAGTCGGCGTCGCCGGTGCTGGTCTTCGAGACGGGCCTGCCCACCCGCTACTACCTCAACCGGACCGAGGTGAACTTCGGGCACCTCGTGCCGTCGGAGACGAGGACCGCCTGCCCGTACAAGGGCCGAACCAGCCGCTACTGGTCCGTGCGCGTCGCCGGCACGGTCCACCCCGACCTGGCCTGGTCGTACGAGTTCCCCACCAGCGCGCTGCTACCGATCGCCGGGCTGGTCGCCTTCTACAACGAGAAGGTCGACCTGATCGTCGACGGGGAGGCACTCCCCCGGCCGAAGACGCACTTCTCCTGAGGCCCGACCCGACGCAGGCGGGCTTCAGCAACTGGCGCGGAGGCCCCGGCGGTGGTGGGTCAACTGTGGATACGGGCGAGATTGGTGGCCCGCCACGACGGCCATCCGTTCGGCCAGGTGTCGGGCCAGTCATCTCCACCCTGGCCCGCCCGTGGGATCCCGCCGGGCTCCGGCCCCGTCACCTCTCTGGCGAGCCGCTCGGCGACGTCGACGACGTCGGCGGCGGACAGCGCCACCCAGCCGTCGAACCGTGCGTCCAGCGCCCTGTCGACCAGCGTCGCGCTTCGCTGCTCCGGCACCCCGGCAGCGTTGAGGAACCAGGTGAGGATCCGCCCGCACCAGCCCTGCCACCCGTCCTCATCCTCGACACGCGCGACCGCGGTGGTCATCAGGTGGGCGATCGCCGCCTCCCAGACGGCGACCGTCTCGCCTACCTGGGCCACTCCCTCGGTGCGCAGCGACGGCAGGAACCGGTCGAACCGGCCGGCCAGGTGCTCCAGCCAACGCCGCCAGTGGACCAGCGAGTCGGCGACCTTCAGCAGCGCCTCCGCCGGGGGCGTGGTGATCGGCCCGAAGAAGTCCCACGTGCTGACCGGCTCGCCGAGATAATCTTCGAGGCCGGGCGACCAGTGCCAGCCGTAAGCCCAGGCCCCGTAGTGGTCGACAAGGGCTTCGGTGATCGCCAGGTTCCACTGCAACGTCTCCTCGCGCGTGGCGGGGCAGTCGAACCATGCGGCAGCCTGCACAGGCAGTGGCACGGCGGGTGGCACTGGGGGCGCCAGGGCTCGCACGACGGCCGGCACCCCCGCAGGGTCGAACGGGTGCCGCGCCGGGTCGACCTCAGCCCAACCGAGCAGAGGGTGTCCGCGCCGAGGCGCGGGGTTGTCGCTCGCCATCGGTCATATCCTATGCGCTGACGGACAATGCTCCGGGGCAAGGCGCCATCCCGACCCATGCCGCTCGCTGCCGATGGTGCTCCTACGTCCGCGCCTCGGCCGGCGCGGCGACGATGAGCCCGGCCGGCGCGGCCAGCGGCAGGTGAGCCACCTGCCGCCAACCGGTCGCGTCGAGCCACTGTGCCGCCTCGCCCGCCTCGTAGGTGTCCCCGCCACTGATCATGAGGAACTCTCCCCCGCCGAGGCGGGTCGCCGGGTGGGGTGCCGACGGGTCGCGCCACCAGTCGACCAACAGCAGCCGGCCCTGCGGTGCGACCACATCCCGCAGCCGGGTCAGCAGCTCGGTGTTGCGCTCCGGGGAGAACAGGTGCAGGAAGTTGGCCACGATCAGCACGTCGTGCCCGTCGGGCAGGGCGTCGACGAAGACGTCCGCGCCGACCAGATCGAGCCGGTCGGCGAAGGCGTCGGCGGCGAGCTGCTCTCGGGCGACGTTCACCACCTCGGGCAGGTCGAGCAGGGTCGCGGTGAGTTGTGGATGAGCGCCCAGGATCGGCTTGACGAAGGTGCCGATGCCGCCGCCGATGTCGAGCACTCGGCGGTGCGGGCCGAAGTCGTACGCCTCGGCCAGGTCGACGGCCGTCTCCGCGGTCACCAGGGCCACCGACGACTCGTACGCCTGGACCTGCGCCTCGGTGAGGTCGCCCCGGACGCCCTGCCGGGTGCGGAACGCGGTGGACGCCCGGGCCCAGGCCGAATAGCTCACCGTGTCCCAGTAGGTCAGCATGGGTCGCATGTCGAGTGGCCCTCGGCCGGCGAGGAACGCCTCGGTGTCGGCGGCGTTGCGGTAGCACTCGCCGTCGTGTTCGAGCAGACCGGTGGCGACCAGCAGGTCGGCGAGCGCACGGGCGCTGCGCGCCGGGATTCCGCAGCGTTCGGCGATGCCCGACGCGGTCGCTCCCTCGGGGGGAATGGCGGCGAAGAGACCGACCTCGGCGGCGACGAAGAGCGCCTTGGCGGTCATGAAGCCGGAGGCCACGCCGGTGATCCGCGCGGGATTCAGCGGCGGCACCGGGTCTGGGCCGTCCGGCGCCGATCCTTGGGGCGGTGGTGCGAACACACGCTGGATCTGCTGGTCGGCCACTGATCCCCCCGAAGATCGTTATTCATCTATTTTCCTGCCCCATGCTACGGCCAGCGGCAGCGGGCCAGCCACCCCGTCCAGGACTCGTGCCCGGCGCCGGACGTGGCGGAGTCATGAGCGCCCGACCCGCCGGCTTCGCCACTGTCAGGGGCGTGTCGGTGGCGTGTCGGGGCGGTGTCAGGTGACCGGCGCACGCTCTGAGGCATGACAGCTGACCTGGTGATCGAGGCCGAGGGCCTCGTCAAGAACTTCGGGAAGACGAGGGCGCTACAGGGCGTGGACCTCGCCGTACCCCGAGGGACGGTACTCGGGGTGCTCGGCCCCAACGGCGCCGGCAAGACCACCGCCGTCCGCATCCTCTCCACGCTGCTGAGCCCGGACGGCGGCACCGCCCGGATCAGCGGCTTCGACGTCGTCCGCGACGCCGAACGGGTCCGACACAGCATCGGCCTCACCGGTCAGTACGCCTCGGTCGACGAGGACCTGACCGGGCGGCAGAACCTGGAGCTGTTCGGCACCCTGCTGGAGCTGGGGCGCGCCGGCTCCCGACGGCGGGCCGCCGAACTGCTCGACTGGTTCGACCTGGCCGATGCCGCCGACCGGCCGGCCAAGACCTACTCCGGCGGCATGCGGCGCCGGTTGGACCTGGCCGCCAGCCTGGTCGGGTCGCCGGATGTGATCTTCCTGGACGAGCCGACGACCGGGCTCGACCCGGCCAAGCGCGAAGACATGTGGGACGTCGTCAGGTCGCTGGTCACGAACGGGTCGACCGTCCTGCTCACCACGCAGTACCTGGAGGAGGCCGACGCGCTCGCGGACGCGATCACGGTGATCGACCACGGCCGGGTCATCGCGCACGACACCCCGGAAGGGCTCAAGAGGGTCGTCGGCGGCCAGACGCTCGAGGTCCGGCCGTCCGACCCCGCGCAGCTGTCCCGGACCGCGGCGATCCTGTCCGAGGTCAGCTCGGGCGCGCAGGCCGACGAGATCCGCAAGGGCGTGCTCGCGGTACCGGTCACCGACGACGCCGCGCTGACCGAGAGCGTCTCGCGGTTCGCCACCGCCGGCATCACGGTCACCGAACTCTCCCTGCACCTGCCGAGCCTCGACGAGGTGTTCTTCACTCTCACCGGGCGTACGGCATCCGAGGACGACACCACCAACCGCAAGGAGGTCGCGGCATGAGCACCCTGGTCGGCGCACCACCCACGGCGAGCCCCGCGCTCTCGACGGCCGCCCCGAGCCCACGACCGTTCCGGCTGGTCCGGCACTCGTTGGCGCTCGCCAAACGCAGCCTCATCAAGACCTGGCGTACGCCCGAGGCGCTGATCGACGTCACGCTGCAGCCGGTGCTGTTCCTGGTCATCTTCGTGTACATCTTCGGCGGCGCGGTCGCCGGATCGACCCACGACTACCTGCAGTTCCTGTTGCCCGGAATCCTGGCGCAGACCATCGCCACCGGCGCCATCGCGATCGGCGTCAACCTCAACACCGACATCGCCAAGGGCATCTTCGACCGGTTCCGGTCGCTGCCGATCCCCCGCTCCGCACCACTGGTCGGCGCGGTCCTGGGCGACGTCGTCCGGTACGTGATCGTCACGGTCTCCACCCTCGCGATCGGCTACCTGCTCGGATTCCGGATCGACACCGACCCGCTCCGGGCGATCGCCGGCTGCCTGCTCGCGGTGCTGTTCGCGCTCTGCCTGAGCTGGCTGCCGGTCTTCGTGTCGATGAAGGTGCGCACCCCGGGCGCCGTGCAGGGCCTGATGTTCGCGCTGATCATGCCGCTGAGCTTCGCGTCGAACGTGTTCGTCAGCGCCGACACCCTGCCGGGCTGGATGCAGGCCTTCGTGGACGTCAACCCGATGACCCACCTGGTCGCGGCGGTGCGCGGGCTGTTCCTCGGCACCCCGCTCGGCTCGCACGTGTGGTGGACGCTCGCCTGGTGCGCCGGCTTCGTGGCGGTGTTCATGCCGCTGGCGCTGCGCGCGTACCGCAGCAAGATCTGACCTAGGCGAGCAGGTCGTCCATCAGCTCGCGGATGCGGGCGACGGCGGCGGCGACCGGCCGCCCGCGCCACGCGGCCAGCAACGGCTCACGCTGCTCCTCGCTCCCGAGGGCGGCGCTGAGCCGTTCGGCGTCGCCGGGCGGGAAGAACGTCCCGACGTGGGTGCCGATGCGCGTCCCGAGCGCGAACAGCTCGCGCACGGCCTCGACGTCACCCCGGTGCGCCGCGAGTTCGGCGCCGCCCTGGGCCCACGCGCCGATCACCGGCAGGTCCTTCGAGGAGAGCGCCTCGTCCCGAGCGAGGGTCAGCAACGCGGCAGCGTCGGCGTCGGCGTCCTCTCCGGGGACCGGCCGCACCTGGGCCATCCGCAGGTGCAGCACCGCCACCGCGACCCGGAGTATGACGCGCGGCTGCGGCGGCGCCCCGGTCCACGCGGCCAGGATCCGCTTCACTCCCTCGGCGTGGGCGAGGGCGTCGTCGTACCGCCCACGCTGCCAGGCGAGGTGGGCCAGCCCGAGGCGCGCCTGGGCGCTGTCCAGCTCCTCGGCCTCGCCCGGAGCCGCCGTGTCGACCAGCCTCCGCTCGGCCTCCCGGTCACCGGCCAGGGCGAGCTGCATGTCCAGCCGCACCCGGATCGACCGGGCGTCCTGCGTGGCGCCGACCAGTTCCATGTGCCGGATGCTGCGGGCCAGCCAGTCGGTCGACCGGTGGTCGTCGCGCGGCATCAGGAACTGCCCGACGGCCCCCGCCGCCATCGCCATGCCCCAGTGGTCGCCGGCCACCTCGAACCGGCGGTACGCCTGCTCGGCGTCGTCCACCGACGCCTCGGGCATGCCGCCGTTCTCCCGGATCGCGGCGCGGGCGAACAAGCCGAGCCCCTGCACGTACGGGTCCGGGTCGGCGATCAGCTCGGCGGCACCCTTCATGCTCTCCTCCGGATCGGACGTGTCGAACCCGGGCAACGCCGACGCGAGCGCGGTCTGTCGGGGCGACACCTCGGCCGGCCGTTCGGCGAGGAGCATCCGCAGCGCCCGGCGGGCGAGCACGGCGAGCCGGAGTTCCCCGCTGATGCCGGCGTTGACACCGATCAGAAGGCACGTCCGGGCGATCCGGTCGGCATCGGGCAGCGGCCGGCCGGTGGACCGGCCGGACAGGATCGCCGAGCGTCGCCGTCGGTCCGGGTCCGCCACGTGCAGCAGACCCCGTGCCCACCCGAGAACCTCGAGGTGCAGGCCGCGCACCGTCCACAGGTAGAGCAGCGCGGTGGCGACGTCGATCGCGGCCGGCTCGTCGTCCTGTTCCAGCGCCCAGCGCAGACCCGCGATGAGGTTGTCCTGCTCGGTGGCGCAGCGGGCGAGCGCCTCGACCTGGCTGGCGCCGACGAACCGGTCGGCGAGCGCCACGGCCTGCTGCCGCGCCCACCCGACCAGGCCGGCCATGGCCACGTCCCGGTCGCCGGACGCGTCGAGGCGGGCCTCGCCGTACTCGCGGACGGTCTCGAGCATCCGGTAGCGGGGCGGGCCCTCCCCCTCCACCAGGGTCAGCAGGGACTGCTCGACGAGCGTCGCCAGACCACGGCGTACGTCCGGGGTCCCCGCGACCGCGGCGGCGAGGTCCGCGGTGAACGGCGCGGGGATGACGGCCACCCGCTGGAGCAGCTCACGGTCGTCGGGCGCGAGCAACTCCCGGCTCCAGTCGACCATCGCCCACAGGCTCGCGTGCCGGTCCGGCAGGCCGCGCAACGCGTCGTCGAGCAGCGCGAACCGGTCGACCAGCCCGGCGAGCACGTCGTCGATCGGCATGTGCCGCAGTCGCGCGGCGGCCAGTTCGAGCGCCAGCGGCAGGTTGTCGAGTCGGTGGCACAGTGCGAGCGCCCGCACGGTGTCCCAGGTCGGCACCGCGCCGCCGGCCCGCGCCCGCGACTCGAGCAGCCCGAGCGCGTCGGCGTCCGGCAACGCGGTCAGCCGGTGAACCAGCTCGCCGGCCAGGCCCAGCGGGGCCCGGCTCGTCGCGAGCACCGCGACCTCCGGCGAGGTCACCGCGACCAGGTCCGCGACGACGGAGGCCACCGCGTCGAGGACGTGCTCGCAGTTGTCCAGCACGATCAGCCCGTCGAGGTCCGGCGCCACGGCACGTAACCGTTCCTCGGGGCTGAGCACCCGCCGTTCGAGGCCCAGGTTGCCGCCGGTCGCCGAGGTGTCCGCGCCGCCCAGCGCCGCGAGCACCGTGGGCAGCACCTCGTCGGGTGAGCGTAGGCCCGCGAGTTCGATCACCCGTACGGCCCGACCGGCCGCCGTCGCGCGGCGCGCCACCTCGGCCGCGAGCCTGGTCTTGCCCGCGCCGCCGGTCGCCACGATCGTCACCAGGGCGGCCTCGGTGAGCGCCTCGCCCACGGTCTCCACGTCCCGCTCCCGACCGACGAGGGCGGTCACCGGCCGACGCCATGCGGCGGGCAGGGCGATCCGCGCCGGCGGCCTGGGCGGCGCCACGACGGCCGGAGTGGTGAGTTCGCCGCGCAGCAGCGCCAGGTGGACCTGCGTGATCACGGGCGACGGGTCGGTGCCGTACCGGTCGGCCAGTTCGGCGCGAAGCCGCTCGACCACCTCCAGGGCCTCGGCGTCCCTGCCTTGAGCGGCGAGCACCCGAACGAGCAGCGCGGCCGACGGCTCGTCCGGGGGCGTACGCGCGACGAGCCGGCGCAGGTCGGCCTCGTCGAACGAGCCCGCACCGGCGAGCGCCGCCTCCGCGCGCAGCGCGGCGACATCCGCGAACAGCCGGGCGTCCTCGGCGGTGAGCAGTTCCGGGACCTCCGGGAACAGGGCGCGGGCCCGCTCGGCCGAGTCGCGGGCGGCCAGCACGTCACCGGTGCGGAGCAGGGCACGCCCCCGCTCGACCAACGCCCGCGCCTCGATCGCGTCGACGGTGACCTCGTTTGCGGGCAGGCGGTATCCCCCCGGCACCGCGACCACCGGTAGCCCGAGTCGGCGCACCCGGGACACGAGCGCCTGGACGGCGCCGGGCGCGTCGTCGGGTGGTGCGCCGCCCCACACCGCGTCCATCAGCAGCGTGGTGGAGACCGCCCGGCCACGCGCGTCGACGAGCGTGCGGAGCACCGCCGCGAGCCGCTCACCCCGGACCGGCCGGCCGTCGACGGCGAGCGGGCCGAGGATCGTGATCTGCACGGACCCAGCATCCCCCACCCCCGCACGGGACTGCCGGTCGCCCGCTCAATCGCGGACAGCGGCGCGTGGCGCCGTGGTACGCCGATCGAGTGGAGCTCCGGTTGCCCGGCGGACCTGTGCGTCCGTGCCAGAGAGGTCATCCCGTCCTGGCGGCCGGCGCCCGCTCCGCTCTCAGCAGGAAGCGCTGGATCAGCGCGGCGTAGCCGAGCATCACCGCCGCGATCGCGACGAGCATCGCCGCCGGGTGCGGCGCCCACGCCGCGGCGAGCACCCCGAGCACGCCGATTCCGGTGACCGCAGCGCGTCGACGGCCGACCCCGCCGGGACCGACGTGCTGCAGGGCGGCGCCGGTGACCATCCACAAGCCGAGCGAGACTCCGACGAGGAGGCGGAAGTGCGCGGGTGCCGCCTGCGCATCGGCGGCAGCTTGCCGCACCAGCACACCGAGGCACCAGCCGATCAGGAGCAGCGCCGCGGTGAGCACGCCGTGCAGGTACGCGTACGGTTGTCCGCCGCGCAGCCGGTTGGCGCTGAGGTCGGCGGCGGCGAACAGGCGGTAGATCCACCAGATCGCCGCCGGGATCAGGAACGCCGTCAACGCGACGGCCAGAGCCGGTGGCCCGGGGTGCGCAGGCAGGGCGTCGAGCACGTCGACGAGGATGGAGCCGAGCAGGATGATCGTGAACCCGCCGAGCCGGTCGGGCAGGTGCGCGGGGTCCACCGGCACCCGCGTCAGTCTGCGCCGGCCGAGCCAGGGTGTGAGCAGGTCCACGGCCAGGACGGCCGCCCACAGCCACGGTCGCACGCCCGGCGGGGCGGCGACGGACCCGGCCCAGCACAGGAAACCGACACCGAAGCCTGGCAGGTAGACGTCGCTGACCGCCCGCGCGCTCGCGTCGAGGTGACGGGCCCGCAGATACAGCGCCAGCAGGCAGCCGCGCACCAGCACATAGGCGGCCGGCAGCAGCCAGGTGCGCGGAGCATCCGCGATGCCCAACGTCATGGCACCCGCGCCGGCGGTCGCGGCCAGGACGGCGAACTGGTGGAACGTGTCGCCTTGTTCGAACCGGTTGTCGAAGAACGCCTGCCCCAGCCAGGCCCACCACACGACGACGAACAGCCCGAGCGTCACCGCGAGGTCGGCCGGGTGCACGTCCGGGCCGCTGCCCAGGCGGCCGCTGACCGCCCCGACCGCCACGACGAACGCCAGGTCGAAGAAGAGCTCCAGCCACGAGGTGTGTCGGCCCGGCTGCCCCGCCACCAACAGGGGCGTACGCCTCGAACTCCGGTCGCTCACCGAGCACTCGTACCATGCCAACGTCCTCGGGTCCTGGCCAACCGCCCAGTTCGCCAGCGGGTGGTGGTCACCGCCCGCGCGGGCCGCAGGTGGTCGCCCGGCCCACCGCCCGTGGCCGGCTGTCAGCCCCCGGCGCCCTCTGCCGCCCCGTCCGGCGTGAAGGCGCCATCCGCCTGGCCGGTGTCGAGGTAGACATGTTGGTGCCCCTGCCCGGCGTCGATGTTGATCTGGTCGAGCTGCGCCGCGGCCACCGACCACGTGGTCGTGGCGAGGGTGGCCTGACGGGCCGCCAGCAGCAGGTGGTCCTTGCGTCCGGGAACGGGCGCGGTCGCGGCGAGCGCAACCGTGTCGACCGCGACGGCGGCCTGCTCGACGGCGCCCCGCAGGCCCCCGCGTGCGACGTTGGTCGCGGTGGTGCCCGACGGGGGGTCGGCGAACTGGTCAAGTTGCTGGCGCATGGTCTGCTGCCACTGGCGGACCTGGGAGGCCTCGGGCATGCGTCCGGCTTCCGCGTCCTGCTTGATCGCGCGGATGATCGGCGAGATCTGGTCGCCGGTCCGCCGCGCCATCCCGGTCAGTTCGATGATCTGCTGGACGTCGCGCTCGGCCTCAGCTTCGTGGATCTCGGCGATGCTCGCCTCGGTCGGAGTTGGTCGTCCGGCCGAGAAGCCGATCAGCCCTCCGATGAGGCCCGAGACGAGCACCGCGACGGCGACGCCGGCCAACAGCTGAGTCTTGTAGCGCCGCTGTCTAGCGGGCGGCTGGGCGAGATAGGAGGGCTTCCCAGTTCGACGCGACATCGTGTGCCCTCCTACCGATCCGGCTCTTGGCCCGGAGACTAACGGCTTCTGTGATAGCCGTCGATAGTTCGGTTCTGGGCGCCCGAACTTTGGTCGGTGAGGACCAAAGCTGTCGCGGGGTATGTCGGTGAGACCCGGCCGCAGTCGTTCGCCCGGGGCGCACGCGGCGCGGCGCCCGGACATCGCCGGGCTCCGCGCCGCGTGGTTCGCGCACTCGCCACCGCCCCTTTCGAGGCGTGTCCACCGCTAGCGAGCGTTCGAGCTGTTGAGGGGCGTCAGGGAAGAACCTGGAAGGTGAAGGTCTTGGTTCCGGAGCTGATGGTGCTTCCGGTGGCGGCGAGTTGGCCGGTGACCTCGAAGCTGACGGTGTAGGTGCCGGCCGCGTCGAAGCCCCAGTTGACGTGGGCGTGCGTGTTGCGGCTGACGTTCAGGCTGTCGGGCAGCCCGTTGCCGCTGTCGAACAGGACGGTGGGGATGCCGCCGGACACGGTGTAGATGCTGAAGCTGGCCGGGCCGGCGAAGCTGGTCAGCTTGAACGTGAGCTGGTTGTTCTGCAGCACCCCACTGGGCACGTCGGTGGTGTTCCAGCCCGCCCAGAGCAGGCCGGCGGTGTTGGACTGCGGCAGGACCCACGCCTGGCCGCCGGTGCCGAGGAAGGACCAGGCCGAGCCGGACGGAACGGCGGTGCTGGCGGCGTGGGGCACCTGGAAGACGACGTCGCCGGGCTGGCGTTCCACGTCGGTCGTGCCGGTGCCGTCGAGGACGTCGACGGTGAGCGCGCCGGCGGCATAGTCGACGTCGATGATGTCGACGTGGCCGCTGGACAGCACGACGGGCGCCGCCGTGGCGGGGCCGGCGGTGCCGGCGAGCAGCGCGGCGACCAGGGCGGTGCCGGCCAGGAAGCGGTGACGGATGCGCACGTTGATCACGCCTTCACGGTGAAGTGCAGGGTTGCGGGGGCGGAGGTGATCGTCTGGCCCGTGGCGGCGAGGGTGCCGGTGGCCCGGAGGGTGACGCAGTAGGCGCCGGAGCGGTCGAACGCCCAGTTGGCGTGGCTGTGATCGCCGGCGGTCAGAGCGATCGTGTCGGGCAGTCCGTCGCCGCTGTCGGCGAGGATCGCCGGTTGGCCCACCGCGTTCTCGGTGTAGATGGCGAGTTGTCCGGGGCCGGCCACGGACTGCACCGTCAGAGCGAGCTCGTCGTCGAGGAAGACGCCGGGCTCGACCTCCTCGGCCGCCAGGCCGGGCCAGATCAGGTCGCTGTTCTGCACCTCGGGCAGGATCCAGACCTTCGCGACGCCGGGCGTGCCGAGGAACGCGAAGTCCGGGCTCGCGGGAACGGTGACCCTGGCCTGACGCTTGACGACCAGCTTGACCTCGTCGGCGGCGTACTCGATGTCGTTGTCCTCGTCGTGGACGCCGACCTCGAGGGTTCCGTCCTCGTAGGCGACGTCGGCGACGTCGAGGTGACCGGCGCTGAGCGTGACGAGGGCGCCGCTGTCAGCCTGGGCGGGCGGCGCGGCCGCGACAAGGGCCGCGGTCACGACCCCCGAGGCGAGCAACAGGTGGATGGGCTTGCGCACGTACTGCTCCTTCCCTGCGGTCCCAAGCGGACCGAACGGTTAATGAAAACGATAGTCGTTTCGTTTAAGCGGGGGAAGGGGTTGAACGAGCAGAGCGCCCGCGCTCGTGTCGGCGGACGACGGGCGCGGGCGCTCTGTGGTGCGACGGCTCAGGTGGTGGCCAGCGATCGGACCCGCTGCCGCCGCCGGCCGAGCAGGCCGTAGCGGGGGGCGGCGACCCAGCAACCGGCGAACACCGCGGTCAGGGCGAGCACGATCAGGCCTCCAGATGCCAGGTTGTAGTAGTAGGAGACGTACAACCCGGTGACCGCGCAGGCGACACCGATGGCCGCGGCGAGCAGCATCATCACGCCGAGGCGTTCGGTGAGCATCCGCGCCGCGGCGGCCGGTGTGATCAGCAGCGCCAGAACGAGAATGTTCCCGACCGCCTGCAGGGATATGACGATCGCCAGGGTCACCATCACGTAGAGCGCGGTGTCCAGCCAGAAGACCGGCAGCCCGGACGCCGCCGCGGTCTCCCGGTCCAGACTGACCGTCACCAGTTCCTTGCGCAGCAGCAGAGTCGCCGCGATCAGCACCGCGCCCACCACCGCGACGGTGATCACGTCGCCGTCGGACAGCCCGAGGATCTGACCGAACAGGAAGGAGGCGAGATCACCGGTGTACGTGCTCTGGGTGCTGATCAATACGATGCCGAGGCCGAACGCGAACGCGAAGAACACCCCGATGACGGCGTCCTCCTTGAGCCGCCGGTTCTGCGACACCACCGAGATGGTCAGGGCCGTGACGACCCCCGCGATCGCCCCACCGATCGCGAGGTTCGCGCCCAGCACGTAGCCGACCGCCACCCCGGGGAACACCGCGTGGGCGACCGCGTCGCCGATGAACGCCATCCCGCGCAGCACCACGAAGCTACCGACCACCGCGCAGACCACGCTGGCGAGCACCGCTACCGCGAACGCCCGCTGCATGAACACGTGCTGCCAGGGCTCGGCCAGGATCTCGATCACTTGGGAACTCCCAGCACGGTCAGCAGTTGGTCGGAGGAGGTCACGCCGAAGGCCCTCAGCCAGATCGCCGGATCCCGAAGCTCCGCAGTCGGCCCTTCGGCAACGACCCGCTGGTTGAGCAGGCAGAGCCGGTCGCACGCGGCGGCGGCGGCCGGCAGGTCGTGGGTCGTCATCAGCAGCGCCGTGCCGTCGGCGCGCAGTCGGGCGACCAGGTCGGTGAGCAACTCCTGGGTGGGGACGTCGACCCCGGTGAACGGTTCGTCGAGCAGCAGCACCGCCGGCCGGGACGCCAACGCCCGGGCGACCAGCACCCGTTGCCGTTGCCCCCCGGAGAGCTGCCCGACCGGGCGGTCCCGCAGGTCGGTCAGCCCGGCGCGGGCCAGCGCCTCATCCACCGCCTCCCGGTCGGCGGCCCCGGAGCGGCGTAGCCACCCGATGGCACGGGTACGCCCGGTCAGCACGGCGCCGGCCACGGTGACCGGGAAGTCCCAGGCGAACTCGTGCCGTTGCGGGACGTATCCGATCAACCGCCGCGACCGCGTGACCGGTTCACCGCCGATCAGCACCTGGCCGCTCTCGACGGGCAGCAGACCCAGCACCGCCCGCAGCAGCGTCGTCTTGCCCGCCCCGTTCGGCCCGATGAGCCCGACCATCTCTCCGGCGCCGACGGTGAGGTCGACACCGTCGAGGGCGAGACGTTCACCGAGCCGTACGCGCAGCGATTCCACCCGCAGCGCCGCGGTCACGCCGACTCCGCGCTGGTCAGGCCCGTGTGGCGTCGACGACGAGCGGCGACCAGCAGCAGGGCTCCGACAGCGACCAGCGTGCCGCCGCCGCCGACCGCGGTCAGTACCCACCCCGCACCGGTACGCGGCAGCGGACCCGATCCGGTGTCGGAACCGGTGCCGGCACCACCGTTGCCCGAGCCCGAGCCCGAGCCGAAGCCGCTGCGCGGATCGGTCGCGTCGCCGACGGCGATGGTGAGGGTCTTCGTGTCGGTCACCGCCTTACCCGCGGTGGTGGTGGCGCTCATCTGCACGGCCAGCCGGTAGAGGCCGGGCTTACTGAACGCCCAGTTGCCGTGCGCATGGGTGTTCGGCGGGATGCTCATCTGCTGCGGCAGGGCCTTGGCCGAGTCGAACAGCACGTCGGCCTTGCCGAACGAGCCGGTGAGGAAAAGCGTGAACCGTCCCGGCCCGGTGGCCCCCTTCAGCGCCCAGGTCACGTTGCCCTTCGTGCCCGCGACGACGGACTCGTGCTGGGTGTTCCAGCCGGGCCAGACGATGCCGGACTGTTGCGCCTGAGGCAGCAGCCAGACCGAGTCACCCGGCCTGCCGAGGAAGTCCGCGCCCGCCGGCACCTCGACCTTTGCCGTGTCCCTCACGTGCAGCACGACGTCGGACAACTCCCGCCACACCGGCGGGCTGACGGTGTCGTCCTTGATCCTGATGGTCCAGGCGTCTCCGGTCAGCTGCGGGCCCATGTCGACGTGCCCGTCGGCGATCACCTTCCGGCCGGCGGCGGCGGTCGTGGGAGCAGCCACCTGGGCGGCCGGTGCGGTCAGGGCCCGTGGCGCGGCGGCGGGCTTCGCGCCGGTCCCGGATGGGGCAGCGGACGTGCGCGGGGCGCCACGCTCGTCGGGGGCGGCGGGTCGGGGAAGGGCCGGCGCCGGCAGCGGCGCCGTCGGGCCCGGGTTGATCGTCGGAACGCGCACCCGGTAGCTCTCCTGCGTGCTCACCTCCTCGCCGGAGGGCAGGGTGACCGACGCGGCCAGGGTCACCCGGTGCTCCCCGGCCGCGTCGAACATCCAGATCAGGCTGCCGGCGCGGGTCGCGGCGGGCAGCCGTGCGGTGTCCGGAGCGGCCGGCCCGGTGCCGAACAGCGGAGTCGGCACCCCCAGCGACGAGAGCGTGTACGCGGTGAACCGGCCCGGGCCGTCGACCGCGCGCAGCGACACCTCCACCACGTCGCCGATGGTCGCGCCGCGTCGTACCCCGGTCGTGTCCAGCTGGGGAAAGCCGTTGTCGCCGCTGCTCAGTGACCACACCGGGTGCCCGGGTTGGCCGAGGAACGCGAAGTTCTTCCCGGCCGGGACCCGGCCGGCGGAGCCGCCGGCCGGGCCGAGCAGGACGGCAGCGGGGTCGTGGCCGGGCAGTCCCCGCCCGGCCTGCGTCGCGTCGCGGACCCGCAGCGCGAGCGCCGAGTTGTCGAGGGCGACCGAGACCAGGTCCGTTCCCGCCGCGGTGGCGGTGGCCGGCGCGGCCGTGACCGGGGCGGCGCCGACCATCAGCGCGAGTACGCCGAGCGCCAGGCCGGCGGCTCCGACCCGCATGCATCGCAGTTTCATCATTTCCTTCCCAGGCAGCGCAGGAGTTCGTCGGCGTTGTGCCGCATCATGGCGACGTAGGTGGTGGCGTTGGCGTCGAAGGCGTCGCCGTAGACCAGGCAGATGTCGACGCCCTGGTCGGTGGCGACCCGGCGCAGGACGCTGGCGCGGGCCGCGAGGTTCGGCTCGATGAACACCGCCGGGACCTTGAGGTTGCGGATGGTCTCGGAGAGCTTGGTGACCTGCGCGGCGCTCGGCTCCTGCGCCGGGTTCGGCACCACGAAGCCGGCGATGGTCAAGCCGTAGGCCTTGGCGAGGTAGCCGAACGCGTCGTGGGTGGTGATGAGCTGCCGGCGTTCCGCCGGGATCTTCGAGAGCTGGCCGGCGACGTAGGTGTGCAGGTCGCTCAGGTCGGCCAGATAGCGGTCCCGGTTGGCGTGGTACGTCGGGCCGCCCCCGGGGTCGACCCTGCTCAACGTGTCGGTGATGACCTGCACGTACGCCTTGGCGTTGCGGACGTCCTGCCACAGGTGTGGGTCGATCTCGCCGTGTACGTGTTTGCCGAGCACCGCCTGCGGCAGCTGCCACACCGAGCCGCCCGCGGCACCGAGGAAGCCGAACCGCTTGTCGTCCGGCACCTGCTCGATGGCGCGGTTCGGCACGTCGATGACGACCTGCTCGGCGGGGATGTCGCCCTGCTCGTCGGTACGGGCGAAGACCGTCGCGGTGTCCAGGTCGACGGCGAGATCCGTGTGCCCGGCGTCCAACAGCCGGCTGCGGCCGTCGCGCAGCAGTCCTCGGGGCTCGATCCCGACGGCGAAGGTGAACGTTCCCGAGCCGAGCTGGCGCACCGGGCTGCCGTCGCCGGCGTCGACCGCGGCGGAGAGCGTCACCCGGTACTCCCCCGGCTTGCTGAACGCCCAGTTCAGGTGGGTGTGCGCGTCCGGCGGCAGCACCGCGACGTCCGCGCCGTTCATGCCGTCGCCGTTGTTGTAGTAGATCTGCGGCTGGCCGAGTGCGTCGGTGAGGTAGACGGCGAACTGGCCGGGACCGTCCACTCTGGTCGCCGACAGCCGGATGTCCGCGCTGCGGCTCGGGCCCTTGCCGCGTACCGCCAGCCCGAGCCAGAGCACGTCAAGGCCGACGTCCTCGATCAGCGGGATCAGGGTGGCGCCGTACTGCTCGGCGCCCTCGGCGAGGGAGATGTTCGGTGCGCCCCTCGGCACGTTGTTGTCGAAGAGCTTGATCAGGGCGTGCTCTTCGAGCAGCAGGTGGTTGGTGAACGCCGCGTCGGCGCGGGCGACCTTCGCGGCGTCGGACGGGGTGGGCTCGTAGGAGTGCGGGTCACCCCCGGCGGGCACGACCGTCTCCACGGAGACCCGGTCGCCGCCGACGTTGCGGACCAGATCGGCGAGGATCTCGGTGCTGACGGCCACCGACACTCGCCCGTCGTCCCCGGCCCGGCCTGGTGCGCAGCCACTCGTCAGGATCGCCAGGGCCAGGGCGGTCGCCCCGGCGCGGCGGATGCGTCTCATCACGTGGTTCTCCCCGTGTGGTCGGTGGTGGGTTCGCGGTCGTTGTGGGTGGTGTCGTCGTGGCCGGCTCCGGCCGGTGCCGGGTCAGGGTGGGACCCGGCCGGGGTCGGCTGCGCCGAGGCGGGTATCGTCCCGGCGGCGACCACCTCGGCGCGGCCCTGCGCCCGGGCGAGGTCCAGGGCGCGTCGGAGACGTCGGTGGCGACGCCGTCGAACGCTGAGCAGGCACCACCCCACAAGTCCGCACGCCACCAGCAGGAGAAGCTGCGGCCAGGGCGGCGCCCACAGCGAGGCCCGCGCGACGACGGTGGCCGGTGGTGGGTCGAGGACCTGACCGTCGACCGGTTGCGGTGCCACGGCGGCGGTCGCGGTCAGCCGGACCAGTGGTGGCACGCCGTGCATCCGGACGGTGGTGCGCACGGCGCCGCCGGGCAGGATCTCCGGCAGCGCGGCACCGTCGACGGTACGGCCGGCGAGGCCGAACGGACCGGCCACCTCGAGCGACGGCTGCCCGGTGAGCCGGACGTTGCCGGTGTTGCGGACGTCGAACGTGGCGGTGACGGTGCCGCCACGCAGCGGATCGACCGACCGGTCGTGGTCGACGACGAGGTTCTCCACCGCCAGCGCGGGTGCGAGTTCGCCGGTGACCCGCAGGTGGATCCGGGAACCCACCCGGTGGTCGACGGCGACCTGGTTGCCCTGGCCGTTGGTGGTCGCGGCGGTCAGGGAGGCGACGATGCCACCGGCGTGGTCGCCGGGGGTGGCGTTGCTCGGCACCGTGAGGGTGAAGGGCACGTCGAGGCGGGACGTCGACGGAACGGTCACGGTCTGCCTCGGCAGCCGGACCCATGAGCCGACGTCGACCGGTTGCCGACCGGCCGGCAGCAGGTCGTAGCCGCCGCGCAGGGTGGTGAAGGCGTCGCTCGCGTACAGGGCAAGGGTGACCGGCCGGGTCGAGTGATTGGTGATGCCGACGTGGTCCGTCACGCTCGCGCCCGGGTTCAGCTTGTACGTGAAGGCCGACCGACCGTTCGGCCCTTTCGCCGTCGACGGGGCGATGCTCACGGTGATCGCGGACGGCGGCGCGGACGCGCGAGGTTGGGGCGGCGAGGACGGCCCAGGGCTGGGCGCGGCAGCCGGGACGATCCGCGGAAGCGACGCTGCCGGAGCCGGGACGAGCGAGGTGAGGGCGAGGGTCGCGACGAGGGTGGGGAGCAGGAGCACAGGCACAGCGATCCGTTTCACGAAGGGGTGGCCGTCGCGGCGCTGGGTGGTGGAAGGGCCGGGGCGGACCGTGGTGCGTCCGCCCCGGCCCGGCGGTCAGATCGCCGTCAGGACGAGCGTCGCGGTGTACGTGCCCGCGGCGGTCTCCGTGGGCAGGCTCAGCCGCAGCCCGGCACCGAGGCGTGCGGTACCCCGGCCGGCGCCGTCGGGCGCCGAGCCGAGCACCGCACTGGCGCCCAGCCCACCGTCGGAGCCCACGGCGTAGGGCGCCACCTCCGCTCCGGCGGTGATGCCTTGGCCGTCGGCCTGCGCGAGCACCCGCGGAGTCCATCCGAGGTAGCCCGCACTGAACGACGCACCGCCGTCGGCGGTGAAGTCCTGCGGGATCTGACCCGACGCGCTCCAGCCCGGACTCGCGCCGCGGGTGTCGGTGACGGTCACCGGACGCAGCTCGCCGACGCTCTCCCACCGGTCCCCAGCGGCGGAGAGCTGGGCGGGCGGCAGGACCACGGCGCGGTCGTCGGGGTCGACGCTGATCGTCAGCGCGCCCGCCGTCGCGTCGATGGCCGCCGTGATGGTCTGCGACGCCCCGGGGGTCTCCGGCGGGAACGCCACCCAGAGCGACACCGGTTCGCTGGTGGCGACGACCTGGTGGTCGTCGTCGTACAGCTTCGCCACGTACTCGCAGGCGTTCAGCTCGCGAGTGGCGGTGAAGGTGTAGGCAGCGCCGGCCTCGCCGGGAATCACCGAGAACTGCTCGGCGCCGGCACACCTGCTGAACCAGTGGTAGTGGTCCAGCTCGGTCTGCGGAGTCTGGACCGCGTTGAGCGTGACGGTGTCACCCGGCTGGTACTCCTCGGCCATCCCGTTCACCGCCAGGGCGACGGTCGGGTCGGCGTCGGGCAGGTCCCCGACCACGAACGAGTAGTCGACCGGACCGGTTCTGATCCCGGTGCCGTCGGTCAGCGTCGCATCGGCCTGGAACCTCAGGGTGTAGCTGCCCTCGGCGGTGAACGCCCAGTTGGCGTGGGCGTGGGTGTGCACCGGCACGTCGAGCGCGTCGGGCAGCCCGTCACTGCTGTGGAACTTCACCAGCGGACCGCCGAACACGTCCTGCATGAACAGCGACACCTCGCCCGGCCCGGACACGTCGACCAGGCTCAGCCGCACCTTGTCCCCCGCGAACACCCCGGAATCGAGGGTCGTGGTGTTCCAGCCGGGCCAGAGCAGGTCCGGGTCCTGGGTCATCGGCAGCAGCCAGATCTGCGAGCCGGCCGGCCCGAGGAAGGTGAACCTCGGATCGTCGGGCACCGGGGTCGCCGCCTGGGGCAGCACCTGGAACGTCACGTCCGCCGGATCCCGCGTCACCGCCGGATTGACCGTGTCGTCGTGCACCTTCAGCGACAACCGGCCGTCGTCGTAGTGCACGTCGACCGCGTCGGTGTGCCCCTTCGACAACACCGCCCGGTCGGCTGCCGACGCGGCCGCCGGCGCCAGCACCACACTGGCTGCCAGCACCGCCCCGGCGATCAGGGCCGCCGCACCGGGCGGCCTCGTGGCAATCTTCATACCTCCCCTTCCAAGAGCACACCTCGAAGCGGGTGCCCGGTTCTCACTGCCGGTCGTCGACCGGCAGGTGACTCGTGGGAGCGCGGGTCACCAGGACGCCTTGCGGATGCCCGGCAGCTCACCGCGCAGCGCCATCTCGCGGAACCGCACCCGCGACAACCCGAACCGGCTCAGCACGCCGCGAGGCCGGCCGTCGACCTGGTCACGGGAGCGCAGCCGCACCGGGCTGGAGTCCCTCGGCAGTCGGGCCAACCGGCGTACGGCCTCGTCGCGCGCCGTCGGGTCCGTCCCCGGGTGGGCGATGATCCGCTTCAGCTCCGTCCGACGCTCGGCGTGTCGGGCGACGAGCACCGCTCGGCGGGCCTGCCGGTTGCCCAGGCTGGAGCGAGCCATCAGCGCGCCTCGCGGAACTCGACGTGCCGGCGCACGATCGGGTCGTACTTACGCAGCACCAGCCGGTCGGGATCGTTGCGGCGGTTCTTGCGGGTCACGTAGGTGTAGCCGGTGCCCGCGCTGCTGCGCAGGCGGACGATCGGACGTACGTCGGTCTGGCGGGCCATCAGATCCGCACCCCCCGGCCACGCAGCTCGGCGACGACCTTCTCGATGCCCTTGCGGTCCACCGTCTTCAGCGCCTTCGCGGTGAGAGTGAGGGCGACCCAGCGACGCTCGGACGGCACCCAGTAGCGGTGGTTCTGCAGGTTCGGATTCCACCGACGGCGGGTCCGCCGGTGCGAGTGGGACACGGCGTTGCCGAAGCTCGGCTTCGCCCCGGTCACGTCACAGCGTCTGGACATTCGACTCCTTCTCGAGACGGCAACCTTATCGGTAACGGTTTTCATTTTTATATCAGCCGTTCGGTCGAGTTGCCGCCGGGGGGGGTCCGCACGGATGCCGTCACCCCGACCCCGCGCCCACGGCGCATGTCGGCGCACGCCAGCGCGCGTCCCACCTGGACACCGGGGGGTGACGTGGTCTCGCGCCGGTCGTTTGCCGGCGGCCCTGGCGGCTGTGGCGTGCGCAACGGGCGAGCGAAGGGCGATGTCGGCGCGCGCGTGCGTCAGGACGGCAGCCCACCTCGGGGCGTGAAGCGCCGCCGCGGTCAGGCGTCGCGGGTGTGATCCGCCCGCGGCGGTCGGCAGAGTGCTGGCTCAGACCGCGCAGGCGGCGCAGGTGCCGAAGATTTCCAGCGTGTGGTTGACGTCGGCGAAACCATGCTCCTGCGCGGTTCGCCGGGCCCAGGTCTCGACGGTCGGCCCGGTGATCTCGATCGTGCGGGCGCAGTGCCGGCACACCAGATGGTGGTGGCGGGAGCCACTGCACCGGCGGAACAACTGCTCACCGCTCGGCAGCCGCATGCTGTCCACCTCACCGGCCTCGAGCAGGGCCTGCAGCGTGCGGTAGACGGTGCTGAGGCCGACCGCGACACCCCGGGCGCGCAGGTCGGCGTACAGCGCCTGCGCGCTGCGGAACTCGTCGGAATCGTCCAGCAGGGCGATCACTTCGACGCGCTGGCGGGTACTGCGGCTGGCACCGGGGGAAGCATCACCCATCTGTCCGGCTTTCCTTCCGCCCTCGCGGGTTCTCGACCGTGGCGGCCCCGTTTCCGAGACCGCCACGACTCCCCGGATCCGCCCACCGGAGGTACCACGCTCCACGGCGAATCTGCGCGCAACGATAACCAGTTTCATAATCGTCTTCAAGCACGCTCGTCGTGGCCCGCTGCCGCATGCGGAGCGGGGTCGGTGCGACGCCAGCCGGGCCGGGGACGGTCTCGATGTGCGCCGGCGCGACGACGTCGCCGCGGCGGCGGGCCGACCGGTACGCCTACCGGCGCGGAGCGCCGCCGCTGACGAGTTGGCGCCCGTGAGGGAGGATCAACGCGCGCACTGTGCGCAGGTACCGAAGATCTCCAGGGTGTGACCGACGTCGGTGAAGCCGTGCTGCGCGGCGACCTGGTCGGCCCACCGCTCGACGGCCGGCCCGGCGACCTCGACCGTGCGCCCGCAGTTGCGGCAGACCAGGTGGTGGTGGTGCTTGCTCTGGCTGCACCGGCGGTACAGCTGCTCGCCTCCCGGCAGCCGGGTGGAGTCGATGTCACCGGCGTCGACCAGCAGTTGCAGCGTCCGGTACACGGTCGTCAGGCCGACCCGCGCGTTACGGGCGAGCAGCATCTGGTGCAGTTGCTGTGCCGTATGGAACCCCTCGACCTCCCGCAGCAGCGCCAGCACCTCGCCGCGCTGCCGGGTGTTCCGGGTCACATTCGGCATCGCCTGATTCACCGTGGCCGCCACCCTCCGTGATCCCGGCCGCCGTCGACCGGCCGGTTCCGACGCCCGACGCGCTGTCGGTCGGACCATTATGCGTCGAACGACCGCAGCTGTGGCCGTGCCATTTCGGACAGACCTCGGCGCTCCCGGTCCGCGAGGGGCTGACCAGGCCGGCGTCGGCCCCGCCTCAGCGGTTGACTGCGCGTGACGTCACGGAGAGATTACAACGTCACGGCATCTATCGACATCGACTACCAAAACCGCCAAGGATTCGCTCACGAGCGCCCTGCACCCACAGGGCCCTGTTCTCTGGAGGAAAGAGAACGTGAGTGAACCCCGCAACCTGAGCAGGCGTACCTCGGCCCTGCTCTTCGCGTCGGTCCTGGCGGCCAGCGCCGCGACCGTGACGGGTGGCGCCGCGACCGCGAGCGCCGCCCCGTCCACACCCGACACCGGGCAGGCGACCCCCGCCGAGGCGTTGGGCTCGCACGACGCCAAGCTCCTGGCCGTGGCCGAGGCGAAGCACGCGCCGACGGTGACGCTGATCGTGGCCACCGGGAAGGATGACGCCAGCGCCGTCGCCAACGGGGTCAAGGCCCTCGGTGGAACGGTCAACCGACGCTTCGACCAGATCGGGTACGTCCTGGCCACCGTGCCCACCGCGAAGGTGCTCAAGGCCGCCGCACTGCCCGGCGTCTCCGCGGTCGACCTCGACGAGACCATCCAGCTGCCGGACCCGACCCCCGAGGTGGCACCGTCCGGCGCGAAGCCGGCGAAGCAGGCGGCCACGCTCGCGGGCCCCAGTGCGGGCACCGGCGCGACCAACCCGTACATGCCGACCAACGAGACCGGCGCGGTGGCATTCAAGGCGGCGCACCCCACGTGGGACGGCCGTGGGGTCACCATCGGCATCATGGACTCCGGCGTCGACCTCGACCAGCCGGCCCTGCAGAAGACCACCACCGGCGAGCGGAAGATCGTCGACTGGGTCACCGCGACCGACCCGGTCACCGAGAACGACGGCACCTGGCGGCGGATGAACACCGAGGTGAGCGGACCGTCCTTCACCGCCGCCGGCGCCACCTGGACCGCGCCGGCCGGCGCCTACCGCTTCAACGTCTTCCGCGAGTCCATCACCGCGGCCAGCGACCCCGCTGGCGACGTCAACCGCGACGGCGACACCACCGACGTGTGGGGCATCCTGTACGACCCGCAGACCCACGACATCCGGGTCGACGTCGACCAGGACAACGACTTCACCGACGAGGCCGTGATGCGGCCCTACCGGGAGAAGTTCGACGTCGGACACTTCGGCACCGACAACCCCGCCACCGCCGTACGCGACCAGATGCCGTTCGTGGTCGAGTACCGCGAGGACGTCGACACCAGCCCGCTGAACATCCCGGGCACGTCCGACTACGTCAACATCGGCATCATCGAGTCCACCCACGGCACGCACGTCGCCGGCATCACCGCCGCGAACGACATGCTCGGCAACACCGCCTTCGACGGCGCCGCCCCCGGCGCCAAGATCGTCTCTGCCCGGGCCTGCTCGTGGGGCGGCGGCTGCACCGCCGCGGCGCTGACGACCGGCATGGCCGACCTGGTCATCAACCGCCACGTCGACGTGGTCAACATGTCCATCGGCGGCCTGCCGACGCTCAACGACGGCTCCAACGCCCGCGCCCAGCTGTACAACAACCTGATCAGCACGTACGGCGTGCAGATGTTCATCTCCGCCGGCAACTCCGGCCCCGGCCTGAACACCGTCGGCGACCCGTCCGTCGCCGAGAACGTGGTCAGCGTCGCGGCGAACATCAGCAAGGACACCTGGCTGGCCAACTACGGCTCGGTTGTCCGCAAGGACAACGCCCTGTTCAACTTCTCCTCCCGCGGCCCCCGCGAGGACGGCGGCTTCAAGCCGAACATCACCGCCCCCGGATCGGCGATCTCCACCGCGCCGACCTGGCAGCCGGGCAATCCGGTTCCCGAGGCCGGCTACCCGCTGCCGCCGGGCTACCAGATGCTCAACGGCACGTCGATGGCCTCCCCGCAGGCCACCGGTGCCGCCGCACTGCTGCTCTCGGCCGCCAAGGCGACCGACAAGGGTGTCACCCCGGCCGCGCTGCGCCGGGCCATCTACACCTCGGCCAAGCCGATCGCGGACGTCGCGACGTACGCCCAGGGCTACGGCATGCTCAACGTGCCAGGCGCGTGGAAGCTGCTCGCCAAGAACGTCGAGACCCGTTCGTACACCTCCGACGCCCCGGTCTGCTCGGAGCTGTCGGAGAGCCTGACCCGCTACGACCGCGAGCTGAACCGGTTCGTTCCGAACCCCAACCGAGGCGCCGGCGTCTACAACCGCTGCGCTTCGGCCGAGGGCGGGCAGAAGGTCGGCCAGAGCCGGACCTACCAGGTCAAGCTCACCCGGACCAGCGGCCCGGCCGGCTCGGTCACCCACAAGGTGGCGTTGCGAGGCAACGACGGGACCTTCTCCGCGCCGAAGTCCGTCGCCCTGCCGTTGAACAAGACCGTCACGATCGCGGTCACCGCCAAGCCCAGGTCCACAGGTGCGCACGGCACCATCGTGACCGTCGACGACCCGAAGACCTCCGTGATCGATTTCGAGGTCTCCGCCGTCGTCGTCGCGTCCAACGACGTCACCAAGCCCAGCTTCTCGTTCGCCGCTGAGGGCTCGGTGCAGCGGAACGGTTTCGTCTCGTACTTCGTCACGGTGCCGGCGGGTGCCGGCGCGCTGCAGGTGAACCTGTCGGGCATCGCCACCGGGTCGCAGACCCGCTTCATCGCCATCAACCCGTACGGCGTTCCGGTGGACCCCACCGCGAGCACCGCCTGCTACACCAACTTCTCCGACGCCGCGGCCTGCAAGCCGCAGGAGCGGGACTACCAGAACCCGATCGCCGGGGTCTGGGAGATCGAGGTCGAGTCCCGGCGGACCTCGCCGTCGCTGAACAACCCGTTCCAGCTTCAGGCGCGGGTGCAGGGTGTCACTGTCGAACCATCCGTGATCGACCTGCCGACGGTCACCGCGGGTCAGCCGACCTCGGCGAACTGGACGCTCACCAACGCGTACGGTCCGGTCGCGGTGACCGGTCAGGGCGGCGCGCTGTCCAGCGTGCACACCGAGCGGCCGACCATCGCCGAAGGCGCGCAGCAGGAGTACCTGGTCGACGTGCCCGCGGGCGCGACGAGCTTCACGGCCCGGATCGGCAACACGGCCAACCTCGGTGCCGACCTGGACCTGACGGTGTTCCGCGGCGACACCCAGGTCGGCCAGGCGGCCGACGGTGACTCCGAGGAAGCCGTCACCATCGCCAACCCGCCGGCGGGCAGCTACCGGGTCGTCGTCGACGGATACGCCGTCGACGGGCCGGGCACCAGCACCGCGTACGACTACCGGGACTCGTTCTCGGCCCCGTCGCTCGGTGCGCTCACCGCCCCGGTCACCGCGCTCGCCCTGCCGCACGGCGCCACCGCCACCCTCACCGGGACGGTGACCGCCCAGTCCACTCCGGGCGCCGGTCGGGAGTTGTTCGGCGAACTCGCCATCGTCACCGCCGACGGCGCGGTCGTCGGCCGCGGCGCCGTCCACATCGGTGCCGTCAACTGATCCACTGATCCGACGCTGGGGCTCGTTTCCGATCTTTCGGGACGGGCCCCAGCGTCTACACCTGGACGCCTCGGCGCCCGCAGCCCTACCGCCGCTACTGCCGGGACCGTGACGACCCAAGACCCACGTGAACCCGGTCAAAACGCCCGCAACGGCCGATACACTCGGCCCGCGTCAGCTACCCGCCCCTCCTGCTAGCACGCCTTCGACAATCGGCATGACCGTCCAGCGGTGGAAGGGAGCTGCGTTGACCGCGCCCGAGCACGTCGCCCCAGCGGGCGAGGAGCAGACCGGATCGTCGCAGGCGGTCGCCGACCGACCCCACCCACCGGCGGACGGCCGCGGCGGCGGGCTGCGGTCCCTGATCCCCACCCGGATCGGCTCCGTCGAGATCTTCACGGCGCTGCTCGTCCTCCTGCTCGCCCTGAACGGACCGCTGACCGAGCTGCTCTCCAGGCCGGCCCTCGCCACCTGGACGACGGTCTTCGTCTCGGTGATGGTGCAGGCCGTCCCGTTCCTGGTCTTCGGCGTCCTGCTCTCGGCGGTGATCGCGGTCTTCGTGCCGCGTTCCTTCTGGGCCCGCGCTCTTCCCCGGCATCCGGCCCTCGCGGTCCCCGTGGCCAGCGCGGCGGGCGTCGTTCTTCCGGGCTGCGAATGCGGTGCCGTGCCGATCGCCGGCTCCCTGATCCGTCGGGGCGTCACCCCTGCGGCCGCCCTGGCCTTCCTTCTCGCCGCGCCGGCGATCAACCCGATCGTGCTCGCCGCGACCGCTGTCGCGTTTCCGAACAATCCCGAGATGGTGGTCGGCCGTGCCGTCGCCAGCCTGATCGTCGCCATGGTGATGGGCTGGCTCTGGCTGCGCCTGGGTCGCGCCGACTGGATCCGGCTGCCGCACCGGCCCGACCTCGACCGACTGCCACGCGGCGAGGCATTCTGGTCCGCCGTGCGGCACGACGTGGTCCATGCCGGCGGGTTCCTCGTGATCGGCGCGGCGGCTGCGGCCAGCATCAACGTCCTGGTACCCGAGCGGTGGCTGCAGACTCTCGCCGACCAACCGGTTCTCTCGGTCCTCGCGCTGGCGGCACTCGCCGTGCTGCTGTCCATCTGCTCCGAGGCGGACGCGTTCGTCGCCGCCTCACTGTCACAGTTCTCGCTCACCTCCCGACTCGCGTTCCTGGTGGTTGGTCCCATGGTCGACCTCAAACTGATTTCCATGCAGGCCGGGATCTTCGGCCGGCGGTTCGCCGCCCGCTTCGCGCCGGCGACCTTCGCGGTCGCGGTCGCCGTCGCCGTCGTGACCGGGATGGTGCTGCTGTGAACCGCCAAGCCCAGGCCTGCGTCATGATCCTCCTCGGCGGCGCCGTGCTGCGGGCCACCGTCACGGACCTCTACCTGCGCTACGTCAAGGAGGAGTTGCGCCCCTTCCTCATCGCCGCGAGCCTCGTGCTGATCGCCGCCGCCGCGATGACCCTCTGGTACGAGCTCCGGCCCGCCTTCGCCCTTCACGAGCCGGACGGACCCGCCGCCGACCGGCCGGACGAGGCAGACGCCGCAGCCACGACCGACGAACACGGGCCCGCTCACCACGCCCATCACGAGCCGCGGGTGGCCTGGCTGCTGATCCTGCCGGTCGTCGGGCTCCTCATGGTCGTCCCGCCCGCCCTCGGCTCGTATGCCGCAGGTCAGGCCGGCACCGCTCTGACGTCGGAGGAGGAGTACGAGTATCCGCCGCTGCCCGCCGGCGACCCGGCCAGGACCAGCCTCCTCGACTACGCCGCCCGGGCGCTGTGGGACAAGGGCGAGTCGATCGACGGCCGCCGTGTCCAACTCACCGGTTTCATCACGCCCGGGCCCGAGGGGCAGCCGATCCTTGCCCGGATGATCCTCTCCTGCTGCGCCGCCGACGGCCGACCCGTCAAACTCGGCATGACCGGCGACGCCCCCACCGGCCTGGCCAACGACACCTGGGTCCAGGTCATCGGCCGCTACAGCGACCGGCGCGGGCGCGACCCGATCAACGACGAGGAGATCCCCTATATCGAGGTCGAGTCGTGGCGGGAGGTGCCGGCGCCGGCCGATCCGTACGAGTAGATACCGCCGCGGTCAGCGCCGGTTCACACCGGGTCGGGTTGAGCCGACGAGTCGTCGAGCCAGGGGCCGAGCAGGGCCATGGTGCGCTGGTGGAGGTGGTCCCGGAAGCTCGCCTTCCGGACCTGTCCGGCCGACTCGGCGACCCGACTCTCGTCGAGGTAGGCGCCGCTGGGCACGCTCGGGTCCTGGGCGGCGTGGATGACGTTCGCGGCCCCGTAGGCGGCGGTCTCACCCTGGACCGCGAACATCGCGTGCAGCAGCCGGGTGTCGACGACTCCCGGGTGGACGCTGACGATCCCGGGCCGGTAGTGCCGGGACTGGCGGACGGCGTGGGCGACCAGCGCGAGCTTGGAGCGCGCGTACGCAGCAGCCGGCTGGTAGCCGCGCTCGAACTCAAGGTCGTCCAGGTCGAGGTGGGCGGACAGATGGGTCGCGGACGACACGTGCACCACCCGGCCCGTCTCAGGGATGAGCGGCAGGAGGCGCTCGGTGAGCAGGACGGCCGCCAGGTAGTTGGTTTGCAGCGTCGCCTCGTGGCCGTCCGCGCTGCGCTGGCGGCTCTCGGCGCCGGGGCGGCCCGCGTTGTTGATCAGCAGGTCGACCTGGTCGGTGAGGTTCGCCACCTGGCGGGCCAGGGCCACGACGTCGTCGAGTCGGTCGAAGTCGGCCGGCGCGTAGACCACCTCGGCCCGGCCGGCGTTGCGAACCTCGTCCAGCAGCGGCAGCACCGCCGAGTGTGGCTGCGGCCCGTGGACGATCAGGCGTCGGGCCGATGCGGCGAGGCGCTGGGCCGCGGCCGCACCGATCCCACTGGTGCCGCCGGTGAGCACGACCGTTCCGGGTGTCTGGTCGCCCATCCTCGATCGCCCTCCGCTCACCGTGCGACGTTCGTCCTGCCATCATCGGCCGAGCGGCGCGCCGATGCGGGCTGATTCGGCCCGCGCCTCGCGCACGGGTGGCCCGGCCCGGATCGCCTGATCCCGGGCCGGGCCGGACGCCGACCTGCCGATCAGTTGAACGCGGCGGCGAACATGCCGGGCTGGTAGGAACCTCCCCGCTGGTGCACGATGACGGCGAGCCGGTTGGCCGCGTTGATCAGGGCCACCAGGGCGACCAGGGCGGCGATCTGGTCGTCGTCGTAGTGCGTGCGTACCCGGGCCCACGTCTCGTCGGACACGCCGTGGTGGGCGTCGGCGAGCCGGGTGCCCTCCTCGGCGAGCGCCAACGCGGCCCGCTCGGCCTCGGTGAACACGGTGGACTCGCGCCAGGTGGCGACCAGGTGGAGTCGGACCGAGGTCTCACCGGCGGCGGCGGCCTCCTTGGTGTGCATGTCGACGCACCAGCCGCAGCCGTTGATCTGGCTGGCGCGCAGCGCCACCAGCTCCTGCGTGGACTTCGGCAGCGGCGACTGCTGGATCACCAGGCCGGCGTTGGCGAAGCGCTTGGCGAACTTGACGGCGACCTCGTTGCCGAACATGTCGAATCGGGCATCCATGACTTCGTCCTCTCCCGTGGCGTTGCGCTGGACGAACATGAGATGCCGGCGGCCCGATCCCTGTGACGTGGCGGCTACATGACGCGCGCCACATCGCTCCTGCCCGCCACCGCCACGGCGTATCGGTCCAGCACCAGCCGAGGGATCACCGGGCTGGTGACGAGCGGGGCGGTGACGGCGTCCGCCCCGGCGCGGCGCAGTGAACGGTGGAAGATCCCGTCGCCGAGCAGGTACGCGGCGACCACGACCCGTCGGGCGCCTTCGGCCCGCAGCCCGGCGACGACCTCGGGCACGCGCGGGGTGCTCGTCGAGGCGTACGCGACCCGGGCGGGCATCGGCAGCGCCTCGGCGATCGAGGCGACGTCGGCGCGGGATCGGGCGTCGCTGGAGCCGGCTGCGGCGAGCACGACGGCGTCCGCCGGCCCGGCGGCGGCGATCCGCCGGGCGAGCACGTCGACCAGCTCCGGATCGGGGCCGAGCGGTGGTGTCACGGTGACGTCGTGGCCTGCGGTGGCGTTCGGAACGTCGACGCGTACGTGGTAGCCCGCGCTGAGCAGCAGGGGCAACACGACGGCGGGCCGATCCAACTGGGGCGCGACCTCGGCGAGCCGGGGCCGCTGCACGTCCAGGTAGGACAGGTGCAGGTCCAGCTCCGGTGCGTGCCCGGCGACCGTCCGCGCGAGGCCGCGGATCTGGGTCTGGCCGGCCGCTGAGCGGGTCCCGTGGGCGACCAGGACCAGCGCCGGTGCGCTCATGGGTCGACCCGGAGGCGGAAGCCGCGCTTGACCACCGTTTCGATGTAGCGGGTGTCGCCGAGGGCGGCCCGCAGGCGGGCGACGGCCTGGTTGACGGCGTGGCTGTCCTGGTTCAGGGGCAGGGCGGCGGAGAGCTGGGCGCGGGAGAGCACGGCGCCGGGCCGGGCGGCGAGGCTGGTCAGGATCGCCATCGACGCCGGGGCGAGGGGACGCAGCTCGCCGTGGATCACGACGGCGTGTCCGCGTAGTTCGATCACGGTGCCGGCGACGCGGATGCGCCGGGCCCGACGCGGCAGCTCGTCGGTCACCGCCTTCACGAGCGCGCCGAGTCGGGCCCGTTCGGGCACGAGTGCCGGCACCCCGTGCTCGCGCAACGGGGCGGCGGTGACCGGGCCGACGCAGGCGGCCACGACCCGCTCGGCGAAGAGTCGTAGCAGTCGGGGCGTGTCGGGTGCCGCCGCGTCGAGGAGGGTGCGCACCGCCGGGGCGCTGGTGAAGGTGGCGGCGTCGATCTGCCCGGTGAGGATCAGGTCGACCAGCCGGCGCACCGGGGCGGTGTCGTCTGGTGCCCGCCACCGGTAGACGGGCACCTCGATCACCTCGGCTCCGGCGGCCCGGAGCGCCGCGACGAAATCGGCCTGGGGGCCGCCGTGCAGTTGGACGGCGATGCGCCGGCCGGCGACGCCCTCGTCCAGGAGGCGGCGCAGGATCTCCTCGCACGACTCGGTCGGCGCCGACCACTCCTCGCTGAGCCCGGCGGCGCGGATGGCGCCGCACGGTTTTGCGCCGCGGGCGAGCAGCCGGGCCTGGCGCAGGCGGGTGCGCAGCGGGTCGCCGACGCCCCACCCTTCGGCCGCCTCCAGCCAGCCGCGGAAGCCGATGCCGGTGGTGGCGATGACGATGTCCGGGGCGCGCCCCACGCAGGCGAGAGTGGCGCTGTGCAGGGCTTCGTCGTCGAGCAGCGGCACGATCGTGATGGCGGGTGCGGTCACCACGCGCGCGCCGCGTCGCCGCAGGAGGGCGACGAGTTCGTCGCGGCGCCGCTCGGCGGTGACCGCCACGGTGAAGCCGGCCAGCGGCGGGAGGTCCCCCTCCCCCGCCCGGGCGGCGGCCGGCGACGGTGTGCCGCCGGCCGGCGACGCGGCGACCGCACCGACCGGGGACGCCCCGGTGGCCATCAGGGCACCGCCACTTCGACCAGGCCGTCGCGGACGCGGGCGGGATAGACCGGCACGACCACTCCCGGCACGTCCAGGCACGCCCCGGTGTCCAGGTCGTACGCCTGCTTGTGCATGGGCGACACCACGATGTCCCTACCGCCCCGGGTGCCGACGATGCCCCGGGAGAGCACGTTGGCTGCGCAGAGTGGTTCGTGGTTGCCGGTCGCCCGGACCGTCCCGTCGTGCAGCCGGAAGACGGCGATCTGGACCTCGCCGACGAGCGCGGCGGCGCCTCGTTCCGGGAGCAGGTCGGTCAGACGGCACACCTGGCTCCAGCGGGTACCGGCCGTCGTCGTGGTCATCGGATCACCTCCGTCAGTCGCACCTGGGTTCTCGACGGCACGGGCTGGTCTCGTTCGACGGCGAACGAGATCGCGGGGTCCGGCGCCGCGGGGTCGTTGACGAAGGAGACGAAGCGGCGCAGCTTCTCCGGGTCGTCGAGGACAGCGCGCCACTCGTCCACGTAGCAGGTCGTGTGCCGGGCCATCGCCGCGTCGAGGTCGGCGCAGAGGCCGAGGCTGTCGTCGACGATGACCGCGCGCAGGTGCTCCAGCCCGCCGTCGAGGGCTTCCAACCAGGCGGCGGTGCGTTGGAGGCGGTCGGCGGTGCGGATGTAGAACATGAGGAACCGGTCGATGGTGCGGATCAGCTCCTCGGTGCTGAGGTCCGAGCGGAACAGGTCGGCGTGCCGGGGCCGGAAGCCGCCGTTGCCGCCGACGTAGAGGTTCCAGCCGTTCTCGGTGGCGATGACCCCGAAGTCCTTGCTCCGGGCCTCCGCGCACTCCCGCGCGCAACCCGACACCGCGGCTTTGATCTTGTGCGGGGCGCGCAGCCCGCGATAGCGCAGCTCCAGCGCGATCGCGAGGCCGACGGAGTCCTGCACGCCGTAGCGGCACCAGGTGGACCCGACACAGGACTTCACTGTTCGCAGCGCCTTGCCGTACGCGTGCCCGGACTCGAAGCCGGCGTCGACGAGGCGGCGCCAGATCGCGGGGAGCTGCTCCACCCGCGCCCCGAACAGGTCGACCCGCTGCCCGCCGGTGATCTTCGTGTAGAGACCGAAGTCGCGGGCCACCTCGCCGATGACGATCAGTTTCTCCGGGGTGATCTCACCGCCCGGTATCCGCGGCACCACCGAGTACGTGCCGTCGCGCTGCAGGTTGGCCAGGAAGTGGTCGTTGGTGTCCTGCAGGGCCGCCTGCTCCCCGTCGAGAACATGGCCGGTGCCGAGCGAGGCGAGGATCGAGGCGACGACCGGTTTGCAGACGTCGCAGCCCCGACCGGTGCCATATCGGCCGATCAGCGCGGAGAAGGTGGTGATGCCACGTACCCGGATCAGGTCGAACAGCTCCTGCCGGGAGTGCGTGAAGTGCTCGCAGAGCGCGGTGGACTGGGCCACCCCGCTCTCCGCGAGCAGCGACTTGAGCAGGGGTACGCAGGAGCCACAGGTCGTGCCGGCGCGCGTGCACGCCTTGAGGCTCGGCACGTCGGCGCAGCCGTCGCCGATCGCCGCCACGATCTGGTCCTTGGTCACCGCGTTGCAGCTGCACACCTGCGCGTTCGCGGGCAGGGCCGGATCCGGGGCGCCGGTGGCGAGGAAGTCGGCGAGCCTGCCGGGTACCGGCCCGCCGACCGCCGCCCGCAGCGCGGGATACGCCGACGCGTCGCCGACGAGCACCCCGCCGAGCAGGGTCCGGGCGTCGTCGGTGAGGACCAGCTTGGCGTAGAGGCCGTGCGCGGGGTCGGCGTAGACCACGTCGAGCGGGCCGGTGGTGGCGCCGAAGCTGGCCACGTCCACGCCGAGCAGCTTGAGCTTGGTGGCGGTGTCCGCGCCCGGGAACATCGTTTCGCCGTCGAGCAGTCGGTCGGCGACCACGTCGGCCATCGCGTAGCCGGGGGCGACCAGGCCGTAGCAGCGTCCGCCCTCCGACGCGGTGTGCGCGGCGGTCCAGTCGCGGGTGAGGTCGATCGAGGCGCACTCCCCGATCGCGTAGATCCGCTCGTCGGCGGTGCGGCAGGCCGCGTCGACCAGGACCCCGCCGCGCTCGCCGACCGGCAGGCCCGCGGCCCTGGCCAGTTCGTCGCGGGGGCGCACCCCGGCGGCGAACACCACCAGGTCGGTGTCCAGGGTGAGATCTCCAGCGGTGCTCAGCCGCAGGGCGTCGCCAGCGGCGGCGATGCCGGTCACGGCGGTGCCGCAGTGCACGGCGATGCCCAGTTCCTCGATGCGCCGCCGCAGCATCGCACCGCCGGCCTGGTCGACCTGCACGGGCATCAGGTGCGGCGCGAACTCCACGATGGAGGTCCGTAGTCGGAGCAGCCGCAGCGCGTTCGCCGCTTCTAGGCCGAGCAGTCCACCGCCGACGACCACTCCGCTGCCGCGGGCGCCGGCGTAGTCGCGCAACGCCTCCAGGTCGTCCAGGGTGCGGTAGACGAACCGCCCGGGCCCCTGCGCGCCCGGCACCGGCGGCACGAACGGCCGCGACCCGGTGGCGAGGACCAGCACGTCGTACGGGTAAGCATCGGTGGCGGTGCGCACCACCCGCGCCGCCCGGTCCACCTCGACGGCGGGCTCGCCGCGTCGGAACCGCACCCCGGCCGGCACCCCCGTCGGCGCGAGCGTCAACTCCTCGGCGGTGACCCCCTCGAAGTACGCCGACAGCCGCACCCGGTCGTAGGCCGGTCGACGTTCCTCGCCGAGGACCGTCACCGACCATCGCCGGTCGGCGTCGCGCGCCACCAGTGCCTCGACGAACCGCTGGCCGACCATGCCGTTACCGATGACGACGAGCCTCATACCGCTACCTCCTCGGTCACATCCGTCAGAGCCACCCCGGCCGGAGCCGGCCCTGACCGGGCCGGCGCGGTCGCGGCCGGCGCCCGGGTCATCCCGGGCGGCACCGGCTCGGCGGCGGCCTCGGCCGGATCCACGCTCGCCAGCCAGTCCACGAGTCCACGCACCGCGTCGACGCAACCGCCGCAGCCGGTGGTGGCCCGGGTTCCGGCCACCACGTCGGCGAGGCGGCGTGCTCCGCCACGCCAGCACGCCGTGATCGCCGCCTTGGACACGCTGTTGCAGCGGCACACCACCGCCTGGTCCGGCATGAACGCCGGGGATTCGACCGGTGCCGGGGCCGCCCCGAGCGCCCGGCCGAGCAGCAGGGAACGCCGGTCCACGGGCACCTCGCCGTTGCGGTCGAAGAGCTGCACCAGCGTGCCGACGGTCGGGTTGTCCCCGAGCAGCACCGCACCGGTGAGCCGGCCGTCCCGGACCACCACCTTGGCGTACGTGCCCCGGGCCGGGTCGGCGAAGCAGATCGTCTCGGCGTCCGGCCCGGCGGCCAGCGAGCCCATCGCGGCCAGGTCGATGCCGGCGGCCTTGAGCCGGGTCACCGGGCGGGATCCCCGGTAGGTCGTCGCGCCGCCGGTGAGCCGGTCGGCGACCGTGGCGGCCTGCTCCCAGGCGGGGGCGACCAGACCGTAGACGGTGCCCTGGTGCTCGACGCAGTCACCGATGGCGGAGACCCGCGGGTCACTGGTGCGCAGGGCGTCGTCGACCAGCACCCCCACGTTGACCGCGAGCCCGGCCGCCTGGGCGAGCCCGGTGTCCGGGCATACCCCGCAGGCCACCACCAGCAGGTCGGCGGGGAGGACGGTTTCGTCGGCCAGGCGCAGCCCGTCGCCGCTCCACTGGACGGCCCGCGCGCCGAGGCGTACCCGCACCTCGAGGTCGGCGAGGGTACGGGAGAGCACGCCGCCGGCCTCCGGGTCGAGCTGCCGCTCCAGCAGGTGCGTGCCGGCGTGCGCCACGGTCACCCGCAGCCCGCGTTCGGCCAGCCCTCGGGCGGCCTCGATGCCGAGCAGGCCACCGCCGAGCACCACCGCCGTCGCGCCCTCACGGGCGTCCGTCGTGATGCGTCGGCAGTCGTCGAGGGTGCGGAACAGCGAAACCCCGTCCGCCAGCGTCCCGTCCTCGCGGGTCAGCCCGGCGAGCGGCGGCAGCACCGGGCGGGCGCCGGTCGCCAGCACCAGGGCGTCGTACTCCTGCTCGTCGTCGACGGTGCGGACCACGCGCCGGGCCCGGTCGACGGCGGTGACCGCCGTTCCCAGCCGGACGTCCACACCGCCGGGCGGCTCGACCAGTGGCAGGTCGTCCTCGCCGACCTTGCCGGCCAGCAGCGCCGACAGCAGGATCCGGTTGTACGCCGGATGCGCCTCCGCGCCGAACGCGGTGACCTTCACATCGACGCTGCGGACCCGCAGCTCGGCGGCGAGACGGGCCCCGGCCATCCCGTAGCCGGCGATGACCACCCTCACGAGAGCCCTACACCGGGCGCGGCAGCGACTCGTGCGGCGCACACCTTGAACTCCGGCATCCGGGAGATCGGATCCAACGCCGTGCTGGTCAGCGTGTTGGCGCGGGCCGCGCCGGGATAGTGGAACGGCATGAACACGGTGTCCGGGCGGATCGCCTCGCTCAGCCGGGCCGCCGCCGTGGCGCTCCCCCGCCGGGTCGTCACCACCACCGGCTCCCCCTCGGCCACCCCGAGGCGCACCGCCAGGTCCGGGTGCAGCTCCACGAAGGGGCAGCCGGGCAGCTTGCCGATCCGGCGCGTCTGCGCGCCCGACTGGTACTGGGTCAGCACGCGCCCGGTGGTCAGGTACAGCGGGTACGACTCGTCCGGCTCCTCCGCCGCCGGCCGGTGCTCGACCGCGACGAACCGGGCCCGCCCGTCCGGGGTGCCGAACCGGTCCAGGAAGAGCCGCGGCGTGCCCGGGTGGTCCGGGCCCGGACACGGCCAGAAGACCCCGCCCTCGGCGTCGATACGCGGGTAGCTGATCCCGGAGTAGTCGGCGATCCCGCCCGCGCTGGCACGGCGCAGCTCGTCGAAGACGGTCCGCGGGTCGTCGCCGGTCGTCGCCCCCAGCCGCCCGGACAGCTCGGCCAGCACGGTGAGGTCGGTGCGCACGCCGGGCGGCGGGCCCGACAGCCGGCGGCGGCGGATCACCCGCCCCTCCAGGTTGGTCATCGTCCCGTCCTCCTCGGCCCACTGCGCGACCGGCAGCACCACGTCGGCCAGCTGCGCGGTCTCGGAACGCACGACGTCGGCCACCACCAGCAGCTCCAGCTCGCGCAGCCGACGCTCCACCGCCGCCGCGCGGGGCGCGGAGATCACCGGGTTGGACCCGAAGACCAGCAGCCCCCGCGGCCCTCCCTCGGCGCCGAGGGAGGTGAGCAGTTCGTACGCCGACGGCCCCGGCCCGGGAATGCTGTCCGGGTCGACGCCCCACACGGCGGCCACGTGCGCCCGCGCCGCCGGGTCGTCGATCCGGCGGTAGCCGGGCAACTGGTCGGCCTTCTGCCCGTGCTCGCGCCCGCCCTGCCCGTTGCCCTGGCCGGTCAGGCAGCCGTACCCGGAACCGGGCCGGCCGGGCAGGCCCAGGGCGAGGGCCAGGTTGACGAACGCGGACACCGTGTCGGTGCCTTTGGCGTGCTGCTCGGCGCCGCGGGCGGTGAGCACGATCGCGGTCGACGCGGCGGCGAGCTGCTCCACGGTCGCGTACAGGTCGGCGATCGGCACCCCGGTCAGCCGCTCGACCCGGGCCGGCCAGTAACCGGCGACGCTCCGGCGGACCTGCGCGAAGCCGGTGGTACGCGCCGCGACGTACGCCCGGTCGACCAGCCCCTCGACGACGGCGATGTGCAGCAGCCCGTTGGCGAGCGCCAGGTCGGTGCCGGGCGTGGGTTGCAGGTGCCGGGCGGCCCGGCGGGCGGTCGGGGTGGCGCGCGGATCCACCACGATCAGCCGCGCCGGATCCAGGTGGCGGACGAACGGGGGCATCGTCTCGGCCGGGTTCGCCCCGACCAGCAGCACCGCGTCCGCGGTGGCGATGTCGCTCACCGGGAACGGCAGTCCCCGGTCGACGCCGAACGCCCGCATCCCGGCGGCGGCCGCCGAGGACATGCAGAACCGGCCGTTGTAGTCGATCATGCGGGTGCGCAGCGCCACGCGGGCGAACCGCCCGAGCGCGTACGCCTTCTCGTTCGTCAGCCCGCCGCCACCGAACACGGCGACGCCGTCGCGGCCGTGCCGTCGCTGGATGGCGGTGATCGCGGTGATGATCCGGTCGTAGGCCGCCGCCCAGCTCGCCGGCCGCAGCTGCCCGCTCTCGTCGCGCAGCAGCGGGGTGAGCAGGCGCTGCGGGTGGTCGAGCAGTTCGGCGGCGGTCCAGCCCTTCTGGCAAAGGCCGCCGCCGTTGGTCGGGAATTCGCGGCCGTCGACGACGACCGCGCCCTCGACACGTGTCAGCGTCATCGCGCACTGCAGGGCGCAGTACGGGCAGTGGGTGGCGGTCGCCGTCACGTCAGCGAGACTCGTCGCCAGCTGTTTCCCCGCAGCCAAGCCGCCGTTTCCGGCGTGAAAATCCGATGTCACATCCGTCTCCCAGCCTTGGTGAAGGTGAGCCGCGGCCCTCGGGCCGGTTCTTCCGGCCGCGGTGGCGCGGCGTTCAGACCGCCGCCCCGGCGAGGCTCGGTGAGAACCTGACCAGCACCGTGCGCAGGTAGAACCACCACGTCACGGCGAGGCAGGCGGCGTAGCCGGCGAGGAACACCAGCAGGGCGGCGTCGACCGAGCCGGTCTGCGCGATCGACGTGCCGAAGCCGCGCGGGATGAGGAACCCGCCGAGCGCCCCGACGGCCGAGGCGAGCCCGATCACGGCTGCCGCGTCCGTACGCCCCCGCGCTGCCGCCTCGGCCACGGCCCGCGGATCGTCGCCCGCCCCCGCCACCGCCTGGCTGCGAAAGATCGCCGGAATCATCCGGTACGTCGACCCGTTGCCCACACCGCTGGCCACGAAGAGCAACAGGAAGGCGGCGAGGAACGGGGCGAAGCGGTGCGCGCTGAGGCTGACCAGCACGCCGCCGACGCCCAGCGCCATGACGAGGAACGTCACCGCGGTGACCCGGCTGCCGCCGAGGCGGTCGGCGAGCCACCCACCGACCGGGCGGGCCAGCGAGCCGACCAGCGGGCCGAGCGCGGCGTAGAGCAGCCCCTGCATCTGCGGGAACTGTGACGAGATGAGCAGCGGCAGGGCGGCCGAGTAACCGATGAACGAGCCGAACGTTCCGATGTAGAGCCCGGACATGATCCAGCTGTGCCGGTTACGCAGCACCGCCGCATGCTCGGCCACCGAGGCCCGGGCCACGCTCAGGTTGTCCATGAACAGCCAGGCGCAACACGCCGCCACCAGCACCGGCAGCAGCCACAGCAGCGGGGCGTTCTGCAACCACACCCCGTCGCCCTGAGCCGCGCCGAGCAGCGGCACCGTGATCACCAGCGGCACCGCGAACTGCACCACGGCCACCCCGAGGTTGCCGCCGGCGGCGTTGACCCCCAGGGCGAAGCCCTTTCGCCGCTCCGGATAGAAGTAGGAGATGTTCGCCATCGACGAGGCGAAGTTCCCGCCACCGAATCCGGCGGTCGCCGCCGCCACCAGGAAACACCAGTAGGGCGTGCCGGGGTTGCCGACGCAGGCGACGAGCAGCGTGATCGGCACCAGCAGCAGGACGGCGGAGACCACGGTCCAGTTCCGGCCGCCGAAGCGCGCCACCGCGACGGTGTACGGGATGCGCATCACCGCGCCCACCAGGTTCGGCAGGGCGACCAGCCAGAAGAGCTGATCGACGGTGAACCGGAAGCCGGCGGCGGGGAGACTGACCGCGACCGCGCTCCAGAGCAGCCAGATCGAGAAGCCGATGTGCTCGACGAAGATCGAGTAGACGAGGTTGCGACGGGCGACCCGGCGTCCACCGCCGTTCCAGAATGCGTCGTCCTCCGGGTCCCAGTGCGTGATCCAGCGGCCCCGGCCGCTGGTCGGGGCCGCCGCCGCGTCGGGGGCGGCGGGCGGGGTCAGCGTGGCAGGCATGGCGGTAACTTCCCGCCGCGGCGTTGCCACCCGGTGACCTGGGCCGTGCCGGTCGCGTGAAATACCCGTCACCACCGCCGAGAGGCCATGGTGAAGCTCACCCGTCGGCCGGCAACGGCAGTTCGCGCGGGAGTGCCCACGACGGCAGCGAGCGGTCTCGGCTGATCAAGCGGGTACGCTCGAGACCCGCTGCAGGCTGCGCTGCCAGCCCTTACCCGGCGTCGGCGCGCGTCACCGATCGGATCCGACCAGCCGGTTTCAGCCGCGAGCCGGGCCGTCGAGCCGCCCAGTCTCGTACCCTCGCGCCGCTTCAGGGAGAGGTCACCAGGTGAGCACCCAGACGATGTTGTTGTTCGTGCTCGCCGCCGTCGCGGTCATCGTGGTGGTGCGGTGGGTGGCGGCCCGTACCGGCCTGCCGGCGGCGGCGCTGCTGCCGCTCATCGGCATCGCCTACGCGCTGCTCCCGGGGCCGAACATCAGCCTCGATCCCGACCTCGTGCTCATGGTCGTGCTGCCGCCGTTGCTCTACAGCGCCGCACTGGACTCCTCGTTGTTGGGCATCCGCCGGAACCTACGCATCGTGGTCAGCCTGTCCGTGGTGCTGGTGCTCTTCACCGCGTTACTCGTGGGAATCGGGTTCCACCTGTTCGTCGCGGGGGCGACCCTGGCTGCCGGCATCGCGATCGGCGCCGCTGTCGCGCCGCCCGACCCGGTGGCCGCCCTGGCGGTGGGCCGCCGGGTGAACCTGCCGCCGAAGCTGGTCACGATCATCCAGGGCGAAGGACTGCTCAACGACGCGACCGCGCTGACGATCCTCAGCGTCGCGGTGGCCGCGGCCGTCGGTGGTGAGTTCTCCTTTCCGGCGGCCGTGGGGCAGTTCGTGCTGGCGGCGGCCGGTGGCGTCGCCGTGGGGGCGGTCGTCGCCTGGGCGGTACGGCTGGCTCGACCGCTGACCGTGGACCCGTTGCTGTCCAACGCCATCTCGCTGGCGACGCCGTTCGTCGCCTACCTGTTGGGCGAGGAGTTGCACGTCTCCGGCGTGCTCGCCGTGGTGATCGCCGGGCTGGTCGTCGGCCACCACACGCCCCAGCTCGACTCCGGCGCCAGCCGGTTGCAGACCAGCGCGGTGTGGCGGCTGGTCGACTTCCTCCTGGAAGGCTTCGTCTTCCTGCTGATCGGCCAGCAGCTTCCCGAGGTCGTCCGGGGCCTGCGCCAGTACGACCCGTCCACCATCGCCATCGCCGTCGCGATATCGGTCGGCGTGGTGCTGCTGCTACGCCCCGCGTGGCTGGGGTTGACCCAGTCGCTCCCCCGGTCGCTGCACACCCGCCTGGGTGGCATCTCCGACCAGGACGACCCCGACGAGACCAGCAGCAGCCGGCAGGTCGCGCGCGCGGACCGCAACGCCCGCCGGCTCAACCGCCGCGAAGTGGTGGCGCTGAGCTGGTCCGGCACCCGTGGCGTCATCAGCCTGGCGGCGATCTTCACGCTGCCGCTGACCACCGAGAGCGGCGCGCCCTTCCCCGACCGCAACCTTCTGCTGTTCTGCACCTTCGTGGTCGTCCTGGTGACGCTCGTCGGGCAGGGCCTGACGTTCGCGCCGCTGGTACGGATGCTGGGCCTGCGCGCCAACGAGACCGACCAGGCTCGGATCCGCAACGAGGCCCGCTCGGCGGCGGTCGAGGCTGCCCTGGCCCGCCTGGACGAGGTCGCCGCCGACGACCGGGACAGCGCGGAGGCCGTCAACACCACCCGCACCCAACTGCTGACCCGGTTGGCGCGCTACCGCGGGCGGCTCGACCTGCTGGAGCAGACCGAGTCGGCCGAGCTACCCACCTCACCGCAGTACGAGACGGCGCTACGGGTCCGTCGGGCGGCCATCGGCGCGCAGCGAGAGGAGCTGCTGCGCTGGCGCGACGCCGGCCGGCTGCCCGACGAAGGGCTCCGCATCCTGGAACGGGAACTCGATCACGAGGAGTTGCTGCTCCCGAACCGGGCATCGCGCTGACCCGGTTTCCGTGCCGTCCGTCGGGGTACCGCCGCTTCAAGACCGACGGAGGGACGTGGCCGGTGAGCAACCCGGAGCAGCAGCGCGACGACGACATCGCGATTCCGCAGGATGCGGCGGCACGGCGGACCCGGGCGGCGCAGGAGGCGCACGGCGGGAGCATGGCGCCGGGGATGGTGGACGACACGGGACATCCGGTCACCACGGCGCCGGCCGACCGCCTGGCCGACACCGACGGCACCGACTGACGGCCGTTCCGGGCGCACCGACAGCGCCGCGGTGTCACCGATGGCGGCGGCGACGCGGGAGCGGTCCGTCAGGCCGTCGGACGGACCGCGATCACCAGGCCGTCCACCGGTCGGGTCGGGATGCGGTGCAGAGGGATGCGAAGGTCCTGCTCGGGCACCGTGTAGGCCAGGCGGGCCAGCCGCACGGCGAGATCCCGCAGCAACGCCACGGTGATCAGCTCGCCGGGGCAGCGGTGGCCGGTGCGTGGATCGCCACCGCCCTGCGGCACCAGCTCGAACGGCCCGATCTCCCGGCCGAGGAAGCGCTCCGGGCGGAACCGGTACGGCTCCGGCCAGAGTCGGGGGTCGTGGTTCTGTCCGTACAGATCGAGCAGCACGATCGCGCCGGCCGGGATGGGCACCCCCTCCCACGCCAGGTCGGTCACCGCCCGCCCGCCGACGAACGGCGCGAACGGATAGAACCGGCGGACCTCGTGCGCGTACGCCTCGGTGAACGCCGGTTCGGCCGAGCCGAGCCGGTCCCGATGCGCCGGCCAGCGGTGAAGCGCGTGCCCGGCGAAGGCCACGAACCAGCTCACCGCGACCGTGGGCCGGATGATGTTGAGCAGCTCGACCGCGGCGACGCAGGGGTCCAGCGTCTTGCCGTCGACGTCCCGGTGCTCCGCCACCGCCGCGACCGCGGAACCCGGTGCGGCGCTCGACTCGCCCCGGCGGACCTGCTCGATCAGCGTGGCCAGCCAGTTCTCCCGGCGGGTCCGGGCCCGCCGGGCCCGCCAGTGCCGGGGACCGGCGGTGGCGAAGCCGTCGACCATGGCGACGAGGTCGCCGGCGAGCACCGGCACCTCGGCCGGCGCGAGCGGGATGCCGGTCCAGTCGCAGACCGCCCGGGTCAGCACCTGGCTGACCTCGTCGAAGAGGACCACCGGGCTCCGGGTCGGCCAGTCCCGGGCGGCGGCCTGCCAGGCAGCGGCGGCCCGGTCGACCAGGCCGTCGATGCCGCCGTTCATCAGCAGCCCGACGAGCAGTTCCTTACGGACCCGGTGCGCCGCGCCGTCGAGGGTGTGCACCGCGTGGTGGCCGAACAGGGTGCTCTGCACCGGGCCCGGGATCGCTCCTTGCCGGCGGACGTTCCGCTCGTCGTAGAAGAAGCGCGCGGCGGCCGGACCGTGCAACGCCACGGCGCGCTGCCCCAGCAGCCGAGTCCGCAGTACGTCCGCGTCGGCCCGGCGCAGCCGGTTGGGCAGCCAGGCGTAGCCCTCCAGGGCGAGCGGAAGAGCGTTGTCGAGGCGAATGGTGGAGCGTGTGGGCATGGTGCAGTCCTGCCCGGCGGGCCCGGCGGTAAACCACGCCTCCTCGTTCAGGCGGGCCGGCGATCTGTGGTCAGGCGCGCGGTCCGAGGAACAGGCCACCACTCGCGTCGATGACCTGACCGGTGATCCAGCGCGCCGCGTCGGAGGCGAGGAAGGCGACCACGTCGGCGACGTCGTCGGCGCCTCCCAGCCGATCGAGTGCCGTCATCGCGGTGATGAGTTCGGCCAGGCCCGGCGCCTCGAAGGCCGATCCGTTGGTCGCCGTGCGGGTGGCGCCGGGAGCAACCGCGTTCACCGTGATCCCCCGGGTCCCGAGCTGGCTGGCGAGGGTCAGGCTCATCGTCTCGAGCGCGCCCTTCGTCATGGCGAACGACGTCTGGGTGGGGTTGGCCATCCGGGTCGCCACGGATGAGATGTTGACGATGCGGCCACCGTGGCGCAGCAGCGGCAGTGCTCGCTCGATGATGAAGTACGGCGCTCGTACGTTCACCGCGAAGAGGTGGTCGAACTCCGCGCGCGTCGTGACCGCGAGCGGGCCGGCGGGCACGGCCGCCGCGTTGTTGACGAGGATGTCGAGTGGCCGCCCGGCCAGGGCGGCCTCGACGCCCGCGAAGAGCGTCTCGACGTCGTCGTCCACACCCAGCTCCGCACGGACGGCGCGTGCGCTCCCGCCGGCGCGTTCGATCTCGTCGACGGTCGCCGCCGCACCGTCCTTGTCCGCGCCGAAGTGCACGATGACCGCTGCCCCGTTCGCCGCCAGGCGGGCCGCGATCGCCCGCCCGATGCCGCGCGACGCTCCGGTCACCAGAGCTGTCCTACCGGCCAGATCAGTCATGCTCATCCACCTCACGATGCGAGTTGCTACCGAACTGGTAGTTACTACCAGTGCGGTAGTGTCTATCACATGCCCGACCAGCACTCAACGTTGCGAGCACAACGACGAGCCGACACGCAGCGCGCGATCCAGGCGCACGCGGTACGGCTGTTCACCGAGCGCGGATACGACGCCACCACCGTGACCGACGTCGCCGAGGCCGCGGGCGTGTCCCCCATGACCGTCTACCGGCACTTCCCCACCAAGGAGGACCTCGTCCTCATCGACCAGCACGGCCGGCTCGTCGCCGAGCGGATCGCCGCGACGCCGACCACACAGCCCCTGGTCCGGCGCATCGGCAGCGCGCTCATCGACTCGGCCGCGACGTTGACCGGCGGCCGCGACGGAGACGCCCCGACCGCGAACGGGCAGTTCCTGCTCGCCCGCCTCCGGCTCATGATCTCGACGCCGGCCCTGCGGGCCAAGCACCTGGACAACCACTACGCCCTGCAGCAGGCCATCGTCGCCGCCCTCGCGGACGACGCCACCGACCCGGACGCGCCGTTCCACGCTCAAGCGGCGGCCAGCGCCTGCCTGGCCGCCATGCACACGGCACTGGTGCGCTGGGCCGAGGAGGACGGACGGAGCGAGCTGTCCGACCTGATCGCGAAGGCGCTCGCGGCCGCCTTCGGCGACGACATCGTCGGAACCGGTCCGGCGGACGCGTGAGAAGGACTTCCGCGGCATGCCATGGCGGCGCCGGGGCGAAACGTGTCAGTGAGTTCCGTTCGGGTAGTCCGCCGGATGGGATCGGGGCAGATCGCGGACCACGGGTTCCTGGCGGATGGCCGGAGCGCCGCATTGGTGGACAGCGCGGGTTCGGTGAACTGGTGGTGCCCGGCACGGTTCGACGCTCCGTCGGTCTTCGCCCGGCTGCTCGACGACGACGCCGGGCACTGGGAGATCCGTCCCGAGGGCCCGTTCCGGACCGAACGTGCCTATCTGGTCGACTCGCTGGTGCTGCGCACCGTCTTCAGTACCGCCACCGGCAGTGTGGCGATCACCGACGCACTGGCCTTGGAGCCGGGCGCGCGCGGCCATGACGTCGGTCTGCAGTCGCCGCGAGTGCTGGCTCGGGTGGTGCGAGGGCTCTCGGGCGAGGTCCCGATGCGGCTGCACTACCGGCCGCGGTTCGAGTACGGCCGGATGACCGCCCAGTTGGTGTGGCAGGACGCCGCGTTGGTCGCCGCCGCGGCAGCGGCCCGGCTGAATCTGCGTACCAGCGTTCCGCTGTCCGCCGAGGGCGGCGAGGCGTTCGGATCGTTCACGGTACGGGCCGGGGAAACCCACGACTTCACCCTCGCGTACGCACCGGCGTACAACGCCGGCCCGCCGGCGGTGTTGGACGCCCAACAGGTGATCGACGACGCGGCGGCGGGCTGGCGGTCGTGGCTCGGTCTGCACGACTACCAGGGTCTCTACCGTGAGCAGGTGCGACGCAGCGCGCTGGTGGTGCAGGGCATGACCTACCGGCCCAGCGGGGCGGTGGTTGCCGCCCCGACCATGTCGCTGCCCGAGGAGCTGGGCGGGGCGCGGAACTACGACTACCGCTACGTCTGGATCCGCGACTTCAGTTTCACCCTGGACGCGCTCTGGCGAGTGGCCTGTACCGACGAGATCACCCGGCAGGTGGGGTGGCTGGCCCGGTCGATGGGGATGGCCGAGGGCATCGTGCCGATCATGTACGGCGTCGAAGGAGAGCGGGACCTCACCGAACACCACCTCGACCACCTGGCCGGCTACGCGAACAGCCGACCGGTGATGGTCGGCAACGATGCCTGGCGGCAACGTCAGAACGACGTGCACGGTGAGACACTGAGCGCGGCCTGGCTGATGCGCGAGCACCTCGACCCGATACCACCGGATTTCCGGGACGTGTTCTGGGCGATGACCGAACGGGCCGCGCGGGACTGGCACCTGCCCGACGCGGGAATGTGGGAGGCACGTGACGCCGAGCGCCACTACGTGTCGTCGAAGGTGCAGTGCTGGACGGCGCTGGACCGGGCTGTCCGCTTCGGTACCCGGCTCGGCTCGCAGGAAGACGTCGCGCGCTGGACGACGGCCCGGGACGAGGTACGCCGCGCCGTGCTCAGCCGGGGTTGGAGCGAGCGGGTGGGGGCCTACACGGGTGCCTTCGACAGCGACGACCTGGATGCGTCGGTCCTGCTCATGCCGCTGGTCGGCTTCCTGCCGGCGACCGACCCGAGGATGCGGTCCACGATTCGGATGGTCGAGGAGCGGTTGTCCGACCATGGCCTGCTGCGTCGCTGGGAGGGCGACCCCGCCGGCTTCGTCATCTGCTCGTTCTGGCTGATCAGCTGCCTCGCGCTGGCCGGTGAGCGCGACCGGGCCGGCCAGCTCTTCGAGCGACTGACCTCCCAGGCCAACGACCTGGGTCTGCTCGCCGAACAGATCGACCCGCGCAGCGGAGAGCAGCTGGGTAACTTTCCCCAGGCCTTCTCCCACATCGGCCTCATCAACGCCGCCGGAGACCTGACCGACCTCGACGCCGGACACCGCGACTTTCCGCCGGCACCCGATCGCCTCATCCCCGCCAGTCAGGAAGGCCATCCGGAGAGCGAGCACTGACCGGGCCGGTAGGGCCTACTCGCGGTGGGCTGAGGGCCCTGGCCGCACCAGGTGCTGCGGAAACGTGACCGGTCAACGGTCCCGGCGGGCGTTGAGCCGGGCGGCCTGGCGGGTCAGGTGGTCGCGCTCGGCGAGGTTGGCGGCCTTTCGGGCCGCCTCGGCGTACAGCCGTGCCGCCGTCGCCAGGTCGCCGTCGCGCTCGTGGAGGTACGCCGCCACCGCCGTGCGGCGGGGCACCGCCTCGTCCAGCGCGGCGAGCGCTGCGAGCCCGGCTCGCGGTCCATCGGCCTCGCCGACGGCCACCGCGCGGTTGAGCCGGACGACCGGACTGTCGGTCAGGCGCGCGAGTTCGTCGTACCACTCGACGATCTGCACCCAGTCCGTTTCCTCGGCGGTGGGCGCGTCGGCGTGCAGGGCCGCGATGGCGGCCTGGGCCTGGAACTCGCCCAGCCGGTCGCGGGCGAGGGCCGCCTGCAGGATCTCGACGCCCTCGGCGATCGACGTGGTGTCCCACCGGCCACGGTCCTGCTCGGCGAGCGGCACCAGGCTGCCGTCCGGCGCGGTCCGGCTGGCGCGCCGGGCATGGTGCAGCAGCATGAGTGCGAGCAGCCCCGCCACCTCGGGGTGGTCGATCGCGGCCGCGAGTTGCCGGGTGAGCCGGATGGCTTCGGCGGCCAGGTCGACGTCGCCGGAGTAGCCCTCGTTGAAGACCAGGTAGAGCACGCGCAGCACGGTGGCGACGTCGCCGGGCTGGTCGAACCGCAACCCCGAGACGGTGCGCTTGGCCCGGCTGATGCGCTGCGCCATGGTCGCCTCGGGCACCAGGTAGGCCTGAGCGATCTGGCGGGTGGTCAGCCCGCCGACGGCGCGCAGCGTGAGCGCGACCGCGGACGACGGCGTCAGCGACGGGTGAGCGCACAGGAAGTAGAGCTGGAGCGTGTCGTCCACCCCGGGCGCGGGCCCGGGCGCCGGCTCGTCGTCGACGAGGTCCTCCCGCCGGCGCCGGGCGGCGTCCGCCCGGGTCGCGTCGAGGAACCGGCGCCAGGCCACGGTGACCAGCCAGCCCTTCGGGTCCCGCGGCGGGTCGGCCGGCCAGACGCGGACCGCCTCGACCATTGCGTCCTGCACGGCGTCCTCGCCCGCCGCGAAGTCGGCTCCGCGGCGGACGAGGATGGCGAGCACGCTCGGCATGAGGCTCCGGAGCAGGAGCTCGTTCACCTCAGTGGCACTCCGTGATGGTGGGCGACGCAGTCAGGAACGGGCGCAGCTCGAGCCACTCGTGGATCGGCTTCCCACCCGCGCCGGGAGCGGCCGACAGCTCCCCGGCCAGTTCGACGGCACGCTCGTAGCTGTCGACGTCGATCACCATCCAGCCGGCGATGAGGTCCTTGGTCTCGGCGAACGGGCCGTCGGTGACCGGCGGGCGCCCCTCGCCGTCGTACCGGACGAACGTCCCCTCGGGGGCGAGGGCCTGGCCGTCGACGAACTCGCCCGTGGTCTCGAGCCGAGCCGCGAAGTCGTTCATGTACTGCACGTGCGCCGAGATCTCCTCCGGCGCCCACTGGTCCATCGGCACGTCGTTGACCGCAGCCGGCGCGCCGCGGTAGTGCTTCAGCAGCAGGTACTTGGCCATCGTGTTTCTCCTCGGTGCTGGTTGCGACCCATTCTCGTCGCGCTCACCCAGGGGACGGAGCCGGCCACCGGTCCTCGACATCGCCCTCCGAAAACCGCAAGAACGAAGAGTCACTCCGTGCTGGGCGCGGCTCCGGACGACTCGGCGTGCGCCCGCTCCCCGTCCTGGTCGAACATCGTGAGGATCTCGACCGGCCCGCCCAGCGCGCCGATGGAATGCGGGATCATGGTGGAGAACTCCGCCGCCTCACCCGGACCGACCGTCAGCCGGCGCTCGCCGAGGTAGAGCACGGCGGTGCCGCTGAGCACGGTGAACCATTCCCGGCCGGGATGGACAGCCAGACTCCCGGGACCGGTGCGCCGTTCGGGAGTGATCCGCATCTTGGCCACCAGGCGGCCACCGTGCTGGGCCGCGTCGCGCGACAGCACCCAGGTGGTCAGACCGACCTCCTGATGCCGCACCGGCCGGATGATCACGTCGGCGTCATCGATCGGCTCCACGAGATGATCGATCGTGGTGTCCAGCCCATGGGCGAGTGCGACGAGCTGGTCGAGGTCGATGCGACGGTGACCCGTCTCGATCCGGCTCAGCGTCGACGCGCTGATGTGGCACCGGGCGGCGAGCGAGTCGAGGCTCCAGCCGCGCGCCTGGCGCAGTCCGCGGATGCGTTGACGAACGACATCTGACAGATCGGCCTGGGACATAGCCGCCACGATACTCGGCTTCTTGCCGAAATCGCAAAGCCCCTTGCCGCTATCGAATCGGACCCTACCGTTGAGCCCAGACAGCGCTGACCTGTCTCCTTCGCACAACTCAGCAGGAGTCGAGAAATGGACAAGGTTCACGGCCAGCAGGGATCGCCGCACGGGGAGCACCCCGCGTTCGGCCCGCGATGGTGGGAGCAGCACTACCAGGGGCACGCGGGTACACCCGGCTCGCCGAGCCCCCAGCTGGTGGCCGAGCTCACCGGCTTTCCCGTCGGGTCCGCGCTGGACGCGGGCTGCGGACGTGGAGCTGACGCGCTCTGGCTCGCCCGGCAAGGCTGGCAGGTGACGGCGGTCGACGTCTCGGCGACAGCCGTCCGCGACGCCAAGGACCTCGCGGCACGCCAGGAACCTGACGTCGCCTCGCGCGTCTCCTGGCTGGTGGCCGACCTGACGACCTGGGAACCCCCGGAGCAGTACGACCTGGTGCTCAGCCAGTACGTCCACCCCACCATGCCCTTCAGCGAGTTCGTTGCCCGGCTGGCCCAGGCCGTCGCCCCAGGCGGAACGCTGCTCGTCGTCGGGCACGCTCCTGGCGACGAGCACTCGGCGGCCCACGCCCCCGAGCAGGCCTCGATCGGTCTCGACGCGGTGACAGGTTCGCTGAGCACGGAGTTGTGGCGCGTCGACGTGGCGGAGTGCCGGACCCGCCAGGTCGGGCACGGTTCGACGGGAATGAGCATCCAGGACCTGGTCGTCAGAGCCCATCGCAGGCCGGCGTGAGGACGCCTCATTCCCAGGGAAGTTTGAGCAGGGCGAGTTCGGCCAGGCTTCGTAGGTCTTCGCGGCTGGCGCCGGAGGCGGCCCGGACCGCGAAGCCCTGGGACAGGGCGATGACGTACACCGCAGCGTGCCGGGGCTCGACGGTTGACGGAAGGTCGCCGGCCTCCCGGGTGCGGGTGAACCGCTCGGTGAGCATGACCTCGGCGGCCTGGCGGCGGGCGCACAGGTCGGCCCTCGTCCAGATCTGACCAACGACCCCTCGCGGTGGGCGATGAGCCGCTGCACGCATCTACACCGCGCCGCAGCGCCCGGCCGGGCTGCCCAGTGGGCAGCCCGGCCGGGCGGCGGGTACGGCGGTCAGGAGCCGCAGGTGTTGAGCATGCTCTGCAGCGCGGACTTCTCCGAGGACTGCAGGGTCAGGCTCCAGTTGTACTTCACGGTGATCCACATCTTGCTGTAGG